>ONKX01000002.1 GCA_900318555.1 uncultured Prevotellaceae bacterium | reverse complement strand
GGACGAGCTGAAGAACACCAGCATCCAGATTACCTGTCTGGACGAGGACGGCAACGTGCTGAAGCGCGTCACCTCCGGCGACAGCGGAGACGTGGAGGAAGACGAGAGCCTCACCCCCGACCCCTCTCCCAATGGCGAGGGGAGTGATAACCAGGGCGGCGGCAACGGAGGCAACTCCGGTAGCGGTTCGCAGAACCAGACGCTGACTTCGCCCAGCATCAACGGTAACACGTCGTTCACTGAGTCTACTCAGGTGAGCATGAGCGGTCCTGACGGCGCAGAGATCCACTACACCACCGACGGCAGCACGCCTACGGCCGAGAGCGCGCTGTACAGCGAGGCATTCACGCTGAGCTCTACGACCACTGTCAAGGCTATCGCCATCAAGGACGGTCAGTCCAGTGAGGTTGCCAGCCGCGTGTTCACCAAGTCGAGCAACGACGACGGCATGGGACAGGACTAGCGATGTAAGATGGCTGAGGGCTGATGTCTGATGGCTGAGGCCCCAGCCTCTTTTAAAGGTAAAGGGTAAAAAAGTAAGAAGTTATGAAAAAGGAAACTTGGAAGACCATTATTCAGGTGATAGTGTCGATACTGACTGCAGCCCTAACTGCACTGGGAACAGTGTCTTGTATGGGCTATAACCCTGCATTATAGCCGTCCCTTATCAAGGGACTCTAAACGTGTATGGGACTAGGACCTATTTCGCTTTAAAGCGACTACAAAAAATTCGGGCTCATCGTTTGGTGGGCTCGAATTTTCGTAATCTTCGCGCCAAAGCGCGAGGTGAAGCGCAATACTACGAATAACTGATGTTTTCGATGCGGAGTTTCAGGATGCCCGCAGGCACTTGTACTTCGACGACGTCGCCGACTTTTTTGTGCAACAACGCCTGACCAATGGGCGACTTGATAGAAATCTTGCCCTCACGGAGATTTGCTTCGTGGGGATTTACTATGGTATAGGTCATGTGGGCGTTATTACCCATATTGGTCATGGCGACCTTCGCGAGCAGTCCTATCGTATCAGTGTCCTGACGAGGAGTATCAAGGACTCGGGCATGCTCTAGCACACGCTGTCTGAAGCGTATCTCACTCAACAGACGTCCTTGTTCGCGCTTGGCAGCATGATATTCGAAATTCTCGCTCAGATCGCCTTGTGCACGCGCCTCGGCAATGGCCTCGCGCACACGCGGCAATTCCACGTTTTCCAGCTGTTTCAGTTCGGCCACGAGCTTATCGTAGCCTTCTTGTGACATATATTCCATATCCTTGTATTTTCGTTTCTGGGCTGCAAAGTTACTCATTTTTTATAGAATACCAAGAAAAGGGGGGTGATTTTTTAAATTTTGACCTACGTCAAGAAGAAGGCCCGTTCACGTAAATTTTACGTAAAAACACTTTGTGTTCGCACACATTTTACGTAACTTTGCACCGTCTTACAAGAGGTACTAGACAAAAAGATTCGTTTTTAGGTTAACATTTTAATTGGTTTTTAGGATATGATTATTTTGAATTACGTTGTGGTTTCGCTGGCAAAGAAAAGCTTCCCGCTGGCAAAGAAAAGTTTCCACATGATTAAGCACTAATTTAGAGAAAGCAAGAAAAAGAATAATGGGGACGGTGTGAACCGCCCCCATTATTAATTTCACATGACTAATTGTATCACGTGACCAGTTATTTCACATTGTTCATCCTATCGACCTGTTCGCGGACAACGGCGAGCGTGCTGCTGTCGTTGGCAAAGACGGAATTGAGTCCCTGCGCCTCCTGGGCAGGATCGCCCGTGTAGTCGTCGCCCACCTGCCATTGTTCGTGGGTGGGTTTGGCAAAACCGCCCCAGCCCCAGAAATTACATCCGGCAAATTTTCCGCCCTGCTCGGCATTATCCGCTACAAGAGAGAATACGTAACGGTAGTATCCGTCGCGACCAGTGGTAGGACTGCCCTGCGCAAAGGAAAAACCATCGCGCGGATAGCCGAACTCCTCCATCACGAGCGGTTTACCGATACGGTCGCAGATGGCCAGGTGTTTGTTGATATACTCCTTCGTATTCTCGCAGGCACGCGGCAGATGTTCGATGAGCGAATCCGGCTTTGCCCAGCCCCAGTTGTAAGGCCACAGATGGACATTGCAATAATCGACATTCTGGTCGCTACAGATGCGCTCCCAGCAACCGTAGTCGTTTTCGCAACCCCACGAGCCCTCGCTACCGATGGAGATGAGGTGGTTGGAGTCGAGTTCGCGAATGAGTGCCGCAGCCTCGCTAATCCACTTCTCAAAAGCCGGCAAAGCCTCCGTCGAGAATGCTCGCGGCTCGTTGCCAATCTGCCACGACATGATGGCAGGATCGTCCTTGTAGGCCAGACCCGTATAGCGGTTGGTGCGACTGATGATGAAGCGCACATAGTCGTAGAACAGCTGATGTGCCTTCTCGTTGGTGGCATATTTCGACATGGCCTGCATGAAGGCCGGATAGCCTGCATCATCCGGGCGCGGCTGTTTACCAGCTCCAGCATGCTCCAGATAGAAGCCGTATCCCCCACTCCACTCCCACGAGTTGTTCAGGTAGAGCACAGCGACCATATCGCGCTTGCCCATTTCCTGTAACAGCCAGTCGAGACCAGCCAGAATGGTGTCGTTATAAACGCCAGGGGCCTCCTGCAACGTCGGTTCCACCTTCGTCTTGACGCCACGCTCACCATCGCTACCCACGAGGATGCGCAGGTTGTCGATGCCCATGCGCTTCATCGCGTCGAGTTCCTGCGCCAGACGTTCGCGATTGCCACCCTGCCCCTCAGAACCGAGGATGGCACCATACCAGAAATTGGTACCTACATAATAATACGGTTTGCCCGCGCGCACGAAGTGGCCGTTTTCCACGCGTACGAAATCGTTTTTGTCAGCGGTTTTCTGTGCACAACCCATGGTGAGCACAGCTGCTACGAAGAGTAAAAGTAAGTGTTTCATTGTCGTTTTAGTATATTTTATGCTGCAAAGATACAAAATATTGCAGAATATTTCGTACTTTTGCACGGAAAAATTGACAACGAATATGAAAAAAGCATTCACGACATTCATACTGCTCCTGGCGGTGATGACCGTAGCAGCCCAGATGCAGGACCCCGTTCACGTCCGCTCGGAACTGAAGAAAATCAGCGACAGCGAGGGCGAACTGCTGTTTTCAGCCACCATCGATCCAGGGTGGCACGTCTATTCCACAGGCTTGGGTGACGGCGGACCTATTTCGGCCACGTTCCATGCCGACAAGATGGAGGGTGCGAAAGCCGTCGGAGGTCTGAAGGCACGTGGCAAGGAGCAGAAGGTGTTCGACAAGATGTTCGACATGGATGTGCGCTATTTCGAGGGTTCGGTGACCTTCGTTCAGAAGATACAGTTCACCCAGCCCAAGTACGACATCAAGTGCTACGTGGAATATGGCGCGTGTAACGACCAGATGTGTATGCCGCCTTCGACCATCGAACTTGCCGCCAGCGGAACGATAGATAAGAAGCCGGAGGCGAAAGCTGAAGAAACGAAGACGGAAGAAACCAAAGCGGAAGACGTCGCACCAGTGGCGCCAGACACAGCAGCTATTACCTCAGACTCTATCCTTCAGACATCAACCCTCAGCCCTCAGCCATCCTACGACTCCCTCTGGCAACCCGTCATTGGCGAACTGCAGGCATTGAACGGCGAAACGTCCGACACCACCAATATCGCCCTGTGGATGATATTCCTCGAAGGACTGCTGGGCGGTTTCCTCGCCCTGTTTACCCCCTGCGTATGGCCCATCATCCCCATGACCGTATCGTTCTTCCTGAAACGTAACAAAGAACGCTCGAAGGCCATCCGCGAGGCCACCGTTTACGGCTTGAGCATCGTCGTCATCTACGTCCTGCTGGGTTTGGCGGTCACGCTGCTCTTTGGTGCCAGCGCCCTCAACGCCCTCGCCACCAATGCCGTATTCAACATCCTGTTCTGTCTGTTGCTGGTGGTATTTGCGGCATCCTTCTTCGGCGCCTTCGAACTGACGCTGCCCGCGTCGTGGTCGTCGAAGGTCGATGCCAAATCGGAAAGCACCACAGGACTGCTCTCCATCTTCCTCATGGCCTTCACGCTGGCGTTGGTGTCGTTCTCGTGCACAGGTCCCATCATCGGATTCCTCCTCGTGGCCGTGTCCACGCAGGGTTCCATCCTCGGACCCACCATCGGCATGCTGGGCTTCGCCATTGCGCTGGCCATACCGTTTACCCTCTTCGCCCTGTTCCCGTCGTTGCTCAAGCAGGCACCCAAGTCGGGCGGATGGATGAACACCATCAAGGTTGTGTTGGGATTCATCGAACTCGCCTTTGCCCTGAAGTTCCTCAGCGTAGCCGACCTCGCTTACGGCTGGCACATCCTCGACCGCGAAGTGTTCCTCGCCCTGTGGATTGTCATCTTCGGACTGCTGGGAGCCTACTTGCTGGGGTGGATCGAGTTCCCACACGACGACGAAGACCGCCGTACCAACGTGCCGCAGTTCTTCCTGGCAATGGCCTCACTGGCTTTTACCGTCTATATGATTCCTGGTCTGTGGGGTGCTCCGTGTAAGGCCATCAGCGCCTTTACGCCACCCATGAACACGCAGGACTTCAACCTCTATCAGGGCAGCGTCGAGGCACGCTTTACCGACTACGAACAAGGCATGGCCGCCGCTAAGGCCGAAGGCAAACCCGTCGTCATCGATTTCACGGGTTTTGGTTGTGTCAATTGTCGCAAGATGGAAGCTGCCGTGTGGAGCGACCCGCAGGTGGCAGATCTGCTGAACAAGAAATATGTCCTCATATCGCTTTATGTCGATGACAAGACGCCTCTTACAGAACCCATCGAGGTGACGGAAAACGGGCAGCAACGCACCCTGCGCACCGTGGGCGACAAATGGAGCTATCTCCAGCGTACCAAGTTTGGTGCCAATGCCCAGCCGTTCTATGTCCTATTAAACAATGAGGGCCACCCATTGATGGGTAGCCGCTCGTATGATGAGGACGTAGCAGCCTACGTCGATTTCCTGCGTCAAGGACTGAAAAAATACGTTGAACGCTAACTCAAGCCGTTTTTCCTGAGTGATAGGCCATCAAGCCGTCAATAGGACTCTGGACGATGGACATCACGTGGAATCCCTCTGCCTCTGCCGCCTCCTGCAACGCTGCAGGATAGTGATGCGCCATAGAACCTACGAAATGTACGGGCAAGTCGGGACGCTTGTAAGGCACGATATTCTTGCGGAAGAACTCACGGAAATTCTCAATGACCAAGTCGCGCAACAGGCGGTTGTTCTGTCGTTCGACGATGAACAGCGACGTCGTGGCAAGGAAACGGTTTGCCAGTGGTTCGCGGTACACCTTCTGAATGATGTCCGCCTGCGTCAGCTTCGTCTCAGCCAGGAATTCGTCACGGATAGATGCAAATGCCGGATTCTTGAAGATGGCATTCATAAACATGCGTCCCAAGACGGCTCCACCGCCCTCGTCGCCAAGGATATAACCCAAGGCTGGTGTGTTCTGTACGATGTCGTTACCGTCGTACAGGCAACTGTTGGCACCCGTACCCAGAATGCAGGCAATGCCCTCCTCGTGCTGGCACAATGCCCGTGCTGCCGCCATCAGGTCGCTATGCACTTCCACCTTCTGCGGGTCGAACACTTCGCCCAGCATCTGTTTCATCATAGGCACATGGGCGGGCGTACAGCCACTACCGTAGAAAAACACCTGCAAGTCGGACATCAAGGGCTTTTCCAATACCCCCGAGTCAATGAGCTGTGCACGCGGGAACGTTGACAGCTGCGACATCAGTTCCTGTCCCAAGATGTGGCGGATGGCGTCTGGAGTCTGATGGATGGGCGTGATGCCCTGTGTGTGGAACGTGGCGATGACCTCGCCTTTCCGAAGTCCGGAAGAATGGATGAGCAACCAATCGGTCTTGGTGCCTCCGCTATCAGCTATTAGTATCATATTTCGTTAATTTTTCTGCAAAGATAACGATAATTTTCAATTTTCAACGCTCATTTCTCAATTATTTTGTATCTTTGCCGAAAATTTACCGAAACAATGAAGCGATTTCTTACTATTATAGTCATTTTGCTAGCCACGCTGAGCGTCCATGCCGTGCTGAAAGAGAAAGACCTGGCACAGACGTTACAGATACTGCGTGCCGAACTGAACACCCAACACAACGAACTGTCGGAACGTTCCGAACTGGACAACAAGCGCAGCGAACAGATGCGCAACAGGCTTATAGCCACCATGAAGCGCTCAGACCAGAACTCGCTGATGCTATACTCCCAGAAACAGGAGTACGTGTTCGACCTGACCTACGCCTGCCACGAAGCCACCGAGCAGTATCAGGAATTCCAGCGCCAGCGCGTGCCCTTCAAGCAGTTTATGAGCAAGACGGAGGGCGAGATAGCGCGCTACGACTCACTCATCGGAACGCTCAACTCGATGCCCCAGCGCGTGCTCAGTCCTCAGGCACAAAAGGACCGTACAGCCTGTCTGGCATTGGCTTACGAGATACGTGAGAAACTCGAGAAGAACCGCGACAAGCTGAACGACTTCATCGAGATGTACGACCACACGGAGAAACGCCTGTCGCGAATGAACGACTATGCCCAGAAACGCTATAACGACATCCAGACGGGCATCTTCCGCAATGGTGGCGACTCCTATTTCAATATTCTCCAGAACTTCAACCGCAACTGGCGCTTCATGTCGCGTACCGTAGAGAAGAAATACCGGCCTACCGACAATTCCCAGTGGGACTCGCGCTTCATCTTCGGACTGCTTATGGGCGTCATCCTCTACGCCGTCCTGGCCACGCTGCTCAATTTCTTGGTCATCCGCTATGTGGTGCCCAAGAAGTTCCGCACCGAGGAGTTTATGAAGAAACGCGCCTGCATCACGATGGCCACGACGACGGTCACCTTCGCCATCATCCTCGGCGTCACGCTGGCTACCGTCGAACAGAATTTCTTCATCATGGCCGCCAATCTGCTGGTGACTTACGCCTGGCTTTTAGGCGTCATCCTGTTCTCGCTACTACTGCGCGTCAAGGGCGATCAAATCAAGAGTGCCTTCCGCATCTACACCCCATTGATAACGGTAGGATTCCTCGTCATCGCTTTTCGTATCATTCTGATTCCCAACGAATTAGTAAATATCCTTTTTCCACCAATTCTACTTATCTGCGCCTTGTGGCAATGGAGCGTCATCCGACGCCACAACCATAATGTTCCACGCTCCGACATGTTCTTCACCTACATCTCGCTCGTGGTGTTCATTGCCTCCGTCATCTGCTCGTGGACGGGCTACACGCTGTTGGCCGTTCAGGTGCTCATCTGGTGGATCATGCAGCTCACATGTATCCTCACCATCACCTGCCTGTCGCAGTATCTCAAACTCTACGGCGAGCGTCGCCAACTGGCCGAGGCACCCGTCACCAAGACGTGGGTTTACGACCTGATGTACCAGGTAGTACTGCCTACAATGGGAGTCTGCAGCGTCATGCTCAGCGTCTGGTGGGCGGCCGACGTATTCAACCTCAGCGACCTCTGCTGGGACATCTTCAAATACAAGTTCATCGACCTGTCCAACTCGACGGACCTCTCGGCAACCACCCAGCAGGAGAATTTCACCATCAGCATCCTCAAACTGACAATGGTTATCTGCCTGTGGTTCTTCTTCTCGTGGCTCAGCAAGACGCTCCTGCGGCTCCTGCATCTGCATTACGTCAACCGTGACCCCGATTCTGCTGACAGCCGTACGGCCATGTCGAAGAACGTCATCCAGATTTTCATCTGGGGCATCTGGCTACTCATGTCGCTCTCCATCTTCCACATCAGCCTCTCGTGGCTGCTGGCCATTACTGGAGGACTCAGCACTGGTATCGGTTTCGCCTCGAAAAATATCATCGAGAACATCTTCTACGGTGCCTCGCTCATGACGGGACGCATCAAGGTGGGCGACTGGATAGAGGTCAACAACACCATCGGACGTGTCACCAACATCAGCTACACGTCCACCGTCATCGAGTCGCTGTATGGCGAGACTATCACCTTCCAGAATTCACAGCTGTTCTCCAACAATTACAAGAACCTAACGCGCAACCACAGCTACGTCCTCGCAGCCGTACCATACAGCGTGGCTTACGGCTCCAACCTGCAGCAGGTCATGCAGCTGGCCGACGAGGCTGTCTCGAAGCTAAACCACCACTGGATGGACCGTTCGAAGAAAGCCCGCTCCGTCGTGAGCGAGCTCAGCGATTCAGGCATCAACATCAAGATGTTCGTCTGGGCTGAGGCACCCAAGAAGTCGTACGTCATCAGCGAAGTGCTCCGCTGCATCTACGACACCCTCAACCAGCACGGCATTGAGATTCCGTTCCCACAGCAGGATGTCCATATCAAGCAATAAAAGAAATTGAACATAACAAACGACTAAAACAAATTCAGAAAAATGATTAACGTAATTTGTGTACACACGGCCATGGCTCTGCAGTCGGGCAACTACAACCTGCCGCTCTACATGATAGCCGTGATGCTCATCGTGAGTGCGGTGCTCTTCGCGTTTATCAACCCTGAGAAACCTATTATTAAATCGTAAGTCTGCATTATGAATACTTGGAAAAAGAATCTTGAAGAGACAAAGAAACACTATATCGACTGGTGGAACCATAAGGGTATCATCCTGAATATGTGGGAGCATTTTCAGGAAGGAGTAAAGCCCCATGCCGACATTCCTGCTCCCCCGCCCTATCGTGACTTGAACCAACGGTGGTTTGACCCGCAGTGGAGGGCAGAATACCTGGATTGGTATGTGGCGCACTCGTCGTTGATGGCCGATATGTTGCCTGTAGCGAATACCCAGCTGGGACCTGGTTCGCTGGCAGCCATCCTCGGTGGCGTGTTCGAAGGAGGCGAGGATACCATCTGGATTCATCCTGATCCGAACTATACTGATGATATCGTGTTCAATCCGCAGCATCCGAACTACCTGCTGCATAAGGAACTGCTGAAGGCCTGTAAGGCGAAGGCACAAGGACATTATTATGTGGGCATGCCCGACTTGATGGAAGGTCTTGACGTGCTCGCAGCTATCAAAGGAACGGATAAGGTGTTGCTGGATACGGTGATGCAGCCAGAGGTGCTGGAACATCAGATGCAACAGATCAACGATATCTATTTCCAGGTGTTCGATGAACTGTATGATATCATCCGTGAGGGCGATGAGATGGCGTTTTGCTATTTCTCGTCGTGGGCTCCAGGCAAGATGTCGAAGTTGCAGAGCGACATTTCGACAATGATCAGCGTGGATGACTATCGTCGTTTCGTCCAGCCGTTTATCCGTGAACAATGCCAGAAGATTGACTATACACTCTATCATCTCGACGGCGTTGGGGCAATGCATCACCTGGATGCGTTGTTGGAAATCAAGGAACTGAATGCCATCCAGTGGACGCCAGGTGTGGGAGAGCCTCAGGGCGGTTCACCAAAGTGGTATGACCTGTATAAGAAGATACTGGCTGGCGGCAAGAGCATTATGGCATGTTGGGTGACGCTCGACGAGCTGCGTCCTCTGCTTGACAATATCGGTGGCGACGGCGTTCATATCGAGATGGACTTCCATAATGAGCGCGAAGTGGAGCAAGCAATGAAGATCGTGGATGATTTCCAAACCGCCCGCATCTTGCATCCTGCTGACATGAAGGATGATGCCGACCGCGAGGTGGAAGAAATTATCCGAAGAGTGGAATCTAGAGAGTCTAGATGTTCTAGAGTATTCCCCTCCGACCGTATCCTGTTGCTCGATGGCGCGATGGGTACCATGATTCAGCAGTATCATCTCAATGAAAGCTGTAACGATATGCTGGTGGTGACCAAACCAGACATCATCCGCGAAATTCATCGCAAATATCTGGAGGCTGGTTCTGATATCATCGAGACCAACACCTTTAATGCCCAGCGCATCTCGTTGGGAGACTATGGCCTGCAAGATCGTGTTCGCGACATCAACCTCGCAGCAGCCCGTCTGGCCCGTCAATGTGCTGATGAGTTCAGCTCGTCGGACAAGCCTCGTTTCGTAGCAGGCAGCATCGGTCCTACCAGTCGCACGACATCTGTAGCGACGAGCGGAGAACCACTTGATGAGCAGGTACTTCGCGAGGCCTACAAAGAACAGATTCAGGCTTTGGCAGATGGTGGTGTGGACGCTTTGCTCATCGAGACCATCTTCGACGTCCGCAATGCCGAGATTGCCGTCGAGGCCGCTCAGGAAGTGGCTCCCGCATTGCCTATTATGCTGAGTTTCAGCGTGTCGACGGCAGACGGTCACAATATGCTAGGACAAAGCATCGTCGATTTTATCTCTCACCTCTTATCCCTAAACACCAAACTCTATTCCGTTGGCATCAATTGCGTGTCTGATGTTCCGCTGATGACACCGCTGGTGTGTCAGCTGGCATCATTTGGGCTGAAGGTGAGCCTCTATCCCAATGCCGGCATGCCAGATGGTAACGGAAAGTATCATAAGACACCTGAGAGTCTGGTGGCTGACCTTTGGCCGTTGCTCGAGAACCATTGCGTAAACATCCTTGGAGGCTGTTGCGGAACCACCGATGCCCATATCCGCATGATGGCAAAAGCCATTGAACCCATCCCAGGAGTCTTCCTGTCACCGCTTAGCGAGCAAGCAGGTAAGGCTATAGCTGTTCCTTCAAAAACTATAAATCCTGCAGAACCTAACAAACCTTCAGAACCTGACAAGGCCATCTCAATTACCCCTGAGGAGCAACTCTTCCAAGCCATCCTCAACGGTAAGAGCGAGGACGCTGCTGCGGCAACGAAGGAGGCTATAGCACAAGGCATTGCCCCCGCCGACCTCATTAACGGTCAAATGATTCGAGCGATGGGAGAAGTTGGTCAGCGATTCCAGGACGGCAAAGCCTTTGTGCCCCAGTTGTTGATGGCTGGTCGTGCGATGAAGGCAGCTCTCGAACTGCTGAAACCGATGCTTTCAGGTAGTGCCAGCACGGCAATAGGAAAGGTGGTGATTGGTACCGTGAAGGGTGACCTGCACGACATTGGTAAAAACCTCGTTGCCTCGATGCTCGAAGGCTGTGGTTTCGAGGTGGTGAATATCGGTATCGACGTCTCTGCCGACACCTTTATCCAGGCCGTAAAAGAGAACCAGCCCGACATCCTTTGCATGAGTGCCTTGCTGACGACAACGATGGGCTATATGAAGGAAGTCATTGATGCTCTCGAGGCTGCCGGTATCCGCAACCAGGTGAAGGTGATGGTGGGTGGAGCACCCGTCACACAGGGGTTTGCCGACGAAATCGGTGCCGACGGTTATAGCGACAATGCCAATTCTGCTGTTACCGTTGCCAAACAACTACTTGGTAAACTTTAGTTTCCGCTTATAGCATTTTTCGAAATCACAGAGTCCACAGGTATACTCTAACTTGCGGACTTCTTTTCCTATACCCATGATGCCACTCACGCTCTTGATAGGAACCATCAGCGAAGAATCTGTCAACGTGACGCCACAGGTGTTTCCTTCAAACAGCGGGAAAAGAAGTTGCTGTTGGGAAACATGCCATCCACAATAACCTGGCGAGAAACGATTAGTATGATGCCAACCCAGTTTGTTGATGTTCTCCTGAACAGCCAGTTCCATTTGGTCGGCTGTTTTCTCTGCAATCACAGAACCCAGGGCATCTGCGATAAACACACGTACCAGATCACCTTCGGCTTTGAGTCGTTGCTGATAGGTCTCATATTCAATGCCACTGGTACATATAAATAAGGTGTAAGCCTCAGAACCACGTAACTGACGTTCTATTATATTGCCAATTTCGAACGAGGGCAACTGTTGTACGACAAGAAAACAGAACTGCGGACGCAACCAATGTCGTACATCGTCAAGTATGACCTGTGTCTCGTGGAGAGTCGCATCGTCAGGCCGTGCTCCATGATATCCCATCGCCTCGTAAATATCTTCTAGAGTAATGTCTAAATCGTCGTATGTCAGCGTCTTCTGTGTCATAGTTTATTCCAATCGTCAAGTGCTTTAAAGAACTCGTTTACATTTTCAATCGGTGTGTGAGGTGGCGTGTCGCAACCACTGGAAAGAACGAAATTAGGGTACTGCCGCGTCTTTTCAAGTAGGTCGAGCGTTGCTTTGCGCATCTGTTCTGGAGTACCATCCTTAAAGAGTGATACGGGGTCGAGGTTACCCATAGCGAGTGCTGTTGGCGGAACTTCCTTGATAACTTCCTCCATCTGGCACTTATTGCCAAAGTGATAGGCAGCAGCACCTGTCTCGACCATTGCCTCCGTACAATGTCCCTGATTGCCGCAGTTATGAAGGACAACGATGAAGTTGTCGTCCTGCACTTTATTAACGATATATTTCACATACGCAGAAGAAAAAGTCTTGCAATCATCATTAGACATCAATCCTGCGGC
Source organism: uncultured Prevotellaceae bacterium (assembly GCA_900318555.1). GTDB lineage: Bacteria > Bacteroidota > Bacteroidia > Bacteroidales > Bacteroidaceae > Prevotella. Next base: position 84,607 of record ONKX01000002.1, on the reverse strand, counting down.
AGGTTCAGCCATCAAGACGCCATTTACGCCAGTCTGCTTCAGTGCCTCACAGTATTTCTCAATGAATTTTGTACACTTCGCCAACAACGTATGGACTTCATCAGGATGCTCATATATCAGCACCATAATCTCCGACATGTCATATAGGCGACCTGCCAATGAGAACGGGCCAATGCATCCTGCAAATACAGGACGATCCTGAATAGCGCGTGCTGCCAGCAGATTTGCCTTGAGATATTGTGGGATGCGACCTGACGACAATGAAGGAACTTGCAATTCGTTGATGCTCTTTACATCCGTCAGCATGTGGCCCACAACGGCTGGTACGGCCTCGTCACTAAATGCTATCTCAGCCCCAAAGGACTCTGCCTCTGTGGTGAGGTCCATGATGGTACAGGCTGCTGCACTCTGATAAGCCTGTGTCAGTTTGATGACAGCCTCTGCATGCACTTTTCCGTTGCTAACAGCTTCGCGCACCGTATTTCCATTTAGTTCGATACCAGGATGTGTCATCACTGGCATTGCTGTTACTTCTTTCTGGTGGATAATGTCAGCCACCCACTGCTTCATATTTATTTTCATCCTACATTTTCAGTTTCTCGTAAACCTCCCGTAGTGACAGCTCGCTGCCCACATTCCCCGGATTCTTACACTCGGCAGGAATCTCCTTGCCCACATGGCAGACGGGTGCCACAGTCACAATAATCTTACGCATAATGTTCGGTCTTTTATTTATATAATAAGACTGATAAAGACGCGTTTTGTCACCATACCTAGAAACAATGGTCTTCGTAGAGTCCGATAGTGGCATGGAATAGAATTAATCGTTAAGAGTTGAAAAAAGGTGGGCTGATGTTTGGTCAGTCCACTTTTTTTTTGTACCTTCGCAGCCGAATTCGGTAAACCGAGAGAAAACTATATATATAATAATACATATTTAATAAATATAATGGAAATCAAAAAACTCTTGTTAGGCGCACTCGTGGCGGTGACCTCGCTGCCGATGATGGCTCAGATGGATGCCAGCATCAAGTTGAACGAGGTGATGACCGTGAACGAGACGAGCTTGATTGACGAATACGGAGCGAGGAATGCGTGGCTGGAGATAGCCAACATCTCGTTTTCGACGTACAACATCCGCGGGATGTATGTGACGACGGACCGCTCCGTGCTCGACAAGAAGATGAGCGTGCCTGAGCGCGTGAAGCGGATGAGCCAGATTCCGAATGGCGACGAGCGCACGAACCTCAGCGGGCGACAGCTCATCGTGCTGCAACTGGGCAGCCAGCCGAACAAAGGCGCGCTGCATCTCTCTGTGAAGGTAAACACGACAGAACCGACGTGGATAGCCTTGTACAATGGTAATGCGACGCAGCTGATAGACTCGGTGACGGTGCCCGTGCTGGAGGCTGACCAGTCGTACGCGCGTATTGCGAACAACGGTACGGCGAAGGATTGGGAAGTGAAGTCGGCCGACCGTGTGACGCTGGGCATCCAGAACCAGACGGTGGTGAGCGAGTCGAAGGTGGCCAAGTTCAAGCGCGAGGACCCTCACGGCTTCGGTATGGCACTGATGGCAATGGGTATCGTGTTCTTCTGCCTGGCTCTGCTGTGGATATTCTTCACGCTGTTCGGCATGTTTATGCGTCATCAGGAGACAGCCAAGAAAGTCATCAACAAGCAACCCATCAAGCCCATCACGAAGACGGTGGAGAAGACTATCGAGATTGGTCACAAAACTGGCGTCATTCTGCAGGAAGGCTTCGACACGAAGGGTATCGACAAGGAGGTGTATATGGCCGTCATTGGACTGGCACTGCGCCAATATGCAGACGACATTCACGACATGGAGAGCGGCGTAATCACCATCAAGCCGAAGAATACGGGTTGGGACGACGAATACAGCCAGATGACGCATCTGCACGAGCCGCTCATCCCCACCAAGCACAATGCACCGAATATTCCGACAACCCCAGAGTTGCATTAAAGTTGAGAGTTGAGAGTTTAGAGTTAAAGTTTAGAGCAATGAAAACATATAAGTATAAAGTACAAGGCGTAGACTACGAGGTAGAAATCACCGACGTAGAAGGCACGATAGCCAGAGTAAACGTAAACGGCATCCCATTCGAGATAGAGATGCAGAAACCCATTAATGCTGCCAAGCATCCAGAACTGGCAGCAACCAGAGCCAGTGCAGCAGCTCCCGTGGCAGCACAGCCGGCAGAGAAGCCTCAGGCCCCTGCGGCACAGCCCGCTGCACCCGTAGCTGCACAGCCGCAACCCGCTGCTCCCGCAGGCGCAGGTACTCCCGTAAAGGCTCCGCTGCCTGGCACCATCAACGCCATCAATGTGAAGGTGGGTGATACCGTCGCTGTCGGTCAGGTGGTCATTGTGCTGGAGGCCATGAAGATGCAGAACAACATCGAGGCCGAACAGGCTGGTACCGTCACATCAATCCTCGTCAATCAGGGCGATACCGTGATGGAAGGTGCTGTGATGCTGACCATTGGATAATTGACAATTGACAATTAATAATTGACAATTATGGGATTTACAAACTTTATCGTAGAAAACTTCAATGAGTTTCTGACGTACACGGGTTTTGCGAACGTGACGGCAGGTAACCTCATCATGATAGTAGTAGGCGCCTTCTTTATCTGGCTCGCTATTAAGAAGGACTTTGAGCCCCTGCTGCTCGTCCCCATCGGACTGGGTATCATATTAGGAAATATCCCGTTCCGCGCTGATGCCGGACTGGAGATTGGACTGTATGAGGACAACTCCGTGCTTAACATCTTCTATCAGGGTGTGCGGCAAGGATGGTATCCACCGCTGATATTCCTGGGCATTGGTGCTATGACGGACTTCTCGGCATTGCTGGCGAATCCGAAGCTGATGCTGATTGGTGCTGCTGCACAGTTTGGTATCTTTGGTGCCTATATGTTTGCGCTGGCCTTGGGTTTCGAACCCAACCAGGCAGCGGGTATTGCCATCATCGGTGGTGCCGACGGTCCTACGGCCATCTTCCTCAGCAGTAAGCTGTCGCCCAACCTGATGGGTGCCATCGCGGTGTGTGCTTACTCGTATATGGCGCTGGTGCCGCTGATCCAGCCCCCTCTTATGCGTCTGCTGACCACGAAGAAGGAGCGCGTCATCAAGATGAAGCCCGCCCGCGAGGTTTCACAGACGGAGCGCATCCTATTCCCCATCGTGGGACTGTTGCTGACCACGTTCATCGTACCATCTGGTCTGCCTCTATTGGGTATGCTGTTCTTCGGCAACCTGCTGAAGGAGAGCGGCAAGACCACCCGTCTGGCCAAGACGGCTGGTGCTGCGCTGAACGATATTGTGGTGATGCTGTTGGGTCTGACGGTAGGTTGTTCGACACAGGCTTCTGAGTTCCTGACCATGAACACCATCTACATCTTCGCCATCGGTGCCGGAGCCTTCATCATTGCCACAATGAGCGGCGTCTGCTTCGTCAAGCTGATGAACGTGTTCCTGCCAAAGGACAAGAAGCTGAATCCGCTGATTGGTAACGCTGGCGTGAGTGCTGTGCCGATGGCTGCACGCATCTCCAACAACCTCGGACTGGAGTACGACCGCCACAACTTCCTGCTGATGCACGCCATGGGACCAAACGTCGCAGGCGTCATCGGTTCAGCCGTCGCTGCGGGCGCCCTGCTCGGATTCCTATCGTAAAAAAAAAGCCCCAGACGGCAAGCCTGGGGAACTTTATACTAACGCTTACGGCGCTGTTTCTTAGACTTAACGGTCTTCGAACGGCGCTGTTTTCTTGCCTTACCCTTTTTCTTGGAAACCTTGCGGATGTCACGCTTGGCGACTTTCTTTTTTACCGTCGAGGTATCGCCCGTACTCTTCCACGTGACATTGTCGCGGGCATACATCACAGGCATATTTGGTGCAGGATTACGCTCGCAATATTTCAGAATGGCATAGTAGTCAATGTTGCGGCGCTGGTGGTTTTCGTAGAACCATATCTCGACACCAGCAGAGGCGGTGGCAATCATCACGATATCGCGATCGTAACCCACATACCAGCGTGCAAAGGAGTGGGAACGGACAGTAGATTCCCACGTGGGGGCACCATAGTGTTTCTGCATCCATTTGCGCAGGGCAACATAGTCGTCGCGCAGGGTTTTGCCCTGTTGCATCTGCGTCGTCAGCAACAGCTGGTTAACCTTTGTAGAGTCCTTGTTGACATTCACATAGAGCCACACGTCGAGGCCCGCAATACGGCCAGAGAGTTCGAATAGGTTTTCCCGTTGCAGACCCTTATCCTCCAGCGCTTCCACGACTTCCTCAGGAGCAAGGTCGAGCGGCAGGTCCAGAACACGGGTATGCTCCTGTGCGCGAGCGACGGTCAGCGAAGTAAAAAAAACGAAAATTGTGATGTATTTCTGCAACTTCATAAGCATCTAAACAAAAAATTTCGTGCAAAGGTACAAAAAATATGATAAAAAAATGCCATTAATTAAGAATTATTCGTAACTTTCACCCTAGGTGAAGTTACTTTCGTTCAGAAAAATCCAAATTTATTTGGTTTTTCGCTCACTTATTCGTAACTTTGCACGCATATTATACTAAGAACTGATGGGTCTACTGAACATATTCCGCCCTTCACGCTCCATTGTCTCACGTCTGACATGGCGCATCACGGTGGCTACAATCATTAGCCTCATACTTATTCTTGGGCTTATTTTCGTCATCATATACGTAATAGGTGCAGCACTTTTGGGAATCACGTTTGGTACTGCTATGGAGGTGACTAACGAGAAGATGAACACCGTCTTCTCCAATGTGGAGGCTGTGGTCAGGAACAATGTGCCGGAAGCAAAAAAGAACATCTATCAGGACGATATGCTATTCTCCAGCGTACAGCACATGTTGAAACTGAACGATGAAATCATGGGAACAGCCATTGCCTTTAATCCTGACTACGAACCCAAGAAAGGACAGCTCCATGCGCCCTATGCCTTCCGCACCACCACGGGCATTCATACCACACAGCTGAACTCACGGGCATACAACTATCCGGAGAAAGAGTGGTTTAAGAAACCCGTGGAACTGAAGAAAGCCTGTTGGTCGGAGCCATACGTGGACGAAGGAGGGGGAGGTTTCCCGATGATTACCTACTCGTTGCCGCTCATCAACGACAAGGACGAGGCCTATGCCGTATATACTGCCGACCTGTCGCTGGACTGGATTGAAACGCTTAGACAGAAGTCGGACAGCGCCTTCAATGAAAATTTCATGGATGTGTTCGACTCTGAAGCCAAAAGCCATTTCACCAGTTTCCTTGTCACCCGTCAAGGTACGATTGTGGCCCATCCCGACTCGAGTCTGGTGATGAGAGCCTCACTCAAAGACTATTTCAAGAACATCAAAGACAAAGAAAAGCGCAAGGAAAAAATCGTCCAGAATATTCTCGGAATAGGTACTGACGATAGACTTTACAGGCTCTATAGAGACAAGAACGAAAGCTACATATTAATGTTTGCCGCTTGTGTTGAGCGCACAGACTGGCTGATGGTAGTGACACTCCCCATAACAGACATGCTGTGGCTGTTGAACAGTTTGATGGCATTCATGGGGGTTCTCACTTTCATCGGTATCGGCATTATCGTCTTGGCTTGCTATTTCACCGTGCGCAAAGTGACCAAACCCATCAGGCAGTTTACGGTCTCTGCAGACGAGATAGCCAAGGGTAACTTCACCGCTGAGCTGCCAAAGATCAAGACCAAAGACGAGATGCGTCGTCTGCGTGACTCGTTCGAGACCATGCAGCTGTCGTTGGTGAAACAGATTGAAGAAACCAAGGCCATCAACGAAGACAAGGGACGTATAGAGGGAGAACTACAGACAGCCCGAAGCATCCAGATGTCAATGTTGCCGAAGACCTTCCCGCCATACCCCGACCGCGACGATGTAGACATCTACGGACAACTGATGCCTGCCAAGGAGGTGGGCGGCGACCTGTTCGACTTCTTCCTTCGCGACGAGAAACTATTCTTCTGCATTGGCGACGTCAGCGGAAAGGGCGTTCCTGCGTCGTTGCTCATGGCTGTCACACGCTCGCTGTTCCGCACGATCGCGTCCCACGAATCGCAGCCGGCACGCATCATGACAGCCATCAACGAGTCCATTTCAGAAGACAACGAATCGAACATGTTCGTCACCCTGTTCATTGGCGTCCTCGACCTGCCTACAGGCCGTATGCGCTATTCGAATGCTGGACACGATGCACCAATATTAATCGGCGACCAGGGGGTTGGTTTCCTGCCCTGCGACCCCAATCTTCCTGTTGGTATCATCACCGACTGGAAATTCACCCTACAGGAAACCGTTATCGACTCGCAAACAACTATTTTCCTCTATACCGACGGACTGACGGAGGCCGAAAACCTGCGCCACGAACAGTTTCAGGAAGAACGTGTCCTGGATACCGCCTGTGAGGCTGAACGGAAACCAGAGAAGTTTATTGAACATATGACAAAAGTTGTACAAGACTTTGTAGGAAATGCTGAACAGAGTGACGACCAGACTATGCTCGCCATTCAGTATTCCAAGGAACAGGACGACGATATGCGTCTGTCCCGCAGTCTGAAACTGACTAACAACGTCGACGAAGTACCACAACTGGCAGCTTTCGTCGATGAAGTGTGTGAGGCCATCGGTCTTGACATGTCGCTGACTATGAGTCTGAACCTCGCCATTGAAGAGGCTGTAGTTAACGTAATGGACTACGCCTACCCCACTGGCAAGAAAGGTGACATTCTTATCGAGGCCAAAGCCAACGATCAGTGTCTGAAGATTGTCATCATTGACTGGGGCACACCTTTTGACCCCACAACAAAGGCAGAAGTGGACACCACTCTATCGGCCGAAGAACGCCCGATTGGTGGACTTGGCATCCATCTAGTCAGACAGATTATGGACTCTATCAACTACGAACGTATAGACGGAAAGAACGTCCTGACACTACGGAAAAAGACCGTTTAAGCGGGTTTTAATGTTTTTTAACTACCTCAATAAGACTTTAGTCTTAGATTTTAAGTAAATTTGCAAATTAATAGAGAAATGACTGACGTAATATTATCCAGCTTTATCAGTTTGTTTGCACTATTTGGAAAAGTAGAGCAAGTGGACGAGGAACGGGCAAAAGAGATGCTCGTAAGTTATTTGCGTCACCAATTCGGCATCAGGAACATCGACCTCTATCTGGATCTCTACAGCGATATGCGCATGGCTTACGAGATGACCGATGACCTGAACACCCAGGATACCGTCCGCTCTATTTGTTCTAATTTGCAAACGGACATCCGCAACACAGAAAAAGCCCTGTTGCTGCTACGTCTTTTGGAATTCTGTTCCGATGACGACGGATTTACTGATGTCATGTTCCGCACGATGGCCGAGCAGTTTAACATCTCTGACGAGCAGTATAACAACTTCATGGATTATGTCAACAACAAGCCCACGGAGCACGTCATACTGCACCAGTTAGAAGGTTTCGACGGACAGCTCAAAACCCTGCTTGACCCCTTCACCGGCTTGCTGCTGTTTACATACATGGGCAGTGATACCGTTCTGCTCAACGATGTTCCCGTACTTTCGGGATGCTATCAAGTATGGCTCCAGAGCAGCGTGCTGAAAGGCAAGAGCGGTCGTCCTGTCTACTACTCATCCATCATCAGCTGCTACGACAAATCGGACAGCGAGGTAGAGAACGTAGAGTTCTGTGGACGCAACGTAACATTCAGATTCCCAGGTAGTGACAACGGTATGCACAACCTTAGCTTCAATTTACACAATGGTGAGTTGCTGGCTATCATGGGCGGTTCCGGAACAGGTAAGACAACCCTCCTTTCTCTGCTCAACGGCAGCATGAAACCTCAGGAAGGCACAATTACCATCAACGGTCACGACATCAGCGAACCCGAGGCCAAGGACCTCATCGGTTACGTGCCTCAGGACGACCTGCTCATCGAAGAGCTGACCGTTTACCAGAACCTCTGGTTTACTGCCAAGCTATGCTTCGAAGGGATGGCAGAGGAGGAACTCGACCGTCGTGTCATGAAGACCCTGAAAGATCTCGGACTTGATGCCGTCAAAGACTTGAAAGCAGGTTCGGCCATCAACAAATACATCTCTGGCGGACAGCGCAAGCGTCTGAACATTGCCCTTGAACTCATTCGCGAGCCAGCGGTATTGTTCCTTGACGAACCGACCTCAGGACTGTCGTCAGCAGATACCGAAAAGGTCATTAACCTGCTGAAGGAGCAGACGCTGAAAGGCAAGCTCATCATCGTAAACATCCACCAGCCGTCCAGCGACGTCTACAAGCTCTTCGACCGTCTGTGGCTGCTCGATCGTGGTGGATACCCTGTATTCGACGGTAATCCCATCGACGCCATCACCTATTTTAAAGAGGCGGCTCACTATGCCGATGCTGAGACCAGCGCTTGTCCTATGTGCGGCAACGTCAATCCTGAAATCGTACTCAACATTATCGACGAGAAGACGCTCAACAGCAATGGCGAGATATCTGACGAACGTAAGATGACACCTCAGGAGTGGCATGAGCTCTATCTGAAGAACCGTCCAGAACTGCCTGCTCCCGCTGTCAGCAACGTACCGTCTTCCGACCAGAAGAAGCCTGGTGTGCTGAAACAGTTCGCCATCTTCTTGCATCGTAACTTCAAGACGAAGATTACCAACGTGCAATATCTCTGCATCACGCTCCTGCAGGCTCCACTGCTGGCAGTGGTCTGTGCTTTCCTTACACGCTATGCTCCACCCGAGGGTTATTCCGTCATGGACAACAAGAACCTCGTCAGCTACTTCTTTATGGCCGTCATTGTGGCTACGTTCACAGGCATGAGCGGCAGTGCCGAGGAAATCATCAAGGACCGCGCACTGCTTAAACGCGAGCAATTCCTGCATCTGTCCTACGGCAGCTATATCTGGTCGAAGATTGTCTATATGGCCTTCGTGTCACTCATCCAGACGTTGCTGTTCATCGTTGTCGGCAATGCCATCATGGAACTGCACGGGCTCTTTACAACATGGTGGCTCATCCTGTTTATGACGGCCCTGTTGGCCAACCTCACAGGACTATTGCTGTCGCAATGTCTCAACTCCGTCGTAGCCATCTACATCAGCATCCCCATGCTGCTCATTCCACAGATTCTGCTTTGCGGACTGGTAGTCAGTTTCTCCGACCTGACGCCCAAGAGCACAACGGGTAACGTACCCATCGTCGGAGACCTTATCCCTTCGCGCTGGTCGTACGAGGCACTGGCCGTCACATCATTCACAGACAATGAATACGAGCGTAACTTCTTCGAGCTCGACAAGAAGAAGTACGAGACGCAATACTACAACATGGGATTGCTCTATGAGTTGCAATCACAGCTTGAAACCATGAAGGACGAACAAAAGCGAGGCAAAGAATCCACTGTGGACCACATGGCTGTCATCCGTACCAACCTGCCGCTAATCACGGCATATTGCGACATGAAGCCCTATAGCGGCGACGAGTCATACCAGTCATTATACGACTATATGAGGGAAGCCGAGAATATCCTTTCGAAGCGTAGCAACGAAATATCGCTGAAGGCCGATGCCCTGACGTCAAGCTATATCCGTCAGAATGGCAAAGAAGCCCTACTCGACCTGAAACGACAGAACTACAACATCAAACTGGAAGATTGTGTTATCGGTGCTGACCAACGACGAATGCTCGACATCATTGATAATTATGCCGTGCCGCGTACAGGACTTATCTTCTTGACGCCACAAAGCACCATCGGTCGCGCACCATTCTACAGCAGTGAAAAAATTGTGGGCCAGTGGCACATCAAAACACTCTGGTTCAATATGGCCATGCTATTGCTCATGTGTATCATCACCACGCTGATGCTGCTCACTGACTGCCCAGGGAGATACATTCGCAAAACAGAGAATTAACGAGATAAATAATTAACATTTTAATAACTCAAAAAAATTAAGAAATGAAGAAATTTTCAATTTTAGCTATTGCATTTGCAGCTGTGGTTTTCGCTGCATGTGGTGGAAAGAAAAGTGAGCAGGCTGAGGTAGCAGCTGACAGTCTGAAAAGTTTCGAACAGAAGCAAATCGAAGCCAGCATCAAGATGCACTTCGACAGCATCGCTGCCGAGATTGGTAAGTTGAAGCAACTGCCCTTCTTGTCAGAAGGCGACGATGGCATCAAGTTGACCAAGGAAGAGAAGCAGGTCAAGCCCGACTATTTGCTGCCCGCTTCTGCTGCCGAGGAGGCTACCACGCTGGCCGAAAAGTATCGCATCCTCAGCGCGCTGAACGTTGACAAGAAGATTGCAGCTCTCTACGAAATGCCTACAGAAGACTACGACAAGGCTATCACAAAGCTCGTTGCCGACATCAACGATCCTTCGTTCAAGGCTATCGACGATGCCAACACGTTGTTTGAGACCTCAAACGTTCTCTATGACGAAATGGAGAAGAACGGACGCATCAACCACTTCTGGCAGATGGCCGCCGCTGCACTTACCGAGCAGCTCTACATCGCCAATCAGAACCCCGACAAGTACCTCAGCACCTTCACCGACGAGGCAGCTTCTAACGTCACATTCCGCATCATCCTCGTGCTCGACGCCATCAACCGCCTGTCAGAGTACGATCCCGACATCCAGCCCGTTGCAAAGGCTCTTGCTCCTCTGGACGTGCTCAACGCCACTTCTGTTGCTGAGCTGAAGGATCAGGTTGCTAAGGCTAAGGACCAGATTAACGATGCACGTAAGGCCATTATCAAGTAATAACCATTCATAATTCATAATTGAAAATGATTTTTGAGATTAACGAACAAAACGGCGGTTATACCGCCACTGTCAGCGGACGTCTTGACACCCCTGCTGCCGTAAAGGCCCAGCAGGAGATTGCCCCACTATTGGAGAATGCCGACAAACAAATTACCCTCGACTGCAAGGACCTTGAGTATATTAGCTCGTCTGGTCTGCGCCTGTTTCTGACCATCCGCAAGGAGGCTACTGCCAAGGGGGGTAAAGTCATTATTGAACACATCAACGACGAAATCAAGAAGGTGTTCATGATGACCGGTTTCTTCAATCTGTTCGATATCCGCTGATTTCGTATGCCAGATTACGGACTCGACCTACATGGTGAAATGCTTCTCGAAGAGTACTGCAACAAGCAGCCTCTCTTCGAGGAGCTTCAACGTGTGGTAATGGAAAAACTGGGCACACTGGTTCAGCAGAGTGGTATTGAGGTTAACTCCATGGAGTCGCGTATTAAGGCTGAAGAATCGTTGGTCGGAAAACTTCGGCGCAAAGGACACAAATATAGTTCGCTGCTCGATATTACCGACATCTTCGGCGCGCGCATCATCACATTCTACAACGAGGACGTCGACCGTATCGCATCAATGGCTGAGGTACTCTTCGAAATCGACTGGGACAATTCCGTCGACAAGCGCAGAATGCACCAATTTGACAGTTTCGGCTACAATTCGCTACACTACATCTGCCGAATTCCCAAGTCGCTGTATTTCAATCCTGAGATGCCCGAAATCAACGAGGTTCGCTTCGAGTTGCAGATGCGTACCGCCTTGCAACACGTGTGGTCAGCCATCCAACACGACATCGGCTATAAGTCTGAAATTGAAACGCCTCTGGAGTATCACCGCAACCTCAGCCGACTGGCAGGTATGCTTGAACTCGCAGACAACGAGTTCAGCCGCATTCGCAATGCTATTGCCGACTACCGTCGCCGCGCCCAAAGCCTCGTACAGAGCGGACAAATTGAGGAAGTGCCACTCGATCTGGACACCTTCCGCAGTTATCTCGACAAACGCCCGTTCGACAAACTCAACCGCAAGATTGCCGCTATCACACAGGCCGAGCTACATGAAGCCCCCTGGTGGCCCTATCTCAAAGTACTGCGCCGTATCGGCATGAATACCCTTGGTGACGTCGAGCGACTCATGCACAATAATTTCGAAGACGCCTATCAGCTGGCATTGTTCCAATTGGGCAGCACTGACATTGACATCCTTGCCGAGACCGTCGGCCTGCAAAACCTCTGTATTGTACATCTCCTTAAGACCGGAGGAGGCAAGCTGTCTCTCGTTCAGTTTTTCGAAGCCATCAACGGCAAAATGCCACAAAACGAAACCCTTGCCGATATGGTCATGGAGCAGGCCAGTCGTCTGGAATTCATGAATAAGAAGGGATGACAGTTCAAAATCACCGTCCGAAGATTGCCATCATCGACCCCAACACGCTGGCCACGCTGGGATTGAAGCAATTGTTGCTCAACATGATGCCTATCGTCACCATTGACACCTTCGGCACCCTTGCTGAACTCGAAGCCAATGATGCCGACATCTATGCCCACTATTTTGTTTCCTTAGATATTGTCCTCGCCAACCGAGTTTATTTCATCGAGCGTCGTCGTAAAACCATTGTACTTACCCTCTCGCTCAACGACAGCTCGCAGCCCAGCGAGTTCAACACCCTCTGCATCAATCAGCCCGAGCCCCAGCTCGTTCGTCAACTGCTTGCCCTCGAGCAACATGCCCACGGTCACGGCCAGAATCTGCCCCCTACCCCTCAAGTGCTTCAACAGAAAATTCTTTCCGACCGCGAAATCGAGGTAATGGCACTCATCGTTCAAGGCCTCATCAACAAGGAGATAGCCGACCGCCTCAATATCGCCCTCTCTACTGTTGTCACTCACCGCAAAAACATCATGGATAAGCTCGGATTCCGCAGCGTCTCTGCTCTTACCATCTACGCTGTCATGCACGGCTACGTCGATATAAACAAGATATAATATGAAGAGCTTTTCCTTTTTATGTTGCTAACGCTCATGTTGCCGGGTATAAGCAATTCGTCTTCGGGCTGAGGACAACAAGCTGGGACACCAACTCAAAACGAAATAAACGGTTATGAAAAAAAGTTACATTCTAAGTCTTCTTTCCATCAGTATACTGTTGGTCGTGGGGTGCAAAAAGAGCACTGAGCAATCAGTGGCAGAAACGGCAAGTGCGACGGAGGATACAAGTGCATTCACAACGCTGACCGACGTAATACCAGACGCTATTTTGGAAATTCGCTACTTCGGAACATATAACTTCGTAGGCGACAGAATAGATGGTTATCAGGAGCCGACGGCACTGCTGACGAAGCGTGCGGCAGACAGTTTGAAAGCTGTGAGCGACGACGTTATCAGCTTGGGATACCGTTTGAAAATTTATGACGCTTATCGCCCACAAAAGGCTGTTGACCACTTCGTCAGATGGGCTGAAGATATTCCCGATACTCGAATGAAGGCATATTTCTATCCCGACCTAGACAAAAAAGTATTGTTTCCGCAGGAGTACATCTATGCGAAGAGCGGTCACTCACGCGGTTCAACGATAGACCTGACGTTGTTCGACATGGCGACAGAGAAGGAGTTGGACATGGGCGGCACATTCGATTGGTTTGGACCAGAGAGTCACCCCGATTTCTGTGGCAATCCTGAAACAGGCGAATATACGGGCGATAACAGCAAAAGCCCCGCCAACAGGAAAATTACGATAGAGCAGTTTAAAAACCGTATGATACTACGCGCAGCAATGATGCGACACGGTTTCAATCCATTACGCACTGAGTGGTGGCACTTCACACTGGCTGACGAGCCGTTCCCCGATACGTACTTCAAATTCCCCGTCAGACAGTTGAAGAAACAAACGAAAAAAAAAGGAATTCATGAGGAATAGGGTGGAAATATAAATTTCCGCCCTTTTTTCTTGCACATGTCAAAGAAAATATCTATCTTTGCAAGGTTAAAGTGTAAACTGAAGCATGAAAAGACCTGTATTGATAGCCGGACCGTGCGTGATTGAATCAGCAGAGCTGCTCGATAACGTAGCAGCAAAACTGGTGGAAATAAACCAGAAATTGGGCACGGACATCATCTTCAAAGCCTCGTTCGACAAGGCCAACAGAACGTCGATAACGTCGTTCCGTGGTCCTGGCATCGACCGCGGACTACAGATGATGGCTGACATAAAGGCAAAATACGGTTTGCAACTGACTACGGACATCCACGAAACCTGGCAGGCTGAACCGACAGGACAGGTGGTTGACATCATCCAGATACCGGCATTCCTGTGCCGACAGACAGACCTACTTTTGGCAGCTGCACACACAGGCAAGACAGTAAACATCAAGAAAGCCCAGTTCCTGAGCGGTCGCGATATGCGGTACCCTGTGGAAAAAGCACGTGACGCTGGAGCGAAGGAAGTTTGGCTGACGGAACGCGGCAACATGATGGGATATAACAACCTCGTGGTCGACTTCCGTAACATTCCCGATATGCTGGAGGTAACAGAAACAGTGATTATGGACTGCACCCACAGCGTACAGCGTCCTGGAGGCAGCGACGGCAAGACAGGAGGCGATCGGCGGTTTGTGCCACAAATGGCACTGGCTGCAAAGGCTTTCGGCGCAACGGGCTTTTTCTTCGAGGTACACCCTACCCCCGATCAGGGACTGAGCGACGCAGCGAACATGCTTGAACTGAATGCACTTAGCGATTTGGTCGCAAAACTGATATAGTTAAAAGGCAAAAGATAATAATTGTGACAACAAGAGACTACGCAATACAATGTATCAAGGATGAGGCACAGGCAGTGCTTGACCTGATACCGAAGATGAACGAGGAGTTCGACCGTGCCGTGGAACTGATGATGCAGTGCCAGGGCAAGGTGATTGTAACCGGCGTAGGCAAGAGCGGACACATCGGAGCGAAGATTGCTGCGACCTTGGCGTCAACAGGCACTCCATCATTTTTTGTAAATCCGCTGGACGTATATCACGGTGACCTCGGCGTAATGTCGACAGGCGACGTGGTGATAGCCATCTCGAACTCTGGACAGACAGATGAATTGCTTCGATTCATACCAATGGTACTGCACATGGAGATACCCATCATCGCTATGACTGGCAACCCAGAATCGTTGCTGGCAAAGTATTCAACGTGCCATCTGAACGTAAGCGTAGCGAAAGAGGCATGTCCACTGAATCTGGCACCAACAAGTTCAACGACAGCGACACTGGTGATGGGAGATGCACTGGCGGTAGCATTGATGGAGCAAAGGAACTTCCAGCCACAGGATTTCGCACAGTTCCACCCCGGCGGTGAGTTGGGCAAACGACTGCTGACAACGGCTCAAGACGTAATGATTACCGAGAACCTGCCATTGCTGACGGAAGACATGCACTTGGGCGAGGCCATCATATTAGTGAGCAAAGGCAAACTGGGACTGGGTGTAGCAATAGCCAAAGACCACGTTATCGGTCTCATCACCGACGGCGACATCCGACGGGCGATGGAAAAATGGCAGGCAAAGTTCTTCGACCGCACCGTAGGAGACATCATGACACGTACGCCAAAGATGGTCGGCCCGCAGACGAAAATTGCCGAGATTCAGAAAACGATGAACAAGCACAAGATACACAATGTACTGGTGGTGAACGACGAGCACCAATTGCTGGGAATTGTAGACCGCTATGCGTGCGTGCTGTAAGTCGAAAAAAAGGAAATTGAGAATTGAAAATTGAATAATAAGATATGAACAGACTGAAAAGAATACTTATAGTCATCATGCTAGCATTGCCACTGGCAGCAGCTGGCGTCTACCTGTTTAAAACACTGGACGCACGTAACGGACTGATTAGCAGTCAGATTAACTGCATACTGAAGGACCAGCGAGGTTATATGTGGTTCGGAACACCGGCAGGATTGTACCGGTTTGATGGCTATACGTTCAAGAATTTCCAAAGTAATTCGCAGGACGGATCGTCGCTGCCCGACAGCTACATCATCAGCCTACAGGAGATGCTGGACGGCAACCTGTGGATTGAGACGTCGGCAGGATTCTGCATCTACCACCCACAAACGGAAAGTTTCGAACGCGACATGAAACAGGTCTATGCCAGCATGGGTATTGAGGGAAAACCAAACGTTGTGTTCATTGACCGTCACAAAAACTTCTGGGCGTCAATACCGAACAAGGGTATCGTGGCTTATAACATGCAGCAGCAGACGAGCTATGAGTTCGGATATACGAACGACGCCCACGGTGTTCCACAAGGTAATATCTGCTCCATCAGCGAATGTCGCGACGGTGCCATTGCCGTGTACGACGACGGACGAATGGTGTGCTGCGACATTATGCGACAGCAACATACCGTATGGCAGACAGACCATATTGCCGCCCAGCATCTGCGCAAGACGAAATCGCTAAAAGCCTTTGCCGACCAAATGGATAACATCTGGCTATACGGACAAGGCACATTGATGTTGTATAACAAAAACGCTAATACGTGGAACACCTCTATTGGCGACCGTCTGGGTCTGACCAGCGTAGCCGTTGACCACATCGTGAATGGCATGGTCGGCGATAGAAGCGGTAACATCTGGGTAGGAACCGACCGCGCAGGACTGGTGCGTTTCAACGTGAACACGCTGGAGATGGAGAACATACAGCCCACGAGCCTGACAAATAGCAATACCAGCGACGAGGTCATCGGTGTGCAGAGTGTTTACGTCGACGACACCGACCTGCTGTGGGTTGGTACCGAGAAATCTGGTGTGGCTTACTATGGCAACAGCATCTATAAGTTTGCGACGAGATTCATCGGCGACATCACCGCTATGGCGCAGACTGGCGACAGCACCGTATGGTATGGTACTGGTAATCACGGTGTCATCGATTATAACGGTGTACTGGCCAGCACAAAGGTCTCTTGCATGGCGACAACACCTGACGGAAGCCTGTGGGTAGGTTCGAAACAGAACGGTCTGACGCGTATCCAGAACGGTGTCGGCAGAATTTACTCGGCAGCCCGCGACAGTTCAAAGACGCTGATAGACGACCACATCAACGCACTATGTGCCGATAAGTCGGGTAACCTGTGGATAGCCACCAACGGCGGTTTGCAGGTGTACAACCCGAAGATGGACACCTTCTCCGCATACACCCGTGAGAATGGTATGCTGAACACGAACAATATCACGGCACTGTTCTACGGACAAAACAACCGTATGCTTATCGGTACGGCGGAAGGATTGGTACTACTCGACCTTTCTACACGCGAGAAAACGGTGCTGACAGGTAACTCGACGAACATACAGACATTCACCAACAACTATATCACTCAGATATTCGAAGATTCACGCGGACTGATTTGGATTGGAACACGTGAGGGTCTGAATATCTTGAACCCCGTCAAAGACGAGCTGAGCTACCTGACGGAGAAAGACGGTCTCTGCAACAACTCGATATGCGGTATTGCCGAGGACGGACGCCACAACATGTGGGTAACGACGAGCAACGGACTGAGTCGAGTGGTAACACAGCGCAACCACGAGGACGGCACATTCATTTTCGGATTGTACAATTACAGCGTTTACGACGGACTGCAGAGCAACGAATTCAATATGGGTTCCATTCTGGCCAAGACCGACGGACACGTGCTGTTTGGTGGCCTGTATGGTGTCAACTGGGTGCGCAAGACATCGAAGGACGATCAGGAATCTCTGCCTCGTGTGATGCTGACACAGCTGTTCATCGGCGAGGAGGAGATACTGACGGGTCACGAGTATGACGGCCGCATCATCTTGACATCAGCACTGAACGAAATCAGCAAGATAGAGCTTGGCAACAGCCAGAACACACTGACCATCAAGTTTGCCGCTGGTAACTACAACCAGGGTGAACGACTGCAGTTTATGTACTGGATGGAAGGATTGGAGAACGACTGGCGCAACGGTGATGCACTGCTGCATGGCGTAAGGTTCAACAATCTGAGCAGCGGCACATACACACTACACGTCAAGGCAGTCAGCGCCGACGGTGCTGTCAGCAATCAGGAACGTACGTTGGAAATAACCATCGACCGTCCGTGGTGGATATCTTGGTGGGCGCTGACGGTGTATGTCATCATTGCCATCTTAATACTGGCCACCTGGCGCTACGGTATCAAGAAACTCAGGAAGATATGGCGCAGCAAGCGTACCGTGATAGACGAGCTGAAACGCCAGCGTGAAGAGATCAAGAACACCAGTGAGGACCTGCGCCAGCCCATGGCCCGCATGACAACCATCATCGGTTCACTGGCCGAGAAGGAACAGACGATGGAGGGTCGCGAACAACTGAACTCGCTGCACTTCCAACTGCTGCAAGTCATCACGCGCATCTCCGAGATGCAGTCAACGCTGGAGAATCCGGAGAAGAAGGCCGAGTCCACGGCAAAGGACCGCATGGAACTGAACGACCGCGGCGAAGTGGCTTACATCGGCTCTTCACAAAAGGAACTGACGGCCGAAATCAAGCCGTTCAAGTTCGACGCACAGAGCAAGAAGTTCAGCGTGGTATTCATCGATTCGAACCACGAATTCCTGAACTTCGTCAATGCCCATTTGCGCGACGTATACGATTTCCATACTTACGACAACATCAAGGACGCACTGCCCGATATCGAAATGCTGAATGCCGACCTCGTCGTCTGCAAGCAGGATATGGACATGATGACCGGTAGTGAACTGTGCAACCAGTTTAAGATGGATTCGCGCAGAAGGAATACCAAGTTTGTGCTGCTGACCGACGGCGTACTGTCACAACAGGATATGACTGACCAGAACATCACGCTTGCCGCCGACGACTATCTGGCCAAGCCGTTCAATATCCAGGAGGCCGTGATGCGCTTCAACAAACTGATGGGTCTCGGTCCTATCGAGATGGAGAGCAACACCATCGAAGGCGGCGAGACACGCCGACTGGAGAGCCGCAACGCAAGTATGACGACGGCCACATTCAATTACGACGACGACCAGCAGAATGGTCAGCGTCCAGAAGGCGAAAGTGCAGAAAACGTTGCTCCTCACGAACAGGAACAGGCTCCTCACGAGCAGGAACAAGCTCCTCACGAGCAACAAGAGGCTCCAAAGAACATTGGTGACGAACTGATGCGCCAGTACTATGGCGAAAATACCATCGGCGATTACTCGATGAGCGATGCTATGGACCAGCAGTTGATGCGCAACATCGAACAGTTCGTGCTGCAGAACATGAGTCGCGGCCAGATCAGTCTGGAGGAGATGGCTACGGCAATGGGCATGGGTCGTGTGCCGTTCTACCACAAGGTTCGTGCCATCACGACAAAGACGCCTGCAGAAATTGTACGCGATCTGCGTCTGAAACATGCTTGCACGCTGCTTGTCAACACGAATATCAACATGAGCGAGCTGGCCATCAACGTCGGTTTCATGACTGCCGAAAACTTCTCCAACATCTTCAAGGACAAGTTTGGCATGACACCGCTGGAGTATCGTATGAAATACAGGAAATAATCAATGGTTCGTACGATTTTAACCTCCGTTTTTGCTACATTATTATTATCAGCGAGCGCCCAGACGAGCGACTCGCTGATAGTTCAGACACTACGCGAGAGCAACATACGCTTCTCGAACGACAACAGCGTCACATTGCTCATGTCAGGACAGGAAAAGTTCGACGACATGTTCCGCGCCATCCGCCAGGCCAAGAGCAGCATCCACTTGGAATACTTCAATTTCCGCAACGACTCCATCGCCTCGCTGTTGTTCGACCTGTTGCGCGAAAAACGCAAGGAAGGCATAGAGGTGCGCGCGATGTTCGACGGCTTCGGCAACGACTCGAACAACCAGCCATTGAAGAAGTACCACCTGGAGTCATTGCGCGAGGATAGTATCGACATCGTGGAGTACTCCCCCATCCGATTTCCCTGGGTCAACCACATCTTCGGACGCGACCACCGCAAGATTGTGGTCATCGACGGAAAGATAGCCTATACGGGTGGCATGAATGTAGCCGACTACTACATCAAAGGTACGGAACAAGTGGGCGAATGGCGCGATATGCACTGCCGTATTGAAGGTGATGCCGTCAACGAACTGCAGGCCATCTTCTTCCGCATCTGGAATCGTACGACTGGCGAAAACGTCAGCGGCATGAAATACTATCGTGGCGGCACGCCGACGGTCTTCGAAGGCCTGAAGCCTGACACCACTAGCACGAAGGGCACAAAGATGGTGGGCATCATCAATCGCGAACCGCATGTGACGCCGAAAATCATGCGCACATTCTATATCAATGCCATCAATCAGGCCAAGGACTCCATCCACATCATCAACCCCTACTTCACGCTGATTCCGTCGGTGACAAAAGCATTGACACGTGCTATCCGTCGTGGCGTGAAGGTGGAAATCATGCTGTCGTCGAAGAGCGATATTCCCCTGACACCCGACTGCGCCCTCTACCAGGCACATAAACTGATGAAGCGTGGCGCAAAGGTCTGGCTCTACAAACCGGGCTTCCATCACTCGAAGATCATGATGGTCGACGGGCTCTACTGCACCGTGGGCAGCACGAATCTCGATGCACGCAGTCTGAAATGCGACTTCGAGGAGAATGCCGTCATTGTGGACAAGGCCACGACGAAGGAACTGGACGACATGTTCTGGCGTGACAAGCAGAAAAGCTTCGAGTTGACCGAAGAGACGTGGGATGAGTTCCGCACTGGGTGGCAGAAATTCCGCGGATGGTTTGCCCACCTGCTACAGCCATTCCTATAACATCTCATTTGAACCTTACGACTGCACCAACGTTTCCATCATCCGATACTGGATGATGTCGACGCCTCGTTTCTTGAGCCACCAGAAGTCAAGAAGCGGGTCGTTACGTTGTTCGGCAGGCGTCATTTCCATGTATTTACGGAAATTCGCAGCAGCATCGTCAATGCGATTCATCAACCACAGACAATAGCCGTAGTTCAAGTAGTCTTCACCCGTTGCATGATGCTCGGCCAACAGTTGGACAAAGACTTTCTCCGCCTGTTCCAACTTACCGTCACACGTTAGTGCCCAGGCAAAGACACGCTGGATATTCGCATCTTCAGCATGTTCGTAATCCAACTGATAAAGCAGTTTCAGCGCCTCTTCGTTATCCTCCATCTTCACCAGACAGACGGCCTTGTTCAACTTATAGCTCACCTTGTCTGGTTGCAGCAACAGCAAGCGGTCGTAATAATCGTCAGCCTGGGCATAATTGCCACGCGAGAACTGCCAGCGGGCAGCACTGGCCAAAGCACGCACATTGTCAGGTTCTATCTCCAGCGCTTTCTCGTAACTGCCAGTCCAAATATAATACTGCGCATCACGCATGCTTTCCGGGAAGGTGCTCAACACCCCGCGCGCCATCTTGTCGAAATGGTGTTTCTTCATCATACGGACAACACTGGCCTTATAGCCGTCGAGCGGAGTCTGCATAAACAATTCCGATTCGAAAACGTTCAGGATGTCGTCATCCGAATGATTCCCCTCAAACGGATTATTCATCGCATTGCGGTTGGGGAACAAACGGAAGAAACGGTAGATATCCATCAGATAGAGACGCCGGAGATAGGCTGCTGTCTGGTTTTCGCCAATCTCCATTTCTCCCAGCGATGCCTCGTTATTCATCATCACCTCACGCATCGAGGCTGGGAAACGGCTGAGGACGTCGTTGGCCGCAATCAGAAACGAATATTTGTCACTGTTACAGAAAGGTCCCTTTGTAAGTATCGACTCCACGAAGCGCAGACATTCCATCCGTTCTACAAACTGCGAAACATCGGGATGCTGCATGAAGAACGGCACAAACCAGTTGGAGATATCGTAGAAGAACGGATAGCGCTTCATCTGTGCGAAACCCGCAAAATAGACGTCAACGCCCTGTTTCTGCATGTCGATAATGCGCTGCATACTGGCTTCCAGCTTCTCCATCCGTTGTTCGGCGATATCGGGATGCAGGATTTCCTCCAGCGAGTCTTCCTCCGTTTCCTCAATACCGTTACGGGTAATCTGAAACGAGTTGTTCTTAATCAAATCAGGCATGATCTCCCTGCTGATGATATCGTTATCCTTCTCGGCATTCAACGTCAGTATCAGCTGCATCTGCAGTTCCGTCAGTTCCTGACACACCTCGTCCGACTGCAACATTTCGTCAATGATGGCCTTCTGCTCTGGATAAACATTTATCAGATGACGGTCCAATGAAAACACCCACCCCACCAAGGCTCGCTGGCGCACATGCTCGTCCTGCGACTGGCGATAGACATCCGTCAACAGACGAAACTTCACCATGTCAAACTGACTCATCAGCGCCAGCATGATGGCAGCGACAATCAACTGCTGGTCGTTACTGTCAACCGTCGGCGATAGCAGCAAATCGGTAAATCCGCTGCCGACACCCTCCGACCACATACGCGAGGTGACGATGTAATTGAACAGCGAGTTCATGTGCTGCTGGTGCGCCTTGTAGAGCATTCGGCTCTTCTCGTCGCGCTTGTTCTCCGGCTCAAAGTCAAGCATGGCTATCTCGCTGACGAAATTCTCCATCTCACCACGAATGGCCGACAACGACCGGTCGTACGACTGCTGGCGGGCACCCTGATACAAGCCCGTCAGAAACGACGAAGCCTGCAGACGGCGATAGACGGCAATATTGGCAAACAGCTGATACACCTGTTGCAACAGGCGCTGGTACAACTGCTGGCGCTGTTCGTCGACGACACCTTTCCGCCAGTAGTCGGCCATCAGGCTATACTCCTCCTTGATGACACGCAAGGCCTCCGCCGTCTTTCCGTCTGGCCACGCAGCCAGATAGGTTTCCAGTTCGGCTATGGCCATGCCACAGTTGCCGTAGCAGAGTTGCGCGTAGATGCGTTCCAAAGAGTGATCTAATGTCTTCATCCTACATCTTACCTCTTACTTCTTACATCTTTCTTCTTACCACTCACCTCTTTCTTCACGCCCAGCCATTTTTCTACGAGGGCAATATCCCGTTCGCGTGGTCCTCGCGCGCGTTCATATTTTATTTTATCGGGCAGCGAGTCCAGCATGTTCTGCTTCACCTGACACCGCTCCGCAATGATGTCGCGGTAGTGGCGCACACCATATTTGTTGATGCTGTCGCAAGCCTGGTCATAGGCCTGCATAAAGAGTTTCAGCTGCTCGGCACGTTCGGGATGCCGCATCTCCTGTTCACGGAAGACAAGCACACCCAGCTGCAAACTATCCTTCCGACTGTCATACACCACGCCGTTCTTCATCATACGCGCGGCAGTAGCCTGAGGTTCCATCATCCAAAGCACGTCCATCTCGTTGTTCTGCAACATCAGCAGACGCACACTGACATCGTTTATCTGCACCTTATACACGCGGTCTTTGTCCAGTTTCACCGAGTCTATCATGCGGTCCGTCAGCAGGTCGGTAGCCGAGAAACGCGTCATGGCCACCATTTTGTCGTCCATCTGTTTCAGCTGCTTCACACGGGCATTACGATTGGCTATCAGTTGCCAGTAAGCACCGGTAACGGCAGGATAGCGCAGCTTCATACCTTGCCGCTCCATGCGTTTCGCCCTTACCAAATCGGTCATCGCACCCTCTACCCTACCTCGCTGCAACGCTGTGTCGCAGTCCATCTGTGCCATATAGAATTTCAGGCGCACACCACCGCGCAGCGTGTCAAACAGCTGGTAATGCTCCGCCACATACAACGGCAGACAGTCCAGCGTGGGCATCACGGCCACCTTCAGGGCTGCCGAATCCTTCCTCATCGCCTCGCGCTTACTGATGCTTTTCTGACGCTTGGTTTCCTCATACGACTGTCCGCATGCTGCCATCAACAGCACGCAGACTATCATGATTATCGTCGATTTCTTCATAATTCGACTGCAAAATTACGAATAAGTGAGCGAAAAACCAAATTTATTTAGGTTTTTCCGAACGAAAGATTGCAACGCCACACTCATACCTTTAGGTGTGAGAAATTTCTCGCAAAGCGAAAAATTACGTTATTATTTGCAGTTTTGCAAGATTTTGCGTAATTTTGTAGCCACTATGGCAAAGGATAAAATCATGTACGTCTGCGACAATTGCGGACAGGAGTCGGCCAAATGGATAGGCAAATGCCCTGCCTGTGGCCAGTGGAACACGTTCAAGGAAATCAAGGTCGCCGACACCAAGAAAAAGGTTGTGGCAACGTCGGCTGCTGCCTCGGCAGGCCATCAGCTGCGCGAAAACAAGGTGCTGCGGCTAAAAGATATTTCAGCCAAGGACGACCCGCGCATCGACATGCACGACGACGAACTGAACCGCGTGCTGGGTGGCGGACTCGTGCCTGGCAGCATCGTGCTCCTTGGCGGTGAACCGGGCATCGGCAAGTCAACGCTCACCCTCCAAACCATGCTCGCCCTGACGGACAAGCGCGTGCTCTACGTCAGCGGTGAGGAAAGCGCCCACCAGCTCAAGATGCGCGCCGAACGCCTCGCTGCGGCTGGCGGTCCCCCCACAGCCAGCGCGGTCGGCGGTTCTCCCGCCGACACCGACAACTTCCTTATCCTCTGCGAAAACTCCCTCGAAGCCATCTTCGACCACATCAAGGAAGTCCAGCCCGACCTCGTCGTCGTCGATTCCATCCAGACCATTTCCACCGAGGACGTCGAATCCTCTGCCGGCTCCATCGCCCAGGTTCGCGAGTGCGCCTCTGCCCTACTCCGCTTTGCCAAGACCAGCGGCGTCCCCGTCATCCTCATTGGCCATATCACGAAGGAAGGCACCCTCGCCGGTCCAAAAATCCTCGAACACATCGTCGATACCGTTATCCAGTTCGAGGGCGACCAGCATTACATGTACCGCATCCTGCGCAGCATCAAAAACCGCTTCGGCTCTACCTCCGAACTCGGCATCTACGAAATGCAGCAAACTGGTCTTCGGCAGGTCTCAAACCCCTCGGAACTGCTGCTGACGGATAATCACGACGGACTCTCGGGCGTCGCCATCTCCAGCGCCATCGAGGGCGTCCGGCCGTTCCTCGTCGAGACGCAGGCACTCGTTTCTTCTGCCGCTTACGGTACACCCCAGCGCTCTGCCACGGGTTTCGACCAGCGCCGCTTAAACATGCTGCTGGCCGTACTCGAAAAGCGCGTCGGCTTCAAACTCATGCAGAAGGACGTCTTCCTCAATATCGCCGGTGGTCTGCGCGTCACCGATATGGCTATGGACCTCTCCGTCATTGCCGCCGTACTGTCGAGCAATGTCGATACACCCATCGACGAAGGCTGGTGCATGGCTGGTGAGGTCGGACTCAGTGGTGAGGTTCGCCCCGTTGCCCGCATCGAACAGCGCATCAGCGAGGCCGAGAAGCTGGGATTCCAGCATATCATCATCCCGAAATACAACCTCTCGGCCCTCAACCGCAAGAAGTTCCACATCGAACTCGTTCCCGTCCGCAAGGTCGAAGAAGCCCTCCGCGCCCTCTTCGGCTAAAGAACTCCTTACGGGCGGTTGCAAAAACATTAATCATTGTCGCAGTTTTATTAAACAACGCCTTTGTTTTATCAAACTGCGTCGTTGTTTTAACAAACATCGACGCAGTTTTAACTTTACCTTGCCCCTAACAAACCTTTACTGCCGTACAAAAAACCTTTTTGCACGGCAGTAAAGCATTTTCTCCTCGGAGCAGGATTCTTCAAAGCGCTTTACGCTCTTTTCTGGGCGTTGCCGATAAATCGGCGAGCTTACTTCGTCTCGGAAAAACTCAAATTAATTTGGTTATTTCGCTCGACTTTCCGTAACCTTAGCGCTATTCGTCGTAGATAGTTTTGTCGTCGATGTCGGCTTGGGCGAAGGCCTCACGGCGCTCGACGCAGGTGCCGCAACGGCCGCAGTGGTGTTCCCCACCCTTGTAGCACGACCAGGTCTCGCTGTAGTCGATGCCCAAAGCCTTGCCGCGACGGGCGATGTCGGCCTTGGTGATGTGGGTGTATGGCGAGCGCAGACGGACATTGACGAAGGTGCCTGCGGAGGCCGCCTGGTCGAAGGCGTCGACGAACTCTGGGCGGCAGTCGGGATAGATGGTATGGTCGCCACCGTGATTGGCCATCATGACATACCGGAGTCCGTTGCTCTCGGCAATGCCCACGGCAATGGAGAGCATGATGCCATTGCGGAAGGGCACGACGGTGGACTTCATGTTGTCGTCGGCATAGTGGCCCTCAGGGATGTCCTCGCCGCCTTCGAGCAGGGAACTGACGAAGTAGCGCGTCATGAAGTCGAGGGGGATGACGATATGGCGAATGCCCAGACGCTGGCAGTGGAGCTGCGCAAAGGGAATCTCGCGCTTGTTATGCTTCGAGCCGTAGTCGAAGGAGATGGCGAGGGCGATGCGCTCTTGCTCGTCATATAGCAAAGTGGTGGAGTCAACCCCACCACTTAGTATTAATACCGAATCTTTCATCGTGTTACATGTTCATGCCGCCATCAACCTGGATGACCTGTCCGCTGACATAGCTCGAAAGGTCGGAAGCCAGGAAAGTGGCAACGTTAGCGATATCCTCGACCTGACCACCGCGACGGAGGGGAATCTTCTGCTTCCACTCGTTGCGAACCTCCTCAGGCAGTGCTGCAGTCATAGCGGTCTCGATGAAGCCTGGGGCGATGGCGTTGGCGCGGATGCCCTTGGGACCCATCTCCTGAGCGATACTCTTGGCGAGGGCAATGAGACCAGCCTTCGAAGCGGCGTAGTTAGCCTGACCGGCATTACCGTGAACACCTACGACAGAGGCCATATTGATGATGCTACCGCCACGCTGACGCATCATAACAGGAACACAGGCATGGATGAAGTTGAATGCCGATTTAAGATTGACGGCGATGACAGCGTCCCACTGCTGCTCGGTCATACGGAGCATCAGTCCGTCCTTGGTGATACCGGCGTTATTCACCAGAATATCGATGGAGCCAAACTCCTCCTTCACGGCCTTAACAACCTCCTCCGTCTGTGCGAAGTCGGCAGCATTCGAGGCGTAGCTCTTGGCCTTGACGCCCAAAGCGGCGATTTCCTTCTCCGTGTCGAGGTTGATCTCGAGGTCGGTGAATGCGATGTTACAGCCCTCAGAGGCATACTTCAGTGCGATAGCCTTTCCGATACCGCGTGCAGCACCAGTAATCAGCGCTGTCTTTCCTTGTAATAATCCCATAATTCTTCTAAATTTAATTATTATTCGTTATATCGTTATATCGTTATTTCGGTATTTCGTTATTTCGACATCTCGGTATTTCGACTTTCCGACGATTTTACATTCGTCTCTTTCCCAGGGCGCTATACACAATCTTGGCCACCTGCGGCTTCGTAGCCTCAGCGGTCATGCCGTGGGCAATGCGGCCGTAGATGTAAGGCACCTCGAGGCCCTTGATACAATAGTGGGTAATGTCGGCCACCAGATCGACATTGTCGATGTCGAACTCGCCGTCATCCTTGCCCTCGCGGAACACCTTGCGGAACAGCTCTATCTCGGCATCGTCGAAATTACGGCGCACCTTTTCGACCATCCAGATGTTACGGAAGAACTCGGCACGCAGATTACCATTGCGCACCACCGTCTCGCGAATCATGCTCAGATGCATGTAAATCAGTTCGATGATTTTGTCCTGAGGAGGAATGCGCTTGGCAGCCACCTCGTCAAGTTGGTCGGAAAGACGCTCCAGCTCGCTTTCTATCACTGCGTAATAGATGTCTTCCTTCGACTTAAAATACGTGTACAACGTGCGGCGACCCTTGCCCGAAGCCTGGGCAATATCGTTCATCGTTGTATTTTCAAGTCCGTTCTTTGCGAACAATTGGCGAGCCACGTCAACCAACTTTTGTCTTGTCTTCGATATTGACATATTATCCGTCCTCCTGTACCTGTTTTATGATTGCACAGTACTCATATCGTGTGCAAAATTAAAAAATACTTCGCAAACAGCCAAACTTTTCGTCAAAAAATGTTTGAAAAGGGGAAAAATATGCGAAAATATGGCGAAATATTTGGCTATTTCAAAAAATAGTCGTACCTTTGCAGCCGATTTCGAGAAAAGCACTGCGAAATCATGTTAATATCGCGGAGTGGAGCAGTTGGTAGCTCGCCAGGCTCATAACCTGGAGGTCGCATGTTCGAGTCCTGCCTCCGCAACAACGAAGTCCGATTTTTGTCGGACTTCTTTTGTTGTAGCAGGGCTCGACATGCTCCCGGTCGCAGTTCTTTGACCAAGGTCAAAGCGTTTGCAGGCAAACGATGACAAGTCCTACCTCCGCGTTTTTGCGTTAAAATATCGTTAATTCGGAGAAAAATATAGAAGAATTATATAATTATTCCTACTAAAAGAAAAATTGCATCCATTTTATTTGGTTGTTTCGTCGATATTCTCTACCTTTGCATCGGTAAAATGAATTATTCCATTACCCGAAGAGACAATATATATAATAAGGTATAAAAAAATGAAGAAAACATTTTTATTGATGGCCACGCTGGTGAGTCTTGGTGTTCATGCCCAAAAGCAATGGACATTGGAAGACTGCATCAACTACGCCATGCAGAACAACATCGATTTGCAGCAAATCAGACTGACGCAGAAAAGTGCCGCAGAGGATGTCAAGCAGTCGAAGGCTGCCCTACTCCCCACGGTGACGGCATCGACCAATCAGGGCGTCAACTACGACCCGTGGGACGATCTGGTTACGGACAAGGTGTCGTATAACGGCACTTACACGGTGAATGCCCAGTGGACCGTATGGAATGGCGGTCAGAACACCAACCAGCTGAAGCTGAACAAGCTCAAGGAGCAGGATTCAGAACTGACGGTACTGGAGTCGTCGAACAGCGTCCAGGAAGCTATTGCCAAGCTGTATGTGCAGATTCTCTATCAGAAGGAGGCCATCGAGGTGAACCGTCAGAGTCTGGAGACCAGCAAGAAGAACGAGGAACGCGGTCAGCAAATGGTCGAAGTCGGTCAGATGTCGAAAGCCGACCTTGCGCAGCTTACTGCCCAGCGTGCTTCCAGCGAATATAACGTCGTGGAGGCGGAGACGCAGTTGTCGAATTACAAGCTGCAACTGAAAAAAATACTGCAACTGACTGGTGTCATGGAATTCGACATTGCCAGTCCCTCGTCCACCGACACTCAGGCATTGGAAGAGGTGCCCGCCCTGCAAAAGGTTTACGAGAGAGCACTTTTGCAACGTCCTGAGATTCAGAGTGCTATGCTCGGCATTGAAACAAGCAAACTACAGCTGAAGATAGCGAAAGCCGGCTGGTTGCCCACCGTCAGTATGACCGGTAGCGCAGGCACATCCACCTTCTCGTCGTCATCGAGCTCATGGGGCAAACAGATGAAGACCAACTTCGGCACATCGGCAGGTGTGGGCATATCGATTCCCCTGTTTGACGGACGTAAGACCAAGACCAATGTTCAGAAGGCGCTCATCGCCCAAGAGCAGGCACGCCTGACGTTGAAAAACGAGGAGGCCGACCTGTTTGAGACCATCGAGCAATACTGGCTCAATGCCATCAATAACCAAGAGAAGTTCCGTTCTTCGTCTGCATCGGTAGAGAGCGAGCAGGAGTCGTATAACCTCCTGCAGGAACAGTTCAACCTGGGTATGAAGAACATCGTCGAGCTGTTGGCAGGCAAGGACAAGCTGTTGCAAGCCCAGCAGAATAAGTTGCAGTCGAAATATATGACTATCGTCAACCTGCAGCTACTGAAATTCTACGAAGGAGAGACGATGAAACTGTAAGAGGTTAGATGTAAGATGTAAGAAGGCTGCGATTGAGCGAGAGCAATGATAAGCTTGCTTAAGCATTGCCGAGCGTGAGCAGACTCGACCGTAGGTCAAGTAAAAACAGAACAAGATATGAAGAACAAGAAAGTTTGGATGGGCATAGGCGCCGTAGTGGTCATAGCCCTCGTCGTCTGGATGTGTTCAGGCGGCAAAAAAGAACAAAAGGCAGAGTTTTCTACTGCCAAGGTAGAAAAGCAGAACATCAGCACGTCGATTACTGCTACGGGCACCATCGAGCCCGTCACTTCCGTCACCGTAGGTACGCAGGTGTCAGGTATCGTGTCGAAACTCTATGTCGACTACAACTCCATCGTGAAGAAAGGTCAGATTATTGCCGAACTCGACAAGACCAACCTCATCAGCGAGTTGAACCGTGCCAAGGCCGACCTGTCGAGTGCGCAGAGCACGCTGAACTACGAGACCGCCAATTACAACCGTTACAAGACGCTGTTCGACAAGGGTCTCATCTCGGCCAACGACTACGAGAATGCCCGCCTGTCGTTCGACAAGGCTCAGCAGACAGTACGTTCGAGTCGTGAAAACGTGCAGAAGGCACAGACCAATCTGGGCTATGCCACCATCACCTCGCCTATCGACGGTGTGGTGTTGTCGAAGAGCGTTGAGGAAGGTCAGACCGTTGCTGCATCGTTCAACACCCCTGAGCTGTTCACCATCGCCCAGGACCTGACGGACATGCGCGTCATTGCCGACATTGACGAGGCCGACATCGGTGGCGTGAAGGAAGGTCAGCGCGTGTCGTTCACCGTCGATGCATATCCCGACGATAAGTTTGAGGGTCAGGTAACGCAAGTACGCCAGCAGGCTACCACTGAGAGTAACGTGGTGACCTACGAGGTGGTTATCTCTGCCCCCAACAACGACCTGAAGCTGAAGCCCGGTCTCACAGCCAACGTCACCATCTACACCCTTGAGAAGAACGACGTGCTCGCCGCACCTGCCAAGGCACTGCGATTCATGCCTACCGAGGCCCTGCTCTCAGAAGGTCAGAGCATTGAGGATGTCGAAGCGTCCACGAAGGTATGGACGCTGGAGGGTAACGTCTTCAAGGCTCATCCTGTGCAGGTGGGAACTACCAACGGCATGCTTACTGAGATTGTCAGTGGCATCAACGAAGGCACCGAGGTGCTTGTCGACTTCACACTGAGCGGTGGTGAAGAGGAAGCAGGCCAGCAGGCCCAGAACCCCTTCATGCCACGTCCGCGTAACAACAGAAACCAACAGGGCGGTAATCAGCAGCCAAAGAGGTAAGATGGCTGATGTAAGATGTTAGATGTAAGAAGTGAGATGTATGAATGAAGAAAGAAAAGTAGTCATCGAGTTGCAAAACGTCAAGCGCTACTTCCAGGTAGGCTCTGAGACGGTGAAGGCGCTACGTGGTGTCTCGTTCAAAATCTACGAGGGCGAGTTTGTCACCATTCAGGGTACTTCGGGCTCAGGCAAGTCGACGCTGCTCAACCAGTTGGGCTGTCTCGATACGCCTACGTCGGGCGAATACTTCCTGGACGGCATCAGCGTTCGCACGATGTCGAAAACCCAGCGAGCCCACCTGCGCAACCAGAAGATCGGCTTCGTATTCCAGAACTACAACCTGCTGGCAAAGACCACAGCCGTAGAGAATGTGGAACTGCCCTTGATGTACAACTCGAAATACAATGCCCAGCAGCGTCGCGAGGCTGCCATCAAAGCCCTGCAGGCTGTAGGTCTTGGCGACCGTTTGGAACATAAGTCCAACGAGATGTCGGGTGGTCAGATGCAGCGTGTGGCCATTGCCCGTGCGTTGGTCAACGACCCCGCCGTGCTGTTGGCTGACGAGGCCACTGGTAACCTCGACACACGTACGTCATTCGAGATGCTGGTACTGTTTCAGGAGCTCTACCGTAAGGGCCACACCATCATTTTCGTGACCCACAATCCTGAAATTGCCGAGTTTTCCTCGCGTAACATCAATCTGCGCGACGGCAAGATTCGCGAGGACACCATCAATACGAATATCAAGTCGGCAGCCGAGGCCCTCGCCGCCCTGCCCATTCCACAGGATGATTAAAAAGTCATAATGACGAAGTGAAATTATGAACATATCGAATTTATTTAAGGTAAGCCTGAAGGCTGTGGCCAACAACAAGATGCGGTCGTTCCTCTCGATGCTGGGTATCATCATCGGTGTGGCAGCGGTCATCATCATGATGTCCATCGGACAGGGCTCGAAGGAGAGTATCCGTCAGGAACTGTCGACGATGGGTACCAACCTGCTGACCATCCGTCCGGGAGCCGACATGCGTGGTGGTGTGCGTCAGGACCCGTCAGCCATGCAGACATTGAAGATGGCCGACTACGAACGCATCATGCGCGAGAAGAAATTTGTGACCAAGGTGTCTCCTGAGGTTACTGCCTCCGGTCAGGCCATCTACGGCAACAACAATACCAACGCCTCGATGTACGGCGAATCCATCGACTACCTCGACATCAAGCAATGGCCCGTCGAAGAAGGCGACTGCTTCACTGAGGAAGACATCCGCAAGGCCGCCAAGGTGTGCGTCGTTGGAGCCACCATCGTCAAGGAGCTGTTCAACGGTCATGATCCCATTGGCAAGACCATCCGTTTCAAGAGTATCCCCATGCGTGTCATCGGTGTACTGAAGTCGAAGGGTTACAACTCGTGGGGTATGGACCAGGACAACGTCATCATTGCCCCCTACACCACCGTCATGAAGCGTATCGTCGCACAGACCTATTTCTCGAGCATCGTCTGCTCGGCACTCACCGAGGAACTCTCCGATGCTGCCATCGAGGAACTGACTCAGATGCTTCGCGACAACCACAAGCTGAAGGGCGAGGCTGCTGACGATTTCACCATCCGATCGCAGGCGGAGATGATGGAGACGATGTCCAGCACGATGGATACCGTCACGCTGATTCTCGTCGTCGCAGCGGCCTTCTCACTGCTCGTGGCTGGTATCGGCATCATGAACATCATGCTGGTATCGGTAACGGAACGCACCAAGGAGATTGGTCTGCGTATGGCCGTAGGAGCCACAGGACCCGTTATCTCGCTGCAGTTCCTCATCGAGTCAGTGCTCATCAGCGTCACGGGCGGACTCATCGGCATCCTCGTAGGCTGTTCGGCCAGTGCCGGACTCGCCATCGTCGGCATGCCGTCGAGCGTCCCTGCGTGGTCCATCTACGTCTCGTTCCTCGTCTGTGTATTCATAGGCGTACTCTTTGGTTACATCCCTGCCCAGAAGGCAGCAAATATGGATCCTATAGAAGCTATCAGACACGAATAACAAGATGGGAAAAGCGATATTGGACCGACAGATGAAGATATTCTTGCATGTGGTGTTCTGGGCCTACATGTTCCTATCACCCATGCAGTATATGAGGGGCACAGGCATGCCCATGTTGCAGTATGTCATGAACTGCATGCCGTCGCTGTTGCTCATGGTGGTGTTCTACGCCAACTACATGTGGCTCACACCGCGTTATTTCGTAGAAGGAAAACACCGTTACTTCCTGCTCATCAACCTGATGATGATCATTGTGTTCGTTGCCTTCCAGCAATACTGGATGGACTTCACCAACGACCTGTTCCACACCGCACGACGAGAACCGGACGTACTCGATGCCATCCTGTTCATCATCCGCGACAGCATCAACTTCATCATCTTCGCCACGGCGGCTACCTGCATCAAGCTCGCACAGCAATGGATGTGGGCAGACCAAGCCCGCAAAGCCGCCGAGACGGCAAGGGCTACGGCCGAACTGAGCAATCTGCGCAACCAGATCAATCCCCACTTCCTGCTCAACACGCTGAACAACATCTACGCGCTGACGGCCTTTGACACACCCAAGGCCCAGGAGGCCATCCAGGAACTGTCAAAGATGCTGCGCCATATTCTGTACGACTATCAGCAACCTACCGTGCCGTTGAAGGACGAGGTGGAATTCCTGCAGAACTATGTCAACCTCATGCGCATCCGTCTGCCACAGAACGTCGACATCAAGTTCCAGCATGCCATCCGTACCTCGCAGATTGATATTGCCCCCATGATTTTCATCTCGCTCGTCGAGAATGCCTTCAAGCATGGGGTCAGTCCTACCGAGCCGTCGTTCATCCATATCAACATTGATGCCGACGAACATCAGATTACGTGCGACATTGTCAACTCCAACCACCCCAAGGCTGCCGACGACCACAGCGGTCACGGCATCGGACTCCAACAGGTACAGCGCCGTCTGGAACTGGCCTATTTCAAACACCACACGTGGGAGAAGGGTCCTTCTGCCGACGGCAAGGAGTATCGTGCGCACATACAAATCACCGATTGGAAAGAATCAAACAGTAAATTAAGAATTTAACATTTTATACGAAAACATTATGACGATTAATTGCGCCATTATCGACGACGAGCCCTTGGCAGCAGGACTGCTCAAGAGCTACACAGAGAAGACACCGTTCCTCAACCTCATAGGCACCTATGGCTCGGCTCTCGAGGCCATGAAGGAGCTGCGCGACCATCCTGCACAGCTGTTGTTCCTCGACATCCAGATGCCTGAACTCAGCGGCATCGAGTTTGCCAAAATCCTGCCTCCAGGGACGAAGATTATCTTCACCACCGCCTTCCAGCAGTATGCCATCGAAGGTTACAAGGTGTCAGCACTAGATTATCTCATGAAACCCATCTCGTACGACGACTTCTTGAAGGCCGCCAACAAGGCCCTCGACTGGTTCAGTGTCACCCAGCGCCAGATGGCTACCGCCCAAGACCGTTTCATGTTTGTCAAGAGCGACTACAAACTCGTCCGCGTTGCGCTCGACGACATCCTCTACATCGAAGGCCTCAAGGACTATGTCCGCTTCTATCTGGAGGACGGCACGAAAATCATGAGTCTGATGAACATGAAGAAACTCGAGGACTATCTTCCCCGTCCTGAGTTCCTGCGTACCCATCGCAGCTATATTGTCCACATGACGAAAGCCCAACAGATTGACCGTTTCCGCATTGTCTTCGGCGAAGAACACATCCCCATCTCCGATTCCTACAAGGAGGATGTACAGCAGTATTTCGATAACCATACGCTGGTATAAGCGGTATGAGCGGCCTGCGGCCTAGATAATAAATCATAAATAAAAAATAATAATGAATAACGACATATTATTGAAAAATGTCGGACTGCTGTCCAAGATGACTGAGGAGGAGGTGAGCATGATGCCCGCTATCGATGCGCCCCTGCCCTCTGTCGAACAGGTCAGGCAAATAGTCAGTCTTGTGAAGAATATCATCTTCCCAGACTATTTCAACAAACGCCAATCCGACGAGAATATACGCTCGTACTACATCGGTGTACACATGCAGGAACTCTCCCGTCTGCTCCGCAAGGAGATAGCCCACGGACTGCAATTTTGTGAGGACTGCGAGGCCATCAAGACCAAGCAGCAGATTTACGAAGAAGCTGAACGGCTGACACTGGAGTTCATCGACGCACTGCCTGAAATCAAACGCCTGCTCTATACCGACGTTCAGGCCATGTTCGACAACGACCCTGCCGCACCCAACTACGGTGAGGTCATCTTCTGCTATCCCGTCGTCAACACCATGACGCACTATCGCATAGCCCACAAACTGCATGAACTGAAAGTGCCCGTCATCCCACGTATCATCACCGAGCAAGCACATTCTAAGACGGGTATCGACATCCATCCGGGTGCACAGATTGGCGAATATTTCGCCATCGACCACGGCACTGGCGTCGTCATTGGCGAGACGTGTATCATTGGCAATCACGTCACCCTCTATCAGGGCGTTACCCTCGGTGCTAAGAGTTTCAAATATGATGAGAACGGTAATATTCTCAACGTGCCTCGTCACCCCATCATCGAGGATCACGTCACGGTCTATTCCAATGCCTCCATCCTCGGCCGTATCACCATCGGCCACCACTCTGTCATCGGAGGCAACATCTGGGTTACCAACAACGTGCCCCCCTACTCTCGCATCCAGCAGTCGAAAGCCGTCGAGACTGCCTTCGACGGTGGGCTTGGGATATAATAAAAAGCGGTGGGCCGACATTTTCGTCAACCCACCGTTTTTCATTGTTCTTTGTAACTTATTTCTTGTTATTGAGTGCTTCGGCGAACTTGCCACTAGCCTTAACATTTTTGTGATCGGCACTGCGGGTGAAGGAGCGTGTCCAGTAACCCCAGTCGAAGCGATTGTCGTAGCTCAGGCTGAAGTGGATGTCGCGCGAGGTGCCGTCGTCCATGTAACCCGAGAAGTGGTAGTCGCTGAGCGAGTAGTCGTAGATATAGACATCGTTCCAACTGTCGGCATAGCGGATGCGGATTTCGCCACCGTAAACCTCCCACTTGAACTCGCAATAGTAATAGTCGGAATAGCGGCTATACATGTCATAGTCAACTTCGTAGCCCCAGCCTCCGTAGCTGTCTTCACGCTCGAAATACATCGCTGTGCGATAGCTGTCGCCTGAGAGACCGTAACGGTCGTAGATGTAAGTATCAATGTATCC
The DNA here is from genome assembly GCA_900318555.1 of uncultured Prevotellaceae bacterium. GTDB lineage: Bacteria > Bacteroidota > Bacteroidia > Bacteroidales > Bacteroidaceae > Prevotella. The sequence goes on along the minus strand of ONKX01000002.1, from coordinate 48,282 downwards.
CGTCCAGGTGCCCTCAAGGGTGTAGGCTTCTTCGCGGTCCTCGCTGTCGCGCCAGAGTTCATCGCAGCTGGTAAACATCGTTACTGTCACGAGGGCCATTGTCAGATAGGTAAATAACTTCTTCATAATCGTATGCTATTAAAGGGTTCAACTTTTATTTTCACACTGCAAAGGTAGGTATTATTTGCATGTGAAGCAAGTTGATTTTCCTATTTCGGCGTAGGGAAATTCCTATTCTTGAGAGGAATCCTCCTCTGCCTTCTTGCCAAACTCGGGATCAATATCGAGGAACCACGTGACTATGTAAGTCAGCGTGCAGGCTGCAACGACAATGAGGAAGAAAGCCCGATAACCCACGGACTCCTGTAGGGCTCCTGCAAAGAGACCAGGAATCATCATCGACAGCGCCATGAAGGCCGTGCAGAGGGCATAGTGGGAAGTCTTGTGCTCGCCCTGACTATAATAAATAAGGTAGAGCATATAGGCCGAGAATCCAAAGCCATAGCCGAACTGCTCGATGAAGACGCAGACATTGATGACAAACAGGCTATTGGGCAGGACATATGACAGGTAGACATAGACGAGGTCAGGCAACGTGATTGCCAATACCATAGGCCACAACCAGCGCTTGAGTCCGTCGCGACTGGCGGCAATACCACCGAGGATGCCACCCAGCGTCAGTCCGATAACACCCACGGTTCCCTGAACGAGACCGTATTCGCCATCTGAGAGCCCTAGACCACCATTATGACCTGCATCGACGAGGAAGAGAGCGCTGACCTTTGCCAATAGTCCCTCTGGCATACGATAGAACAGCATGAAACAGATGCCTGCCCATACCTGTGGTTTCTGGAAGAAAGTGACCAACGTCTGACGGAATTCGTTGAGGATACCGCTCACTGTTTTCTGCATCTTTTCTCCATCCTCAGAGGGCCTTGGCAGTGCCCAGCTGTGGTAGAGCCACAGGGCAATAAAGAGGCCAGCCATGAGGTAGAACACGAGGCTCCACGAGTAGCGGATGTTGCGCGTGATGACCTGTAAAGCACCTGCTAAGCCGACAAGCAGTCCTGAGGAGAAAATAGTAGCAATGCGATAGAACGTAGAGCGGATGCCCACGAAATATGCCTGTTCATGCTGGTCGAGGCCTAGCATATAGAAACCGTCTGCGGCGATGTCGTGGGTGGCACTGGAGAATGCCATCAACCAGAAGAAACATAATGAGCCCTGTAACCACCAAGGTCCGGGAATGGTGAAGGCGACACCAGCGAGAGCTGCACCGATGAGCAGTTGCATGGTAATAATCCACCAGCGTTTGGTGCGGAGCATATCGACAAAGGGACTCCACAGGGGTTTGATGACCCACGGCAGATAGAGCCACGAGGTGTAGAGCGTGATGTCGGTATTGCTGAGGCCCAAGCGTTTGTACATGATGAGCGAGATGGTCATCACAGCGACGTAGGGTACGCCTTCGGCGAAATAAAGGGTGGGCACCCAGGCCCAGGGATTTCTTTTATTCATTTTCTCTTTTTTCTTATTACGTTATAACGTGATACCGTTATAACGACATTAGTAAATACGTTTAATTTCTGCGTTGCGATAATAATGGAGGAGGATTTCGTCGTACTTGAAGCCTTGCTGGCCCATGACGGCGGCACCAATCTGGCAGAGACCTACACCGTGGCCCCAGCCCTTGCCATGAAGGCGGAAACCATTAGCCGTCTTCTCCACGTCGAAGGCGGAGCTGTAGAGGTGGCTCTCACTGAGGGCACGGCGGATTTCGAGTTCCTTACCGATGGTGAAGGTCTTTTTTGTACCCACGATCTTCAGTTTCCAGATGCGACCGCTCTTGCCACGCTCCAACGGGATGAGGTCAGTGATACGTCCGAAGTCGTCCTTGAGTTTTTCGTTGATGAGATCGGAAATCTCGTCCACTGTGTATTCTACCGTCCAGCGATAGAAATCGTTGGTTTCCTGGTCGTAATCGTTGAGCACTTGCGAGAGAATGGCCTTGTCGTTGGTGTTGCAATAGGGGTCGGCAACACTGACGAGATAGGGTTTGGGCGTGTCCTCCCAGCAATACTGGAACTCCTCGGTGATGCCTCCACAGCATTTCGAGAAGCGCGCGTCGCAGATGTCGTCGCCATAGCAGAGAATCTGCCCACGGGTGGCCTTCAACGCCTGCTCCACATTTTTGCTAGTCTGCTTGGTGATGCCCTGATAGCGCTGGCAATGGTCATCGGCACAGACATCGAAAATGGTATGGTCCTCGCGGTCGTACCAGCGGATGAGTTCATCGTCCTTCTTGATGAACGAGAAGAAGCCGTCCTTATGCTCACTGGCCTGTTCACGGCGACGCATCTGTGCCAAGAGCCACGAACGGCTGATGACAGCATGAGCTTTGAGCAGTTCAAGACCTGCCGTAGCCTTCATCTCACTGGAAATAACGGAGGCGAGATACTTCTCGACGGGCAATTCGTTGATAGCCGTAATCTGGTCGGACTCTACCACCAGTCGAAGGGTGCCCAGGAAGGTCTGCATCTCCTTGCGCTCCCAATGGAAATTGACGCCGATGGTGACATCAAACAACGAGAAGGAAGCGTCGGCACTGGAGGGCGTAAAGGTGAGTTCACGATACTGATTGCCACGCCAGAGGATGCCACCTTCGGAAAACTCCACCACCTGCCGTCCTTCAAGAGTCTCGCCCTTAGCGGTATAGGGTGCGTTGAGCGAGAACTCAATCTTCTGACCGCTGACAATACCCACAGTAACGTTAGGCTGGCCTTTTGAATTCTGTAGTTTGAAGTTTGATGTTTGAAGTTTTGACTTCTCACTCTTTACACGTTCGATGACCTGTTGCATCTGTTCTGGGGTCAGCGATAGTTCGCGATAAATATCGAGAATCAATTCAGGGGTCACACGACGGAAATCCTGTTCACGAGGGGTGATGATGAGTCCACCCATATCAACTGCTCCAGGACTGATGATGTATTGGGCGTCACCCTCAGCGGTATAACATGCAGGACGGTGCTTGCGACGAGGCAACACCACGCTGAGCAACACATCGTCAGCACGCCATACGATGACATTCATCATGGGCTCTGTATCGTCGTCGGCAGGCGGTAGCGCATCGTAGAGACGACGAAACAAGCGCTCGCCAACGCTTTGGCTATGACTGACAATCACGAAGGCTGCAGCAGGATAATCGACTACCTGGAAGATGCCATCATCGTCGCCGTCTTTTACCACTTCGACGAGGTTACGGCTCAACCGTTGCCAGGCCTTCTGTAAGGGAAGATGACCCGTACTCACTGACTGCAGATGAGCATGATCTGGAGCTGAAGCACCACAATGCGGACCATTATATAATATGGTAACAGCAGGTTCCTTTTCTGCCACGTTGAGCATCTCGCCAAACATGGGTAGTATGCGCTGGGGCTGGTGTTTCAGCGTGGGCACCGTAAAATGAACAGGCAGAATGGGGAACGGATTGACTAGCAGTTCGTATTTGCCATCAACCACACGATGCATCTGCTCCTGAGGGCGATTCTTGGCACACAGGAAACAAGGACGCTCGGCGATGGATTTGGCGTCGATTTTTGCCCCCGTAGAACCTATACGCGCAGGATTCCACTGCACCTGTAGGGTAACCGTATCAGTCATGAGTTCACGCGTCTCCACCTGTTGCAGGTCGCGATAGCGCTGTTGCACCTCAGGCCACGTCTGCAGCTGACGATGGAAGAAGCGGACAATGGGCGAAAGCGTCAGGGAATCGTTCTTCCCCTGCTGTACGCGCTGACGAGCTTTCAGTTCGATGGTACGCAGACGGTCCTTATAAAGGTTGTTGGCATTGACCTTCTCGACGGACAAAGCAGCATCTGAATTGCCTCCCCAGCGACGACAGAGATAGAGCTCCGTAAAGATGCGTCCGATGCGATAGTGGCGCGAAAATTGCAAGCCCAAAGCATAATCTTCGCCATACGACGTATTGGGGAAACCGATGCTTCGCAGGATTGGAGTAAAGAATGCACGAGGAGCGCCCAAGCCATTGATTCTTAATGCATTATTAGTCCCATTCTCATCCGTCCATTCTTTGTGGGCGATGAGCCCTGGAGGCAGGGTATTCAATTCAAAGTCACACATGCGGTAAGAGCCGATAACCATCGCAGCCTTCTGTTTGTAGAAGGCATCAACAACGGTCTGCAACGTCTTGGGCGAGGAATAGAGGTCATCAGAATCAAGCTGAACGGCAAAGCGACCACAGTGCTTGCTATAGACGGCTTCGTTCCAGCATCCGCCAATACCAAGGTCTGTACGCTCAGGCGTGATGACGTGGAGTTTGTCGCTATGGCATGACAACATACCAGACAAGATGTCAGATGTACCATCCGTAGAGTGGTTATCCACCACTATGACGTTATACTTGAACGAAGCCTTCTGCGACAAGGCACTCTCGACAGCATCCTTGATGGTCTTGGCACGATTGAAGACGGGAATGACAACGGAAGCCTCAACGTCGAACTCCTGCTCGCCGAAGTCAATCTCCTGATACTGAGTAGTATCCACCAATGCACCTACCTCGCGCAGATGGGCCGTACAGGCTTGCTCCATCTCGATTTGCACCTCGCGATTGGCTGGATTAACGTAATCAAACTGTTTCTCACCAGAAGCGCGAAGATCGAGTTCCTCTTCGGTATAGAGATATTCATTCAGATGAAAGAGGCTACCCTCGCGACTGAGGAACAGACGGAAATCGTAGAAACCAGCATAGCGATAGTCGGCATCACGATCGGTGGTAGCATACTTATGGATGAGCGACGTGCGGATAAGCACCAACGAGCCGAAATCGAAATCATCGCGCAACGAGCCTTCCTGATAGTCAATCACGGGATGACGCTCTACAACACCATTTTTCACCTCATACCTGTCTGCATACACCATAACGGCACCAGTATCGGCAGCAGCAGCCATCATACGCTCCAAGGCTCCTGCACCAAGTGTGATGGCAACGGGTTTGAACTGGAGTAACACGTAGTCGGCAGTAGCCTTCTCAGCAATATGCATCAGCATGGCACTGCTCAACATGGGAATATCCTGAAGGAAGAAAACACCTTTCACCGACGCATTTTGCTGCAACTGACTGACCAAAGATGCGGTCTGTTGCTCATCGTGACAGGCTAAAAAGCAATCTGTTTTCTGTATCATTACTTTATCTTTTGCTAATTTTAGGTGCAAAGATACTATTTTTTCTACGAAACACCAAATAAATTTGGTTTTTCGCTCACTTATTCGTACCTTTGCACCCATGATACCACAAAAGAAACGACTTTTGGGGCTGACACCGACGGAGTTGAAGGCTATCGTCGGCAGTTTAGGCATGCCTGCTTTTACAGCGAGGCAGATAGCACAATGGCTTTACGTGAAGCACGTGAAGAGCATCGACGAGATGACAAATATTTCGAAGCAGAACCGTGAACGGCTGAGCGAGGAATACGAGGTCGGCGCTATGGCACCTATCGATTGCCAACGTTCGAAAGACGGCACCATCAAGTACCTCTTTCCCGTTCTTACCTCTCACCCCTCACCCCTCACCTCTAACTTCGTCGAAACGGTGTTCATCCCTGATAAGGACCGTGCGACGCTATGCGTATCGTGTCAGGTGGGTTGCAAGATGAACTGTCTGTTCTGCCAGACGGGCAAGCAGGGATGGCAAGGTGATCTGACAACAGCGGACATCCTCAACCAAATCTATGCATTGCCTGAGGTGGACCGCCTGACGAATATCGTATTCATGGGACAAGGCGAGCCTATGGACAATCTCGATGCCGTGCTACAGACGTGTGACATCATGACGGCAGAATGGGGTTGGCAGTGGAGCCCCAAACGGATTACAGTGAGCAGTGTGGGTGTGAAAAACAAGCTGAAGCGGTTCCTCGACGAAAGCGAATGCCACGTGGCCATCTCCCTGCACTCACCCCTGCACGAACAGCGCCTGCAACTGATGCCTGCCGAGAAGGCTATGCCCTTGGCCGACACCATCGCCCTGCTGAAACAATACGACTTCACCCACCAGCGCCGATGCTCGTTCGAATACATCTGCTTTGGCGGACTGAACGATACGCCGCTCTACGGTCGTGAGATCGCGAAACTGCTGGAGGGACTGGAATGTCGCGTGAATCTGATTCGTTTCCACGAGATTCCCAATGTCGACCTGCCAGCATCTGACGAAAAACGTATGGAAGCACTGCGCGACTACTTGACTGCTCACGGCATTACCACCACCATCAGGGCCTCTCGCGGACAGGACATTTTTGCAGCCTGCGGACTACTGTCGACAGCAAAAAAGAATAACGAAATAACGACATAATTATGGAACAAGAAAGAAAAATTCGCGTGGCTATCACGCAAGGAGATACTAACGGTGTCGGTTACGAGGTGATTCTGAAGGTCTTCGCTGACCCAACAATACTCGAACTTTGCACACCGATTATCTATGGCTCGCCCAAAATTGCTGCCTACCACAAGAAGGCACTCAACCTGGAAACGAACTATACCATCATCAATTCGGCAGAGGACGCTCGCGACGGACGCCTAAACATGCTGAATTGCTTCGACAACGAGATAAAGATAGAGTTGGGGACGCCCTCTGCAGAGGCTGGCGAGGCAGCTTTCACGGCATTGGACCGTGCCATGACCGACTTCCGCAAAGGATTATACGACGTGCTGGTGACCGCCCCCATCAACAAGGCGACCATCCAAAGTCCGGGATTCCATTTCCCTGGTCATACGGAATATATCGAGACCAGTGTGGGCGACGGACAGAAAGCCTTGATGATACTGATGAACGAGACGCTGCGTGTGGCCCTCGTCACGACACACTTGGCTATCAAAGACGTTGCACGTGCCATCACCAAAGAAAGTATCATGGAGAAAGCGACCATTTTCCATACGACACTGAAACGCGACTTCCGCATCTCTTGTCCACGCATTGCCATACTGGCACTGAATCCCCATGCCGGTGACGACGGACTGCTGGGGTCTGAGGAGAAAGACATCATCGCACCTGCCATCGAGGAACTGGCAAAGAAGGGCATTCAGGCATTTGGTCCCTACCCTGCCGACGGTTTCTTCGGTTCAGGCAACTACGACCGTTTCGATGGCGTGCTGGCCATGTATCACGACCAGGGACTGGCTCCGTTTAAGACTATCGCGTTAGAGAATGGCGTCAACTATACTGCCGGACTGCCTATCGTACGTACATCGCCCGATCATGGCACCGCCTACGACATTGCTGGACAAGGCAAGGCCGACGAACAATCCATGCGTCAGGCCATCTACACCGCCATCGACGTATTCCGCAATCGCAAAAACTATGATGAGCCGCTGAAGAATCCGCTTCCCAAACTGTTCCACGAGAAGCGTGAAGATGGTGAGAAGGCTCGCTTTGCCGTTCGTCCTAAAGACCAGTTCCGCAAGGATAAACCTGCCGAAGGTGGTGACGAGAAGAAAGAAATAGAACATGAAACGGCAGCAGAAAGTTAAATTTCTGCCAAAGTATGCCATTATGTCAGATTTTCTTTGTACCTTTGCAGCCAATTGCGTAAAAAACGGTTGAATGAAGACTTCCGAACTTCAGAACATTAAGCAGCGTTACAGCATCGTAGGCAACTGCGAGGCGCTGAATAACGCGCTGGACGTCGCCCTCAAGGTGGCGCCCATTGACCTTAGTGTGCTGATCATCGGTGAGAGCGGTGTGGGTAAGGACATCCTGCCACGTATCATCCACGACAATTCGCCCCGCCGACGCGAAAAATATTTCGCCATCAACTGCGGAGCCATCCCTGAAGGCACAATCGATTCTGAACTCTTCGGACATGTAAAGGGCTCGTTCACTGGTGCCGTCAACGACTCGCAAGGATACTTCGGCGTGGCCAACAAGGGTACGCTGTTCCTCGACGAGGTGGGCGAACTGCCAATGGCCACACAGGCACGCCTGTTGCGTGTATTGGAGAATGGAGAATACATCCCTGTTGGTGGTACGGAGATTCGTAAGACCGATGTGCGCATCGTGGCTGCTACGAATGTCAACATCCAGAAAGCCATCAGCGAAGGCCGTTTCCGTGAAGACCTCTACTACCGTCTGAACCAGGTGCAGATACAAATTCCTGCTTTACGCGACCGTGGTGAGGACATCGTACTGTTGTTCCGTCTCTTTGCCCTTCAGATGGCAGAGAAATACCGCATGGACAAAATAGTCTTGACTGATGAGGCCAAGCAGATGCTGATGCGCTATAAGTGGCCGGGCAACATCCGTCAGTTGAAAAGTATCACCGAACAACTGTCCATTCTCAGCACAGAACGTACCATCACGCCCGACATCCTCATGCAGTTTATTCCGCAGGACTTGGAGACCACTCAACTGGCCACCATCCACAGAGAGGGAGACCATTCGTTTGAAAACGAACGTGAGATTCTCTATAAGATTCTTTTCGAACTGCGCTCAAACGTCAACGACATGCGGCGTGAGATGACATCGCTGAAGAAACAGATTGAAGAAGTGCAGGGTACAACACCTATGCAGGCTCCTACGCAATTGCCGACAACACAGTTCGCACCGGCGAACCTCTCACCTCTCACCACTAAACTCTCACCACTAAACTCTGCAGAAGTAGCAGAGGCAGAAGAATATGTAGAACCGTCGCCAGAGATGGAGAACCTGAATGTAAACGACTGGAGCAGGCTGGCACTCGAGAAAGCCCTCAATCGTAATGGCGGTAATCGCAAGAAAGCAGCGCAGGAACTGGGTATCAGTGACAGGACGCTATATAGGAGATTGAAACAATATGGACTGGACAAGTAAAACGACATATAAGCTATTGGCCTTTAGCTGTTGGCTGTTGGCAGTCAGTGCCTGTTCCGTGAGCTATAAGTTCAACGGTGCCAGCATCGACTACACCAAGACGAAGACCATCCAGATTGCCGATTTCCCCATCCGCGCCAGTTACGTATGGGGTCCGATGGGTCCCATGTTCAACAACGAGCTGAAGGATCAGTTTGCCAACCACACTCGTCTCACGCAAGTCAAGCGTAACGGCGACATGAAGATTGAGGGCGAGATTACGCAATACACGCAACGCAATAAGTCGGTCAGTGCAGAAGGCTACTCGGCTCAGACGGAATTGACGATGACCGTCAACGTACGCTTTACCAACAACGCCAATCACAACGAGGACTTTGAGCGTACATTCTCGGCCAGTCAGAGTTACGAAACCACGCGTTCGCTGAACTCCGTACAGGAAGAACTGGTCTCACAGATGTGTAAGAGTATCTGCGAAGAGATATTCAATGCCACTGTGGCGAACTGGTGATGTTAGAAGTAAGAGGTAAGAGGCAAGAAACAAAAGGTAAGATATAAGATATGGAAATAACGGAACTCATTGACCACCCCGAGCTGATGGATCGCGACACGCTCTACGAGCTGCGGTCTATGCTGGCGCTGCATCCGTATTTCCAGACGGCACGCCTCCTCATGTTGCAGAATCTCTATCTGCTGCATGACCCGTCGTTCGACGAGGAGCTCCGCCGTGCTGCCATCTATGTCACAGACCGTAAGGTCATCTTCCAGATGATAGAGGCTGCACACTATCAGATACGCCAACAGCTGACGGACAACAGTCAGAAGCCGACAACAGACAGCTCGTCCTCGCGCACCATCGACCTGATAGATACTTTCCTCGATGCACTTCCACAGGAAGACAATACGGCAGAAAAGCAGGACCGCAAGCCTACCCCAGCCGACGCATCAGTGGACTACGTCACCTACCTGTTGGCTACCGAGGGGGCAATGGCGAAGGAGGACAATTCTCCACAAATGAAGGGACAAGACCTCATCGACACTTTCCTCGAACAGGAACAGGGACGCATCCTTCTCAACGATCTGCCCCAGGAACCGGAAGAGGCACAGACGTCAGAGAATACGGAGGACGTGGAAGAGGAATACTTCACCGAGACCCTGGCACGCATCTACATCAAACAAGGACGCTATCAGAAGGCACTCGACATCATAGGCCGACTGGCGGAACGCTATCCGAAAAAGAACGCCTACTTTACCGACCAGATACGTTTCCTCGAGAAATTAATAATAAACAGCAAGAATAATTCAAAAATTAAATAATTTAAAATCAAAACATTATGTACACATTATTTGTAATTCTTATCGTGATTGCAGCCATACTGATGATCGGTATCGTGCTGATTCAAGAGTCTAAGGGTGGTGGTCTGTCGTCAAGTTTCGCTGGCTACAACCAAGTTGCCGGTGTTCGCAAGACCACCGATTTCATTGAGAAGGCCACATGGGCACTGGCTGCCGCTATGGTCATCATCAGCGTCGTTTGCGCATGGGTTGCTCCCACCGCTACCGCTGACAGTTCAGTGATGGAGAACATCGAGAACCCTGTCACCAATCCTAACAATCTGCCTGGATTCGGTGCCAGCCAGCAGAAAGAAGCTGCTCCTGCCAAGGACGCTGCTGCTCCCGCCGCTGAGGCTCCCGCTGCTGAAGCTCCTGCAGCTGAGGCTCCCGCTGACAACAAGGCAAAAGCCGAGTAAGCAACGCCTGTTTACAAAGATAAAAGGTTCCACGTTTGTTCGTTGGAACCTTTTTTCTTGCCTGAAAGGTAAAAAGATGGGGAAAAGTTTGCAGGAATGAAACAATTTTATTAATTTTGCATACGATTTTGTAACGAAGGGGCGTAGCCCAGTTGGTTTAGAGCGCTTCAGTCACATTGAAGAGGTCGCCGGTTCGAGCCCGGCCGTCCCTACAAATAAAAAAAGAGACCCGCAAAAGGTCTCTTTTTTGATTTATTGTCGTTATTACGGGATAACGATATTACTTCGCGTAAGCGACGGAGCGGGTCTCGCGGATGACGGTGATCTTGACCTGACCGGGATAAGTCATCTCGTTCTGGATCTTCGATGCAATCTGTCCGCTGAGTGCCTCGGTCTCGGCATCGTCCATCTTGTCGGCACCAACGATGACACGGAGCTCGCGACCAGCCTGGATGGCGTAGGTCTTGGTGACACCAGGATAGCTCATGGCGATGGCCTCAAGGTCGTTCAGACGCTTGATGTATGCCTCGACAATCTCACGGCGTGCACCAGGGCGTGCACCAGAGATAGCGTCACAAATCTGTACGATAGGTGCGAGCAGCGTCTGCATCTCCATCTCGTCGTGGTGGGCACCGATAGCATTGCAGATATCGGGCTTCTCCTTGAACTTCTCGGCAATCTTGGCACCGTAGATAGCATGTGGATCGTCAGTATCCTCATCGGGCACCTTACCGATATCGTGCAACAGACCGGCGCGCTTAGCCTTCTTCGGATTCAGGCCCAGCTCAGCAGCCATCACGGCACAGAGGTTAGCCGTCTCGCGGGCGTGCTGCAACAGATTCTGACCATAGCTGGAACGATATTTCATCTTACCGATGATACGGATGAGTTCGGGGTGCAGACCATGAATACCAAGGTCGATGGTGGTGCGCTTACCCGTCTCGATGATCTCGTTCTCCAACTGTTTCTTCACCTTGGCAACGACCTCCTCGATACGTGCGGGATGGATACGTCCATCGGCCACCAACTGGTGGAGGGCCAGACGACAGGTCTCGCGACGGATGGGGTCGAAGGCGGAAATGACGATAGCCTCAGGAGTGTCGTCGACGACGATTTCAACACCGCAGGCAGCCTCCAAAGCACGGATGTTACGACCCTCACGACCAATGACACGACCCTTGACGTCGTCGTTGTCGATATGGAATACGCTGACGGAGTTTTCGACAGCGGTCTCAGTAGCCACACGCTGGATGGTCTGGATAATGATTTTCTTGGCCTGGGCATTGGCATTGAGCTTGGCCTCGTCCATGATTTCATTGATGTAGGCAGCAGCATCGGTCTTGGCTTCATCCTTCAGCGATTCCACCAGACGTGCCTTAGCCTCGTCGGCAGAGAGTCCGGAGAGTTCCTCCAGCTTGGCGCGCTCCTGCATCTGCATCTTCTCAAGTTCTTCCTGCTTCAGCGTCAGCACCTTCTTCTCGTTGTCGATACGGGTCTGCTGGTTGTCGAGGTCATTCTTGCGACGTCCCAGTTCCTCCTGACGCTGGTTCAGCGATATCTCACGCTGCTTCAGTTTGTTCTCGCTCTGCTGGATGTGCTGGTTGCGCTGTTGCACTTCCTTTTCCAGTTCTGCTTTCTTGTTCAGGAATTTCTCCTTCACCTCAAGCAGTTTCTTTTCTTTGATTACCTCTGCCTCCTTCTTGGCGGCATTCAGCATTTCATTATATTTTCCCTTCACAACGAAGCGGAAAATCATAAAGCCGCAGAAACCACCTACAATCAGGGCTGCAGCAATCAGAATAATACCAACAATAATGTTCATAAACGTTCTAAGTCTTATATATATATGTTAATGTTCTCTACTTTCCATCACCGAGGGCTTCCTCGATTTCACTTGTCAACTTAGCGAGAACATTATCATAGGGCGAGGTATCGTTATTGGCACGCTCTTTCTGATACATCAGCGTGATGTCGATTAACGTCATCAGTGCCACTGTATGATCACTTTTGCGCCCCTTGTACGCCTGTGCATAGGCATTGTAGCGCTCGGTGATGAGCTTGGCTGCAGAGCGATAGTACTCTTCATCTTCACGATTGATGACGACCTCTATCTCTTCGTCGTAGACGTGCAACCTGATATGTAATCTGTCCTTTTTCTGTTCTGGCATAGCATCAATTCCTTATTGATTTTCATCGCTGAGGATAGCAATGCATTTATTGACATCGCGAATCAACTTCGACAACCGATCCTTGGCTCCTGTCAGGTCGCCATCGGTAATCTCAATCATCTTCGCCATTTTCAGTGAATTGTAGTCTGACTGCTGCTGTTCCAACTTCTGACGCAACTGATTCATATCCTGTTCGTTCTTTTGCAGCATCTCATACAGACTCTTATTCTCCTTTTTCAACTCTTGAAAGCGGAGAATCATCTGTCGGATGCGCGTCTCAAACGTCGCCAAAGCTTTCTCGTTAGCGGTCATACTTATTCACTTTATCCCACAAAGGTAGAAAATATAATTGACAATTGATAAATGTCAAATTGAGAATTAATGATTTTTAACTCTTATTCTTTTGGTTTGGGCTCTTTCTTGGCCAGCATCACCACCTTATACACAAAATTAGTGGTCCACTGCTGTGAGAATCCAAGCTTCTGGGCATACTGTCGGATGGCCACTACGGTCTTCATGACGCCAGCGTCCGAAAAATCGTTCTTCGTGAAGATATCGTTGACGGTTTTCTCCGTCATCGTACGGATGGCGCTCTTGAAGATGCTGGGCACACGGAGCTTGAATTTCATCAGATTGCCCGTGAGCATCATCAGGTCCTGCGTAAAGCCTGAGAACTGATACATATAGGTCTGGATGTCCTGTGGTTTCTTGCAACGCTTGCGGATGCTCTGGTCGATTTCCTTCGTAAAGTCTTCGTCCATGCCGTAGAGTTCTTTCAGCATTTTCTTACACTTCGTCTTCTCGGCCAATCCCAGCTTATTGTTTTGTGTAGGCACTTTCAGGGTAGCCTTGAACACGCGCAAGTCAGGCAGTGCAGCCATATTGGTGATGCCCAAGTCGGCGGCCATCACCGCCTGAAAATATACACGAATCAAGGTCATGAAGTCTTCCATGCCTCCTGCTTTCTGTTGTCCTTCCTTTTTTCCGAATAAATTTGATAAAAATCCCATATCTTATATTTTGCTATTGTATTAAATAACTAATTGTTTACCATCCCCATTTCTCATACTCAACATTGATGCCACCCTGCATATACCAGTTGGCTAGCGTCTGCTCGTAGAGCTGAAAGAGCTGTACAGGAGCTTCCACATTCTCGTCGAACGGATAGATAGACAATACGCTGTCTGACGAAGGTGCTGAAGAAGGTGACAAGAAAAGGTAAGCAGCCACCTGCAAAACATCCTCAAGAGTTATGCCGGCATCTTCCAGCATTTCCTCGGCATCCTCAGGAGTGAGATCTACCTTTGCCAGCGCGTCCTTGATACCAGGAATAAAATCCATAATCGCAGCCAGAGCGCCGGATCTGTTGGCACGATGGGATGCTACCAGCTGTGGTGCATTGTCACCCTTGATGATCTTGCGCAGGTCGATGCCCCAGCTCTCCAGTGTCTTGATGACCTTCATGATGTTGAGGTCCTTCACCACGTTGTGGTAATAGCGGTTCTGACCACCCTCGTAGTAGAGTACGGGCCAAACCTCAATAGCAGCAACGGTCTGGATGAGCCATATGATGGCCGACACAGTATGGTTGGCCTTAAACACCAGCGTGTTGGTCTGAAGATTGGTCTTTCCAGGTACGAGGCTGGGCGTGAAGCCCTTTTCTCTCATCCAGGGAATGATGGCTCGTACACACTGGATAGGCACGTAGTTGTCGTGACGGCTGTGTTCGATGAAGTAATGCTGCGTGGTGTCAATGTCCCAACCGTTCATGAGGTTGATTTTTTCCAATGCTGCCATAAAGGCCTTGGCCTGATCGCTTTCCAAGTCCATATAGGCAGGCTGGATAAGATGACTCAGCGAGTCCTCCATATTAACACCATAGTCGCTGAGCGTACCCTTCGTTTTGGTCTTGATATACTCCTTTGCACCAGTAGCCAGAGGTTCCTTGAACAAGTTCTTATAATCGATATTCAAGTGTAAGTTCTCAACGGCAGAAATGAGCATCATAACGACGTCCTTGCAGTCCTCACACCAGTCGCGCTTGACATATTCCTTATAGGCTATGACATAGTCGGTAGGACCACCACCGGCAAAAGACTTGGTGATGGTAATACCCTTATCCTTGTATTCCATATCGCGCAACTTGGCCACATAGAGCGTCTCTGAGCCACCCTGCGAGAAGCCCAGATTGAAGAGGTATTTACCCATGGGTATCTGCTTGTCAGTAAGCAACTTACGTGCTGCCACCAGACCGTCGAGCGAGTTGCGTGCATTGACGTCACCACTATGGTAGAACGAGGGCTTGTCAATGCTTGAACCATAACCTATGAAATCGCTCATGATGAGGATATAGTTAGGCTTCAACGGATTGACAATCAGTCCGTTAATCAGTTCTGAATTACCCGTCGAAGGCGCATCGTCGGGCGAGCCCAGCGTGGCACGGTTGAAGAGCAAGATACCATCACAGGGCGCCGAGCCATCTACAATGTTGGAAGGTATCATGATGACGCCACTGATGGTGACAGGCTTGCCGTCAGCATCCTTAGAGGGATATTCATAGACGTAGCGGCGCACGGCACGCGTACTCAGTGTGACTCCACCAGCACGAGTCTTGACCGTCGTGTCGCTCTCTAAAATAATCTTATAGTCTGCAGACTGAGCTGCAGTAGTCAACACAACGTTGACAATAACCAATAGGAATAATATTAAGCGTTTCATTGTCTTCTCATTTTTATATTACCATCCCCATTTCTCGTACTCGACATTGATGCCTCCCAGCATAAACCAACCGGCAAGCGTCTGCTCGTAGAGTTGCATGAGTTGTACAGGAGCCTCAACATCCTCGCTGAACGGATAGACAGACAACACACTGTCTGCCTCCTGTACTGACGAGGGTGACGTCAAAAGGTAAGCAACCACCTGCATTACATCTTCAACGGTTATGCCTGCATCTTCCAGCATCTCCTCGGCATCCTCAGGAGTGAGGTCAACCTTGGCCAGCGCGTCCTTGATACTCGGAACAAGGTTCATGAGCATAGCCAGGATGCCGGCTCTGTTGGCACGATGTGCCTCAATCTGCTCAGGAGCCAATTTGATATTGATGATCTTACGCAGGTCGATGCCCCAGCTCTCCAGCGTCTTGATGACCTTCATGATGTTGAGGTCCTTCACCACGTTGTGGTAATAGCGGTTCTGACCACCCTCGTAGTAGAGTGCAGGCCAAAGCTGGATGGCGACAGCCGTCTGTATAAACCATACGATGGCCGCTGGGTCGTGGTTGAGTTTGAACACCACCGTATTGGTCTGCAGATTGGTCTTTCCTGGCACGATACTGGGTTTGAAGCCTTTTTCCTTCATCCAGGGAATGATGACACGCCCTGTCTCAACAGGTACGTAGCGGTCGTGGCGTGAATGTAAGAGGAAGTACTTCCGGGTAGTATCGGGATTCGTCCATGTATCCATTAGCGACTTTTCACGCAGCATCTTGCGGAGAACCTTTGCTGTCTCACTCTCGACATTAAAATAGGTCGGTGTGAGCATGCGGATAAGCGAATCGGTACCAATATTCTTGGTAATCTGCGGCATGTGAAGCTTCTTGTCGAGGAACCATTCTTGAACATGTGATGCCAGCGGTTCCTGGAAAGTGTCATGGTAGTCGAGGCCCAAGCCATACCACTCATTATAGGCTATAATCAACTGTGCTATGGCGCCCACAAAATCACAATAGCCGATACGCACATACTCAGTATAGGCCTTCTCGATGTCGAGGGGGCCACCGCCTGAAAAGGTCTTGTCGAAGGTGATGCCTTTGTCCTTGTACTCCGTATCGCACAACTTGGCGACAAACATCGACTCTGTACCTCCCTGCGAATAGCCCATGTTGAACAGGAAACGTCCTTCGGGAATGCCCTTGTCCTTCATCAGTGCCTTGGCTGCCAACAATCCGTCAAGCGAATTGCGGGCGTTGGTGTCACCACAGAGATAGGCCTGAGGTTTGTCCTTGGAAGAGCCGAAACCGATATAGTCACTCATGACGAGCACGTAATTGGGTTTCAAAGGGTTACAAATGAAGGCACCTGACAATCTGTCTATATCAGAAGAGGGAGCCTCGTCAAGCGCAGATATGGTATAATGGTTATAGAGTAATATACCATCGGAGGGTACTGTTCTTTTGACAATGTCCAATGGTGCAAGAATGACACCGCTGATAGTTGCAGGATTGCCCTTTGGATCCTTCGACTGATATTCGTAGACAATATAGCGCACCTCACGCGAGCCCAGCGTAATACCGCTGATCTTATACTTGAGGGTAGAATCCTTTTCTATGATGATTTTATAAGATGCTTCCTGTGCTTCTGTCGTCAAGACACATGACAGCATCAACAGCATCATAAGTACTATTTTCTTCATAGCATCGGATATTTATTTGATAATACGCTTGCGAGCTGTCTGGCCATTCTTTTCAATAAACAGACCATTAACAGGCTGGCTGACACGCTGACCATTCATATTGTAATAAACAGCAGAGGGTTGGTTGGTCTCGTTGAAGTCAACATCCTGAATAGACGTTTTACGGTCTGTCACCTCAAAGGTTGCAGCCACGGGATAGTGGTCGCCCAACGGCTTGCCATCGTGTTTGTAGCCTTCCGTATCGAAGACAAACGATACAGGTTTAATCTTTGTACCAGTCGTAGGATTGATATAGATAATCTTATCCAACACCTCACCACTTTCAAGCATGTTGGCGTCATCCTCACAGGCAACAATGCCTTCCACGGGAGCAGGGTATTTGCCACCCTTCTCCAGTTCTACCCATACGTCAGAAGCAGTACCCTTACCAGAATCGGCGATGGCATCAATGAACTTGGCCTTGATTTGATCGCGGCAATAGTAGCTGTTCATGTCGCCAACAACAATAATGGGACGTGTGTCCAGATGGTTCAGCACATCGTCCTTGAGCTGTTGCCACTGACTCAGTCGGGCCGCACGGTCAAGCGTATCGACACCTTCCTTCTCGTCAGCCAAATCGCCAGCATCCATGTGCATGTTATAGACAAGGATACGTGTACCGTTGGCCAACGTCAGTTCACTACGACGGAAACCCTTGCGAATCAGCTCGTCAGCAGCATGGCTGAACTTACCGAAGTTTTTGTTCCAAAGCACTCGCTCGGTACTGGTCATCGTGATGTTATTCTTCCAACAGGCTCCCAAACCATCGGTATCGAAGTCTTCGTTCTGCAGGTGCAGGAAGTCAATCTTCTTGCCGGGAATATCAATGCCCACTCCACCAAGCCAATTGTCGAGTTTATAGTCATCCTCCAGCCATGTGGCCAATACTTCGTGGTAATTGAAGTCCTCTTGCGTACAAATGATATCGTAGTTTTTCTTCAAGAGATATTTGCCGATGCGGGCTGTTCCTGCATCGCCAGGACCGTCAGCATTAACCTTGACAAACCAAATCTTCTGAGGAAGACCATCAATATTCAGTGTGGCGACACTGAACCGCTCACTTTCCTGAGCACTAATCCCATGTATACACGAAACCAGTAATACCAGCGTTAAGGCGCGTAAATAATTCATCATTTATTACTCTTTTATTGTTAAATATCTTAATTATCGCCTACAAAATTAGATATTTTTGCGAAATCTACCAAATGTTTAGAGAATATTTTGTATCTTTGCCATCAAATAGTCAAAACTAAAAGTTCATATTATGAAAGGTATCGTATTAGCCGGAGGCAGTGGAACGCGCCTCTACCCCATCACAAAGGGTGTATCGAAGCAGATGCTGCCAATCTTCGACAAGCCCATGATTTACTACCCCATCTCGACGCTGATGCTGGCAGGCATCCGCGAGATTCTCATTATCTCGACACCCTACGACCTGCCCGCCTTCAAACGCTTGTTGGGCGACGGTTCTGACCTGGGCGTACGCTTCGAATATGCCGAACAACCCTCTCCCGATGGATTGGCACAGGCTTTTATCATCGGTGAGAAATTCATTGGCAACGACTGTGCCTGTCTTGTCCTTGGCGACAACATCTTCTATGGTAGTGGCTTTACCGGTATGCTGAAGCAGGCCGTTGCCAACGCAGAAGAGAAAGGTCAGGCTACCGTCTTCGGCTATTACGTCAACGACCCTGAGCGCTATGGCGTGGCAGAGTTCGATGAGAACGGCAACTGTCTGAGCATCGAAGAAAAACCTGCCAAGCCCAAGTCGAACTATGCCGTCGTAGGACTCTACTTCTATCCCAACAGCGTGGTGGAGATTGCCAAGAACATCAAACCCTCAGCACGTGGAGAGCTGGAGATCACCACCGTCAACCAAATGTATCTGGAGGACAAAAACCTGCTGGTACAGACGCTCCAGCGTGGTTTTGCATGGCTGGATACCGGCACCCACGACTCACTTAGCGAAGCCTCAACGTTCATCGAGGTCATCGAGAAACGCCAAGGCCTGAAAGTAGCCTGTCTTGAGGAGATTGCCTACAAACGCGGCTGGATTAGCAAGGAGCAGTTAAAGAAACTGGCCGAGCCAATGATTAAGAATGACTACGGCCAGTATCTCATGCGTCGCGCAGAGGAATACGTCAGATAATCCTTACTTCGAGAAATACCGCACGCAGTTGCGCAGGGCTGTGGGATTACCCATATCGTACATCGTACCCTTCAGTCGGATACCCATCATGCCGCTCTTCTGGCGAACAGCCTCAAGGGCGGCAGTCAGTTCTATCTCACGCGTATTGTCACCCTCCGCATCGGCTTTCTGGATATCCGCGTCGAGTTGTGCAAATACCTCTGGCGTCAGGATATACTGTCCGAAGACGGAGTAATACTCCTTCTCGCCCTCCTTGTTGCGCACACCCAGGAACTCCTCTGCATACGATGCCTTGGGTTTTTCGCGCATCACGGAAACGGTCAGCTGTGTACGATCCTTGTCCTCCCAAACACCGCTTAGGATACCGTAATGGCTCACCTCAGCCAGTGGAATAGGATGGATGCTGACCATCAGACGGTTGTAACGCTCATATTGCTCTATCAACTGCAGGGCACAGGGTTTGTTCGACTGGCTACGATAAAGCGTGTCACCCAACAGCAACAGTACGGGCTCGTTATTGGTAAACTCAACAGCCTGGAACACCGCATGTCCGAAACCACGTTTCTCGCGCTGGTAGACGTAATGCAGGCGCTTGCCAATATCGAGAATACGATTTTCATATTCCTGCGCCTCTTTGTTCAACTTACTCAAGTGGTCATCACTCAGGGGACGCTCGAAGAATTCGGTATACTGGATGCGTTCCTCCTCCGAACCAAGCACCAGACAGATTTCCTCCACACCGCTCTTCACCAGTTCTTCCAGCAGAATCAGGATGACGGGACGAACCATACCGTCGGAACAGGGAATGGGGAAGAAATCCTTCTTCAACGAACGGGTAGCAGGATAGAGGCGCGTGCCGAAACCTGCCACAGGGATGATGGCCTTACGGACGGTATGCACAGGATGCAGCGTCAGCGTATATGCCTTCATGCCCTGCGCATTCAGATAATCCTGTAAACGCTGCTGGTCCTCCTCACTACGTGCCAGGAACTGCACGGAACCGTCGCCATGCGAACCGACACCCTTGCCGCCCCAGACCATCGGCTGGATCTGCGGGTCGTGCAACACCTCGTGCAACTTCGGAGCCCACAATGCCGGAGACATCGGAGCAATATGCTGGTCGAACATCTCCTCTGCATGAGTCATCAGCTGACCCAGCGCCTCTGCATCGCCGGAAGCCATATACTTGATGGCCTTTTCCACGATCTCGTGGTTCCATTCACCCAATGCCTTATGCAGGTTCTGCTCGGCTTCGGTCGAGGCAAAGGGGTAGGCCTTGTTCAGGTCTGACAGAATCCTGATAGTATCCTTCTCGGCACACAGGTCAGCAAACACCCAGTACAATGTCTTTTTCACGTTCAGTGGCTTCACCTCAATCTCATCACCGTCGAAAGTCATCAGGTTGGGCTTCACGCCAAAGGCACAAGCCTGGTCCAGACGTCCGCAACGACTCGACGTGCGTAACTCGCCCAGATAGGCAATATTCATCTCACCCAACGTGTTGAGGTTGAGATTATATAATAAATTGAACGCGCGCGCGACGAGCACACAGATGGCGGCACTCGACGACAGACCGCTCTTCATAGGCAGCGTCATATCGGTTATGCGAATGCGCACGCCACCGACCTTATACCACTCAAGCATGTAGCTGGCCACACCGGCACAATAACTGAAGAACGAACCCGACTTGGCCACGCGTTTCAATTCCTGTTCACTCATCCGACAGGAGAAGTCACGCCACACGTCAGACAACTCCGGAGCATCACTATGCATCTCGAAGATGGTCGATTTCTCCACTTCGGCATAGATACCTTGTTCGATACCCGTCACTATTGAGGCACCCGGCAGAATGTCGGCATTCATCGTGCGATAGTGGCCCGCCCAGTCAGTATGTTCTCCAAACAGGCACAAACGGCCTGGAACGAAAAGTTTTAGCATATTTTCTGTTTTTATGTGCAATATTTATGCACAAAGGTACGAAAAATTTGGCAAAATGACAATTTTTTAGCGAAATATTTGGCAGTTTTGATAAAAATATATACTTTTGCAGACGATAAAATAAAAAAAGTTAACGACGTTGACTTTAAAAACGTTCGGCCAATCGAGTAAACTCGGTGGCGCTCACTAAATAAAAGTTAATAACCAAACATCAAAATTTTACTGCCTATCGACAGAACTCTACTTCATAAAAATTGAAGAAAATATGAAGAATTATGCAAGCATGACCGACGAAAAGTTGGCCTTGCAGTATGCAGGAGGAGACAACAGGGCATTTGATGAGTTATTAGCTCGCAATCAAAAAAAGCTCTACGATTACATTCTGTTCGTGGTCCGCGACCCCGAGCAAGCTAACGACGTGTTCCAAGAGACGTTTGTCAAGGCCATCACCAGATTGCAGGAGGGTAAGTACACCGACTCCGGCAAGTTCGCGTTCTGGCTGACGCGTATTGCCCATAACGTCATCATGGACACCTATCGTCAACAAAAGAATGTTCATGTCATAGAACCTACCATCGACAACGACCTGAGCAAGCTGAGGAATAATGACGTGATGGACCTCAATCGCGAGAACGAGTTTGTCAACGCCCAGATTCTTCGCGACGTGCGCCATATCATGGACTCGCTGCCCGCTCCGCAACGCGAAGTGGTGTATATGCGCTATTATCAGGAAATGTCGTTCAAGGAGATTGCCGAGACCACGGGTGTCAGCATCAACACATCTCTTGGCCGTATGCGCTATGCCATCATCAACATGCGCCGCATGGCCAAGCAACACGAAATTCAGCTAAGCATGGAGCTGTAGAACATCTAGAGCATCTAGAATATCTAGATTATCTAGAGCGCCCTCAGTTCACTGATGACTTGCTCTGGTGTGGGGCTATGGAACACATAGCTGCCTGCCACCAGTACGTCTACACCGGCCTTAACCAGTCGTGGGGCCGTCTCGTGTTGTACGCCGCCGTCCACCTCTATCAGTGCCTTCGAACCGCTCTCGTCTATGAGTTTACGCAGTCGCTGTGCCTTCTGAATGGTGTTCTCAATGAACTTCTGTCCGCCGAAACCGGGGTTGACGCTCATCAGCAACACCATATCGACGTCGCAGATGATATCTTCCAACAATGACACGGGCGACGCAGGATTCAGCGTCACACCGGCCTTCATGCCAGCTTGATGAATCTCCTGCACGGTACGGTGCAGATGGGTACACGCCTCCACATGCACGTTCATCATCATCGCGCCCAACTTGGCAGTCTGTTGGATATACTGCTCCGGGTGGACAATCATGTAGTGAACGTCAAGGGGTTTCTTGCACTTCTTGGCCACAGCCTCAAGCACAGGGAATCCGAAGGAGATGTTGGGCACGAACACGCCATCCATCACATCCAGATGAAGCCAATCGGCCTCACTGCGGTTAATCATTTCCAGTTCGCTGTCCAGATGCAGGAAGTCAGCTGCAAGGAGCGACGGTGAAACCATTGTAGCCATGATTCACTTGTTTTTTTGAATTACACATACGCGCAAACTGCTTCAAAAACAGAATGGTGGCGGGGTTTGGCATAAATTCGTCTTGAGTAAAATGCTGCATAGGCAGAATCGTTTTTGGGGTTATTTCTACTATTAAAACGCAACATTTTCTCATTTATTATATAAAAACGAAAAATTATTTTATCTTGCACGATTCCACGTCTTTCATGCCGTTCAGAAAGTCGCGCGCCAGCATGCGTTTTTTGCCTGCCAACTGCAACTCCACTATCTCCAGCAATTCGTCCTGTGCCGAGATACACAGCGTCTTTCCCTCAATGCTGATCGTGCCTGCGCCCCTACCCTGCTTACCGGTCTTGCGCGTCTTCCACACCTTCAGCACCGTCTCCTTGCCGTCGGCAGCGACCAACGTCGTCCACGCTCCAGGCACGGGACTCAGTCCGCGCACGAAGTCGTACACCTGCTTGGCACTTTTCGTCCAGTCTATCTCGCAGGTCTCCTTGAAGATTTTGGGGGCTGGCTTGATGGCTAAACCATCAAGCACATTGTCTTGCGCCACCGTTTCTGGATGGCCGTCTGCCGCAATGATGGCGTCCAGCGTTTCCAGACACAGTTCGGCACCCAGATGCATCAGCCCGTCATACACATACTCCACGTCGGCATCGTCAGGAATGGCAAACGGTTTCTTCATGATGATACGCCCCGTGTCGATGTCGTGATCCAGGAAGAATGTCGTCACACCCGTTTCCGTCTCGCCATTGATGACGGCCCAGTTGATGGGCGCTGCACCGCGATATTGGGGCAGCAGGGCCGCATGGACGTTAAACGTGCCGTACTCAGGCATGGCCCACACCACTTCCGGCAACATCCTAAACGCCACGACCACCTGCAGGTTAGCCCGGTACGACCGGAGCTGTTCCACAAACGCAGGGTCCTTCATCTTCTCTGGTTGCAACACGGGTAAGCCGTGCGCCACAGCATACTGCTTCACCTGTGACGGCTGCATCTCCGTCTGGTGACGGCCCACAGGTTTATCGGGCTGTGTCACCACTGCCACCACATTATATCCGTTCTCCACCAGCGCCTGCAGCGTCTCCACCGCAAACTCCGGCGTACCCATAAACACAATTCTCAAATCCTCTTTCTTCATTGTCTTTCTCAATTAATGCTGCAAAGATACGAATAAGCGAGTAAAGAACCAAAGGAAAGTGGACTTTTCTTTGTTCTTTCGAGCGGAAGTAGGCGTCAGAGTCAATACTTTCGGAGTAATTGGAATTACTTTCGGAGTAATTGGAATTACTTTTGGAGTATTTGAAATTTCTTTCGGAGTATTGCAGATTTGAAAAAAAGTGGGCTGATGTTTGGTCAGTTCACTTTTTTTTCGTACCTTCGCGGCATGATGAAAAAACTAAAACGTATTACTATCCTTGCAGTATGTCTGCTGACAATGGGAATGGAGATGAGTGCGCAGGACGGAATGGACCGATCGGCGCGGGAAGTGATTGACGATATGTCGCCGGGCTGGAACCTGGGCAACACGCTGGAGGCCGTGGCTACATGGAGGGGAGTAGACTTCCTGAACAACAAGAGCGGGCTCGGTGGCGAGACCGACTGGCAGGGTACGAAGACCACGCAGGAGGTGATAGACTATGTGAAGAGTCTGGGGTTCCGGAGCATTCGCATCCCGTGTGCATGGGCTTACGGCCACATCAGCAATGCGGCGACGTATGAGATTGACGCAACATGGATGGCGCGCGTGAAGGAGATTGTGGACTACTGCATACGGGACGGCCTGTATGTGGTGTTGAACGACCACTGGGACGGCGGATGGCTGGAGAACCACATCGCAGATTCGGACGCGGCGACCATCGCAAAGAACAAGGAGATACTGGCGGCGCTGTGGACACAGATAGCAACGGCCTTCAAGGACTACGACGAACACCTGATGTTTGCGGGACTGAACGAGCCGAACGCGGAGAATCAGGCTGCGACGAACAACCTGATACAGTATAACCAGACGTTTGTGGATGCCGTTCGCGCTACGGGCGGCAACAACGGGAAGCGCGTGCTGGTGGTGCAGGGTCCGGCGACGAACATCGAACATACGTGTAACTTCATGGCGGGCAAGATGCCGACGGATGTCGTCGAAGGTAAACTGGCCATCGAGGTACACTACTATAACCCCTGGAATTTCTGGGGCATGGAGAAGGACGAGTCGTGGGGCAACGTCTTTTATTATTGGGGCAAGGGCAATCACCTGAGCGGTTCAAAACATAACCCCACATACGGTGAGGAAAGCGATATGAAAAAGCAATTGCAGATGATGAAGACAAACTTCGTAGACATGGGTTATCCCGTGGTCATCGGCGAGTTCGGTGCCAACTGGCGTGACCTGTCGTCGCTGCCCAAAGAGAGTCAGGAGAAGCACAACGCCAGCATCAAGACCCACTATCGCGAACTGCATCGGCTGTGTAAGGATCTGGGCGGTATGGTGCCGATGGCGTGGGACACAAACTTCCTCAGCCAGGAGGGCACGAAGGGTTGTATGACCATCGTCGATCGCACGAACCTAAAGGTCTTCGGCACGTATGCAATGGATGGTATCAACGAGGTATATCCACGTCCGTCGGAGTCGTCGCTAAACCCTAAGGTCGTCCCCTCCCGTCAGCAGGAGGGGACGTTCTACACCCTGCAGGGCATGCGCACCGAAGGAGAGCCGACGGCGAAGGGCATTTACATTGTACAAGGAAGGAAACTGGTAAGATAAGGCTTAGCGTATTCGATAACCAATGCCGAGCATCAGATTGTTCGTGTAATTGTAGTTGTAGAGGCAATAACCGATATTCAGGAAGAAATGGCGGGTGACGTCGACCTTCATGGCCAGCGTCTCGTAGAACGTGGAAAATCCGCCGACATAATGGCCAATGCCACAGCTGGCACGGAACACGGGAACGTTCAGTTCGGCACGGGCCTGCAGACCAACTGCCGCCTGTCGCGACCATCGCGGCTGTTCGTATTCGAACTGTCCGTCGCCATCGACGTCGGTCGTCGTCAGGTTGACACTATGGTCGTAAACGGCATCAATGGAAGGACCTATGGCAAAGGCACGGTTCAGAAGGTACATCGGACTGACCTGAAATCCGGCGACGCCAAAGGTGGCAGGCAGGGCGAGGCTTTTCTTCTTCCAGCCGCCATAGAGCACGACGTCCGTCACCCAGCGCTTGTCGGGACGGTCGGCCGTAAACAGCGAGGCGCGGCTGATGTTTTCGTCGCGACCGAAATAGCACGCTGCCGAGAGGCGGACACCCATAGCATGAAGACTTTCGTTAGGCATGCGCAGGTTGGCATTGGAATAATGAGTGTAGCCATAGCCTAGATTCAGGTCGACGTGACGTCCTACCATGAAACGCAGGAAGACGTCGGCGCCGATATAGACGTTGACAGGCGAGCCCAGCACGTGGTTGTCCTCGTTGGTCACTGCATCGTAGGCTTTCCACCCGAAGGAAGCACCAAGATTGAGTTCGTAGTTCAGCGACACGTTGCGCGAGAGATTGACGATGGGTGCACCCTGTACGATGTAAGCCATCAGAGGCGTGCCCAGTTGGCGGTTGATGGCTAGCACGCCGAGACCTACGCCATGATAGGCACCGATGCGTTCGGGATTGCCGGACTGCTGGACGGTGTATTTCAGGCGCATGAGCATGGAGCTCTCAATTTTCTCTCCCTCCGGATTGGCACCCCGTAGATAGCTGTTGGACTGTATCACCATGCTGGGTACGACGTCGGCCTCCACACGATGTACGAACGTCGTATCGGCCCATGCGGACAGGGAGCCCGTCAGCACGAAACTGATGAATAACAGCGTGCGCAGTCGGAGGGTTATTTTGTCGAAAAAATGTCGCCTTTGTTTCATTTTCGGCGCAAAGGTAGCACAAATCGAGGGAAATACCAAAGGAAAACTCGTTTTTCTTTGGTTCTTTGCTCACTTATTCGTACCTTTTCGCTTCGCGAGAAGTTACTACCGTTCGACAATAAAAACAAAAAAAATCGTTTTTTTGTTTTGTATTGTGCTCACTTATTCGTAACTTTGCCGAATGAATACAAAAACAAGAAGAACAATGAAGAAACTACTAATGACATTGACCCTGATGGCGCTGACGGCTGCGACGAGCCACGCCGCACAGGTGGTTGTAGAGACAAAGAACACGTCGCTGGTATTGGACGTAGAGAAGGGCCGACAGCCCCAGTATGTGTATTACGGACTGCGACTGGATGCGCAGGAATTGCAGCATCTGCAGACTCCCCGCGACGGTCGGATGGACGCCTATCCCGTGTATGGCATGAACTGTCCCGCCGAGGCCGCGCTGGCCATGAAGCACAGCGACGGCAACATGTCGACGGCAGTGGTCTGCGACAGTTGGGAACAGGCAAACGGCACGGTGAGCATCACGATGAAGGACCCCGTGTATGGCACAGTGGTGAAGCTGAACTACAAAGCCTACGCGGCCGAGGACATCATCGAGATGTGGTCGGAGGTGACCAACACCGAGAAGCAGCCGGTGACGCTGACAACATTTGCCTCGGCTATGGTTCCCATCCGCAGGGGCGACGTATGGATGTCGAGCTTCTACGGTTCGTGGGCCAACGAGGCACGGCTGGTAGAGGAACCGCTGACGGCCGGACAGAAGCAGATAGTGAACAAGGACGGCACGCGCAACGCGCATACGAGCCACGCGGAGGTGATGTTCTCGCTGGACGGCAAGGCACAGGAGAACGCAGGACAGGTCATCGGTGCCGCACTGTGCTATGCGGGCAACTACCGTTTGAAGGTGGTCACCGACGACACAGAGTATCACTATTTCTTTGCGGGCATCAACGAGGACAATTCCGAATATCACCTGAAGAAGGGCGAGACATTCGTAACGCCGAAGCTGGCGCTGTCGTTCTCGGACAAAGGACTCTCTGGCGTGTCGCGCAATTTTCATAAATGGGGCCGTAACTATATGCTCGCCAACGGCAACAAGGAACGCAAAATCCTGCTGAACTCGTGGGAAGGCGTCTATTTTGACATCAATCAAAAGGGCATGGACCAGATGATGCATGATATCGCATCGATGGGCGGCGAACTGTTTGTGATGGACGACGGATGGTTTGGAGATAAGTATCCGCGCAAGGTAGATAACTCCAGCTTGGGCGACTGGGTGGTGGACAAGAACAAACTGCCCGAAGGCATCGAAGGTCTGTTACGCGACGCCAAGAAGAACGGCGTGAAGTTCGGCATCTGGATTGAACCCGAGATGGCCAATACGACCAGTGAACTGTATGAGGCTCACCCCGACTGGATTGTGAAGGCTCCGAAGCGCGAGCCCGTGCTGGGACGTGGCGGCACGCAGGTGGTGCTCGATATGGCAAATCCCAAGGTGCAGGACTTCGTGTTTAACGTGGTGGACGAGCTCATGACGAAATATCCTGAGATAGACTATATCAAGTGGGATGCCAACATGCCGATTATGAATCATGGTTCGCAGTATCTGACCATGACCGACCAAAGCCACCTCTACATTGAATATCATCGCGGTCTGGAAAAAGTTTGCCAGCGCGTGCGTGCGAAATATCCTGAACTGACCATCCAGGCGTGCGGTTCAGGAGGCGGACGTGCCAACTGGGGCATATTACCCTACTTCGACGAGTTCTGGGTTTCGGACAACACCGACGCCCTGCAGCGCATCTACATGCAGTGGGGAACAAGCTATTTCTTCCCTGCTATTGCAATGGCCTCGCATATCTCCGCAACGCCTAACCATACCGTGTTCCGTACGACATCGCTGAAATACCGCATCGACGTAGCCATGAGTGGACGTCTGGGTATGGAGATTCAACCCAAAAATATGACTGACGACGAGAAGGCACTCTGCCGCAAGGCCATCAGCGAGTACAAGGAGATTCGCCCCATCGTGCAGTTCGGCAATATCTACCGTCTGGTGTCGCCCTACGACCGCAAAGGTTTGGCGTCGCTGATGTATGTCACCGACCAGCAGGACAAGGCCGTGTTCTACTGGTGGAAGACGGAGTCGTTCCAGAACGAACACCTGCCACGCGTACGGATGGCCGGTCTCGATGCTAATAAATATTATAAGGTACGCGAACTGAACCGTATCGACTTGCAGCCGATGGATTGTGAGGGTAAGAGTTACAGCGGTGCTTACCTGATGAATCACGGACTGGAGATGCCGTATCGCAACGAAACGGAATGGGCGAAGAAAAACGACTGGTCAAGCAGGGTACTGCTTCTCGAGACCTTCTAGCCTACATCCGCGAAGGTCGCGAGATGACGCAGGGTGAGAAACTCAGGCTGATTATCAGCCTGAGTATTCCTTCTATCCTCGCACAAATCTCCGCGACGGTCATGTTCTTTATCGATGCATCGATGGTAGGCCACTTAGGCGCTAAAGCCTCAGCAGCCATCGGACTCGTCGAAACCACTGGATGGCTCTTGGGCGGACTGGCGTCAGCAGCTAACATGGGATTCTCAGTGCAGGTAGCGCACGCCATCGGAGCTAACGACATCAAGCGTGCCCAGCGTGTGTTGCGCCAGTCGCTGGTGTGCTGTGCCATTTACACCGTTGTCATGATGTGCATCGCCGAAGCCATCAGCATTCCCCTGCCCTATTGGTTGGGCGGTTCGGAGGAGATAGCCCACGACGCAACGCTCTATTTTGCCATCTTCTGTGCGGCAGGCATTTTCTTCCAGATGGAAGGTCTGGCTGGCTCGATGCTAAAGTGTTCGGGCAACATGAAGATTCCGTCGATGCTCAACATTCTGATGTGTGTGATGGACGTCGTGTTCAACTATGCGTTCATCTATCTGTTAGGCATGGGCGTTGCGGGTGCAGCCATCGGTACCGGTCTGGCCATGTTCATCACGGCCTTGCTGATGATGTACTTCCTGCTGTACCGCTCGGATATGCTGGGCATCCTGAAGAGAAGTGAACGGGAAGAGGTAAAAGGCAAGAGGTTGCCGCTGTCATGGGACAAGTTCAAGCCACAGGCCGACGTCGTGGGCAACGCATTTAAGATTGGTGCACCTATGGGACTGCAACACATGCTCATGGGCTCGGCACAGATTGTCAGCACACTGATTGTCGCGCCACTGGGCACTATCGCCATCGCTGCCCACTCGCTGGCCATCACCGTCGAGAGCCTTTGCTACATGCCGGGCTTTGGCATCGCCGAGGCCGCCACAACACTGGTAGGTCAGAGCTTTGGCGCGGGCAAGAAACTGCTCACACGGCAGTTTGCACACATGTCGGTGGGACTGGGTATGGGGGTGATGACGCTGATGGGATTGTTTATGTATGTGTTTGCGACGGAACTGATGGCTATCATGACACCCGTCGACGAAATCATTGCCTTAGGTACTCAGTGTCTGCGCATTGAGGCTTTCGCGGAACCGTTGTTTGCAGCCTCCATCGTCTGTAACGGTGTGTTCGTTGGTGCTGGCGACACGCTGAAACCCGCCATCATGAGCCTTGGATCTATGTGGGGCGTGCGCCTGACGCTTGCCGCCCTGCTTGCAGTGACCTACGGTCTGCCGGGCGTGTGGACGGCGATGGCCATCGAACTCACTTTCCGCGGAATTATTTTCCTCGTCCGACTATTCCACGGAGGCTGGATGCGGAAGATGGCATAAAAAAAGGATTCATCGCTGAATCCTTCTTTTCTCCTAACAATCTTTCTACTTAAGAACTTTAGTCGTAATAGTCTTTCCGTTTGCCATTCGCTCCACACGGACATTTATGCCTTTTTGCGGCTCTTCCAACCTGCGTCCGTCCAGCGAATAATACTCTGTGGCGACAATGGCCGTAGTGTGGACGGTATTGATAGCCGTCACAGAATTGTAGGCGGGATAGTATTCTTCGAAGTTGCTCTCACCATCAGCATTACCAGCCTTCATGATGTCCTCAACAAGTGAGTTGGCATAAACCTCTAAATTGGTGTACCAGCCTTTCTTGTCAATAGTCTTCTGCATGTTGTCCGACTTATCATTAGGATTCAAGCCATTGGCAATTTCCCACGCATCGGGGATGCCGTCGTCGTCAGTATCATAGTCTGCCGCACGACTGCCAGTCGGGAAGTTGGCCTCAGTATAGCCATTTGCATCAGCAACCTTATCTATCAGTCCCTTCTTCTTTGTCACACTACCCGTATAGGTGGCCGTACCGGTGCGAGCTTCCTCGAAATAGCGCGCATCCACTTCGTCAACATACAGCGATGCGCCACTGAGTGCCGTCACCTTGTCAAAAGCCGTAGCAGCTACGTGGGTGGTAATCTCTCCTATGGGTGCGTGCGGGCTGTCCAACTTGATAGGGAGACAGTCGACGCCGTTGATATTGGTATATTCAAGATCCTCACCGTAGTAGTGGTTCGGGTCTTTGGTGTACCTGGCTCCATTGTGAGTAACCACGCCCGAGTCAAAGTTGACGTTCGTCCAGTCATGGTTTTCGTTATTATTGACGCGATTGCCATTGATATAGTAGCGACTGGTCATATCCCAATATTTCTCGTAACCGCTCGCCGACGTGCTGTTGGCTATCGAAACGGTGGTCACACGATTGGTCGTTCCCGCAGGACCGGTTTTATAATAGTTGTTTACCATGTTAACATACCCGCCTCCAGGACCACCATAGCAACCATTGCTGCAGTTATATACTACACAATTGCGGAAATCGACATTCTCCGACTGCACAGCATTCTCCCACTGGTACTGGTCGTACAGCTTGTTGCTTGTGTACCCCGTCCAATCGTAGCGTGCACCGTTGAAACGCGGTGAACGGTTAGCCACGTGAGCAATGAGATTATGATGGAAAGACGCCAGCTTGCCGCCCCAGATGCCGCCATAGCCGTGAGCACCCTTGCCGTGACCAGCATTTACCAGACTTTCGGCAATGGTACACCACTGCATGGTGAAATTGTTGTTGTCGTAATACGAAGCCACCTCGTCAATACTCCACGAAAAGGAGCAATGGTCGAGGATGATGCCCGTCTTGTTGCGCTGCCATGTGGCATCAGCACCCTCGTTGACATCCTTTTCCTCTCCACGACGGAAACGAATGAAACGAATGATATTATTAGCACCAGGACGGATTGTATAGTAACGAATCGTAATGCCTGGAGATGGAGCCGTCTGTCCGAGAATAGTAATATTGTCTTTGATAGTAAGATCACCAGTCAATGCGATGACGCCTGCCACATCGAACACCACGATGCGGTTAGCCTTGCTCACAGCATCGCGGAACGAACCCGCACCGCTATTCTTCAGGTTTGTGACGTGGTAAACTGTACCCTCGCGACCACCAGTAACATAGCGGCCGTGTCCCTCTGCACCAGGGAATGCCGGGGCACCCGTCTGGGCCCCCGACACCACTGTTGTCAACGCTACAGTTAGCGTTAGAAAACACTTTTTTAGTAGAATCATTAGTAGTTGTTTTGAATTCGTTGCAAAATTACGTATTATTCTCGGAAAACCAAGTAGGAATTGACGAAAATCAACCGAAAACGTTTACGTCTTTCTGTTTATTTCTTTTTGACGTCAATCGAGTAGTCGGAATTAGTGTCATAGCCGAGCATTTCCATTTCGAGCGAAGCCCAGATAAACGGTCCCACGCCCTTCGCGTCGTTATCGCGGATAGGCTCAGAGAGATAGTAGTCGTAGCTGCCGTCACGCGTGGGGTTCTCCCTCACGATGCCCTTCGGATTGATTTTCTTCATAGCAGCAATGACTTCGGGTGTGGCGGCAGGACCGAGACCAGCAACACTGCAACACTCGGTGAGCGAAATGGTCTTATCGGGATGTACCTTGATAAAATTATTGATGATGCCCTTATAGGCCTTGATACCTGCGTCGCGGTATTTCTCGCCCACATATCCTTTGCGATAGGCCTTCAGCAGCGCATACGTAAACATAGCGGAGCACGTACTCTCGAGGTAATTTCCCTCGCGACCGGGGCTGTCCATCACCTGATACCACACGCCGCTGTCCTTGTCCTGCCATTTCAGGATGGCGTCAAAATCACTCTTGAGCAGGTCGATGACCTCTGAACGGCGGACATAATCCTCGGGCAGGGCGTCAAGCACTTCAATAAGTGCCATCGTATACCAACCCTGAGCACGGCCCCAGCAATGCTGCGACAGACCCGTCTCCTTATCGGCCCAGAAGGTTTTGCGCGTCTCGTCATAGGCGTGACGATTCAGACCTGTCTTGGGGTCAAGGGTGCGCTGGTAGGTGATCTTCAGCTGGTTCACCGCATCGTCGTAGATGGTCGTAATGGCATCAGTCCCTTTATTTACCTTTTTACTTTTTAACCCTTTTACCTTTTCCGTTATCGGAGCCGTGAGACAACGGAATGGCAGACCCATAAAGATACCGTCGAGCCATACCTGATAGGCATAAACAGCCTTGTGCCAGAACACACGGTCAACTATGGTACGCGGCTGATCCTGCAACTGTTTCATCATCAACTGCATGGCCTTCAGATTCTTTGCCTCGGGCCAGTTCTGATACATGCGTGTAACGAAATGGCCTGTGCGGATGTTGTCGAGATTGTAGTCGAGGATATTGAATCCGCGGATATTACCATCAGCGTAAATCATCGTGTCAGTATACTCTTGACAATACTTGCGGATAGCCTCACCACCGTAGCACAAATAGGTGTCGAGCATGCCTTCGAGCTCGATGCCCATGACGTAGCTCCACTTCGGACTCGTCGAGAAATCAAGCAGATAGCTCTTCGGCACGCGCTGTATCTCACTGTAGGTGAGCCACTCGCTGTAGTGCTTATAAGGCTTGTCCTGAAGCACCAGTGAACCGTTTATCATAAGGTTGTCGTAAGTAACATCTTGTGCAAGGCCAATCTGATGGATGGGCTTGCTATAGACACCGTCGAACTGGCAGTTCTTGACAGTGATGTTATTGACGGTATAGGCCAACTTGGGGTCGTCATAACCTACAATCATCACGCCATACTTCGACTTCTTGCAGGTAACATTCTCCATCGTGACGTTGCGGACGGTAGGATAGAAACCACGACAGCACACCTCGCGGGGCTCGTAGTCGGTATTGATCTTAAGCACGGCCTCGCCACACTGCCCAACAGTGATGTTGCGCATGTTGATATTCTCGATGATGCCTCCACGGCAGGAGTTCGTCTTGATACGCAACACGCGGTCCAGCGACGGGGAGTCCATCTCGCAGTCGTGGGCATAGACATTCTGACAACCGCCGGAGATCTCCGAACCGATGACCACACCACCGTGACCGTTGTTGAACTTAGAGTTACGGATAATGATATTCTTCGACGCACGGCCGACGAACGCACCTTGACCACCCTCACGACCGTCGTTATTGCGGCCGCTCTTGATAGCTATGCAGTCGTCACCCGTGTTGAAATAGCAGTTCTCGATGAGCACGCGGTCGCACGACTCGGGATCGCAACCGTCGCCGTTGGGTCCATTATTATTAATATGTACGCCGCGCACGGTAATATCTGTTGACAGCAGGGGATGAATTACCCAGAACGGCGAGCGCAACAGTGTGACGTCCTCAATGAGGATGCCTTCACACTGGTTGAAGTTAATCATCTGCGGGCGCAATCCGTCGGTGGGACCGAAACGACGCTCGTCCATAGGCACACCGTCCTCAGCCTGTTTCAACAGACGGGGACGACTGTTCTCATTCCACTGGTGAACAGGCATGCCGTCCTTATAGCCAAACTTTTTGCTGCCCACCCATGGCCACCACGTATCGTTAGAGCCGCCACCGTCGATGGTGCCCTTACCCGAAATGGCGATATCACGTGCCTGGTAAGCATAGATGAGCGGCGAGAGGTTCCAGCAATCAAGACCTTCCCAGCGCGTAGGCACTATTGGGTAAAGCTCGGGCTCGAAGGCAAATTCCAACACAGCACCCTCCTCAACAACGAGGTTGACGCCACTCTTCAGCTGAATGGCAGCTGTGAGGAAACGCTGACCGGCAGGCACGATGACGCGTCCGCCACCTTTCTGCGAGCATTTGTCGATGGCCTTCTGTATCGCCTTTTGGTTCTTTGCGGCAGTATTGTCGGTCTTTGCGCCATACTTGGTTATCACATACGCCTTGTCGGCAAGCTGCGGCAGACGGATGCTCTGCTCAATCTGCTTGTACTCCTGGTCGTTCCAGCCTTTTGCCTGTACAGCAACAGCCACAACGGTGAGAAGCATCACGATTTGTAGAAATCTCTTCATGTTTTTTATTTGTTCTAGTAGTTCTGCTTGCAAAGGTACGAAAAAACGGACAAAGTACCAAATATCTTGAGGCATTTCCTAGCGCAATCGTTTTAGTTGTTGCACGGAATGATGAAGGAAAGGAGCAAAAAAAAGAAAAAAGGAGGGCGATGCCCTCCCCTTTCAGATATCGTCAGTTTAAATCTCCCAACCAATAGCTGAAGCACCTAACACTGCAGCCGACGCACCATCGAGACCACTAACCAGGAACTGAGCCTTGCCCTTGAAGATCTTCATGACATGCTCATCATAGCTGCGCTTGATGGGCTCCATAATCAGGTCGCCTGCCTTCACCATACCACCGAAGAAAATGTAAGCCTCAGGACTGGAGAATGCTGTGAAATCGGCACAGGCCTCACCCAGCATCTTACCGGTAAACTCGTAAATCTCTTTGGCTAACTCATCGCCCTTGCTCGCAGCAATAGACACGTCAAGCGAGGTGATATCCTCCGGATTCATCTCGCGGAGCAGCGAAGGACGGTCGGTCTTTGCCAGCAGTTCACGAGCCGTACGAGCCACACCCGTTGCCGAGCAATAAGCCTCCAGACAACCAGTACGACCACAACCGCAACTGCGACCCTCTGCACCACGAACCATCGTTACGTGACCCAGTTCTCCGGCAAAGCCGTCGTGACCATAGAGCAACTGACCGTTCACCACAATACCAGAGCCGACGCCCGTTCCTAATGTGATGACAATGAAATTCTTCATGCCACGGGCAACGCCATAAACCATTTCACCCAGTGCAGCAGCATTAGCATCATTGGTCAGTGCCACGGGAATGCCGTCCAGTTGGTCGCTGAATAGTTTTGCCAAAGGGACAATACCGTCGTGTGCCCAAGGAAGATTGGGAGCGAATTCGATGGTGCCGTTGTAGTAATTGCCATTGGGCGCACCGATACCCATAGCCTTGATTTTTTCAATACCGCCTACCTGTTCAATGATAGGCTGCAATGCTTCAACAGAAGCTTTGACATAGTCTTCAACTTTGGTGTAACCACCAGTTTTGATAGCGGTAGTAGCTTTGATTTCACCACGAGCATCAACGATGCCGAATACTGAGTTCGTACCTCCTAAGTCTAAACCGATGACATAGGGCTTAATTCCTTGTTGTTCCATTGTTTTTATGTTTTTAAGTTATGTCTATTTTACAAATCTGCCTACAAAGGTACAAAAATATTCCGAAACTGCAAGGATTTAGCAAAATATTTCGTACCTTTGCAGTCGATATGGCATTTCCGATACATATAAATATCGTAGATTTGGTATTCAAGGGCATGCTAATAGGCATGATTGCATCAGCACCCATGGGACCTGTAGGCATCCTTTGCGTACAGCGCACATTGAACAAAGGGCGCTGGTATGGACTTGCCACAGGCATTGGTGCTTCCATCAGCGACATCATCTATGCCGGCATTACGGGTTTCGGTATGGCATTTGTCATGGACTTCATCAACAACGACCAGAACAAGTTCTATCTGCAGATTATCGGTAGTGTGCTGTTGTTGGGCTTCGGTATCTATACGTGGCGCATGGACCCCACGAAGAACATGCACCAGTCAGGGCAGCAGAAAGGATCATTGTGGTATAACGTCTGGACGGCCTTCCTGGTCACATTCTCCAACCCACTGATTATCTTCCTTTTCATGGCACTGTTTGCACAGTTTGCCTTTGTCATTCCCGACCATCCGTTCGAGATGATGGTGGGCTTTGCAAGCATCATTGGAGGAGCGCTGCTATGGTGGTACGGTCTGTCGTGGCTGGTGGACAAGGTTCGCACCATTTTCGACGACCATGGCATTCGCATCATCAATCAGGTCATAGGAGCTGTGGTGACGTTATTCTCTATTATTTCACTGTTCGGTACAGTGACCAACCTTTTCAGATTCTTTTAACGCAACAACGTTATAACATCATAACGACCAAGGAAAATGTTTATCTCACAGGATTTACGAAAAAACAATATTGCCGAATATCTGCTGTATATGTGGCAGGTAGAGAATATCATCAGGGCTTTCGATTGTTCGCTGACGCGCATACGTAAAGAGTATATTGCACAGTTCGACTATACTGACGAACAGAAAGAAGAACTGACCGACTGGTATGGTCATCTTATTCGTATGATGAACCAAGAGGGCTGTCGCGAACAAGGACACCTGCAAATCAACAAGGTGACCATGCAGACACTTGTCGAACTGCACACCCAGCTGTTGGCATCAACGAAATTTCCGTTTTACAATGCCGAATATTACCGTGTGCTGCCCTATATCGTAGAACTACGCAACCGTGGTGCCAACAAGGACGAGAATGAAATCGAGACGTGCTTCAACTCGCTCTATGGTGTCATGATGTTACGTCTGCAAAAGAAGGAAATCAGCACCAATACGGAGCATGCCATCAAAGAGATCACCACCTTTCTGGGGATGCTCTCAGACTATTACAAGAAAGATAAAGAAGAAGGATTGAAATTCGAATAATGAACATATTGATTACAGGCTGTAACGGCCAATTAGGTAACGAGATGCAACTGCTGGAGAAGGAAAATCCCCAGCACACCTATTTTAATACGGATGTCGCTGAGTTGGATATCACCAATCAGCAGGCCATCGAGAACTTTGTGGCGGAAAACGCCATTGACGGCATCGTCAATTGTGCCGCATATACGGCCGTCGATAAGGCGGAGGACAACGAGGCACTTTGTCAGTTGCTGAATGCCGAGGCACCGGCCTATCTGGCTCATGCCATAGGGAAGCAAGGGGGCTGGATGATTCAGATTTCTACTGACTACGTATTCGACGGCACAAATCACACGCCCTATA
Organism: uncultured Prevotellaceae bacterium; assembly: GCA_900318555.1. Lineage (GTDB taxonomy): Bacteria > Bacteroidota > Bacteroidia > Bacteroidales > Bacteroidaceae > Prevotella. Next base: position 10,291 of record ONKX01000002.1, on the reverse strand, counting down.
CGGAGGATGAGGACACCTGTCCCAACAGCGTCTATGGCAAGACGAAGCTGGTGGGTGAACTGAACGTTCAGAAACTGTGTGAGCGTTCGATGATTATCCGTACGGCATGGCTGTATTCGACCTTTGGCAACAACTTCGTAAAGACGATGATTCGTCTAGGTAAGGAGAAACCGGAACTGGGTGTCATCTTCGACCAGATAGGCACACCGACATACGCCCGTGACTTGGCCCGCGTCATCATGACAGCCATTAACAAAGGTATCGTGCCGGGCATCTACCATTTCTCTAACGAGGGGGTCATCTCGTGGTACGACTTCACCAAGGCCATCCATCGCCTTGCGGGCATCACCTCGTGTCACGTCCGTCCGTTACATACAGCCGAATATCCGACACCTGCCGCCCGTCCGCATTATTCCGTGCTCGACAAGACAAAAATCAAGCAGACCTACGGCATTGAGGTACCTTACTGGGAGGAGTCATTGAAAGAATGTATTGAAAAGTTATGAATCAAGAAATAGAAAGAAGAAGAACATTTGCGATTATTTCGCACCCAGATGCTGGTAAAACCACACTGACTGAGAAGTTTCTGCTCTTTGGCGGACAAATCCAAGTAGCTGGTGCAGTAAAGAACAACAAGATTAAGAAGACCGCTACTTCCGACTGGATGGACATCGAGAAGCAGCGTGGTATCTCGGTGTCGACGTCCGTGATGGAGTTCGACTATACGCCCGATGGGTCGGACGTTGAGTATAAAGTTAATATCCTCGATACTCCAGGTCACCAGGACTTTGCTGAGGATACCTATCGCACGTTGACGGCCGTCGATTCCGCCATTATCGTGGTGGACGGTGCGAAGGGTGTGGAGACGCAGACGCGTAAGCTGATGAATGTGTGTCGTATGCGCAACACCCCCGTTATCATCTTTATTAATAAGATGGACCGTGAGGGTCGTGACCCGTTCGACCTCTTGGACGAGTTGGAGCAGGAGTTAGAGATTAAGGTGCGCCCGTTGTCGTGGCCCATCAATCAGGGTGCGAAGTTCAAGGGGGTGTATAATATCTATGAAAACAAGCTCGACCTGTTTACACCCGACAAGCAGCGCGTAACTGAAAAGGTCAGTGTGGAGGTCGGTTCCCCCGACCTCGATAAACGCGTCGGGGAAACCGACGCCGCTAAGCTCCGCGAAGACCTGGAATTGGTGGATGGCGTCTATCCGGAATTCGACGTCGAGACGTACCGCTCGGCTGAGGTGGCGCCCGTGTTTTTTGGTTCAGCCCTGAACAACTTCGGTGTGCAGGAGTTGCTGAACTGTTTTGTGGAGATTGCTCCCAGTCCCAAGCCCACCAAGGCTGAGGAACGCGACGTACAACCCGAGGAACCGAAGTTTACAGGCTTCATCTTCAAGATTACCGCCAATATCGACCCCAACCACCGCTCGTGCATTGCCTTCTGTAAAGTGTGCTCTGGAAAATTCCAGCGCAACCAGCCCTATCTGCATGTGCGTCAGGGTAAGACGCTGCGATTCTCGTCGCCCACACAGTTTATGGCACAGCGCAAGAGTACCATCGACGAGGCGTGGCCCGGTGACATTGTGGGCCTGCCCGATACAGGGGGTATGTTCAAGATTGGCGATACCATCACCGAGGGTGAGCAACTCCATTTCCGTGGACTGCCCTCCTTCTCGCCCGAGCTGTTCAAGTACATCGAGAATGACGACCCCATGAAGTCTAAGCAGTTACAAAAAGGTATCGACCAGTTGATGGACGAGGGTGTCGCTCAGTTGTTCGTCAACCAATTCAACAACCGCAAAATCATCGGTACCGTGGGGCAGCTGCAGTTCGAGGTCATCCAGTATCGCTTGGAGAACGAGTACAATGCCAAGTGCCGCTGGGAACCCGTACACCTGTATAAGGCATGCTGGATTGAGAGCGACGACGAGAAAGAACTGGAGAACTTCAAAAAGCGCAAATACCAGTACATGGCGAAGGACAAAGAGGGACGCGATGTATTCCTTGCTGATTCGGGCTACGTGCTATCAATGGCGCAACAGGACTTCGAACACATTAAGTTCCACTTTACATCAGAGTTTTAGAACACGAATTTAACGAATCTCACGAATTTTATATGACGAGAGAAGAAGATATCAAGAAAGCCGTAGAGGTATTACGTAAGGGCGGAGTCATCCTCTACCCTACCGATACCGTATGGGGCATTGGCTGTGATGCGACAAATGCCGAGGCCGTGAAGCGCGTGTATGACATCAAGCAGCGTGACGATTCAAAAGCACTCATCTGCCTCGTGGATAGCGACGCCCGCATGCAGCGCTACTTCCGTAACATACCCGATGTCGCCTGGCAGCTTATCGATAGCCTAAAAAGTGTGTCCGACGATTCTGTCGTCGGAACGAAGGATATCTCCCCCACGAAACCCACCACCATCATCCTTGACGGTGCCATCAACCTCGCTCCGAACCTCATTGCTGAGGACGGCAGCTTGGGTATTCGCATCACGCAGGAACCCTTCTCGAAGGAACTCTGCTATCGTTTCCAGAAAGCGCTGGTTTCTACCTCTGCCAACATCAGTGGCGAACCTGCCGCACAGAACTACTGCGACATCGACCCGCGCATCATCGAACAGGTGGACTACGTCTGCTGGAGTCGTCGTCAAGAACATAAACCCCATACGCCAAGCAGCATCATCCGTCTGCGTGAAAACGGCGAAGTGACAATTATCAGACAATAAAGAACGGTGGAGCGACAAAGTGAACACGTGATAGGTCCCAAGTGGTTGCAACGACTGCATGAGTGGCGCGTACAGAATGTCAGCGACAAGATGTTCTTGCTCGTATTGGCATTCCTTGTAGGACTGTTATCTGCTGTGGCTGCATACGTCCTGCACGGACTCATCAACATCATCGTCGACTTGCTGACAGGTAGATTTGCCACCGATTCATACAACTGGCTCTATCTGGTTTATCCAGTAGTTGGTATATGGCTGACATCGCTCTTCGTACGCTATATCGTGAAAGATAACATCTCGCACGGTATCACGCGCATTCTCTATGCCATCTCGTCAAACCGTTCCCGCATAAAGGCACACAACACATGGTCGTCGGTCATCGCTTCAGCTATCACCATCGGCTTCGGTGGTTCTGTGGGAGCCGAGGCACCAATCGTACTAACGGGTTCAGCCATCGGTTCAAACCTCGGAAAACTGTTCCGCATGGACAATAAAACGCTGATGACGCTCGTGGGCTGTGGTGCTGCTGGTGCTATTGCGGGAATCTTCAAAGCACCTATTGCAGGACTGGTCTTTACGCTCGAAGTACTGATGATCGACCTGACGATGGCGTCACTATTGCCCATCCTCGTGTCGTGCGTGACGGCCACCTGTTTCACCTATATCTTCAGCGGTAATGCCGTCATGTTCTCCTTCCAGCTCGATAGCGACTGGACGGTGGAACGCATACCGGCATCCATCCTGTTAGGCGTCACATGTGGACTGGTATCGCTCTATTTCATCCGTACGATGAATGCCTGCGAGGATATGTTTGCACGTTTCAAAGACAAACCATACGTCCGCTTGGCTATCGGTGGCGCTATCCTCAGCACACTCATCTTCGTCTTCCCGTCACTCTACGGTGAAGGCTACCACTCTATCAACCTGCTGTTGAACGGTAAGACGGAAGCAGACTGGAATCAGATCCTGGAAGGGTCACTGTTCTATGGACATTCAGAATACATTATTATATATATAGGACTGGTACTGCTCACCAAGGTCTTTGCCACTTCTGCAACAAATGGTGGCGGTGGCTGTGGCGGTACATTCGCACCCTCGCTATTCATTGGATGCTTCACGGGTTTCCTCTTTTCACGACTTTGGAACATCCATCAGATAGGAGTTTATGTACCAGAAAAGAATTTCTCGCTCTTAGGCATGGCGGGGGTGATGTCGGGAGTCATGCACGCCCCGCTGACAGGTATCTTCCTCATTGCCGAGATCACCAGCGGCTATAACCTCTTTATGCCACTGATGATTGTCGCCGTTTCCAGCTACCTCACCATCAGCATCTTCGAACCTCATGGCATCTATGGTCTGCGCTTGGCAAAACAGGGAAAACTGGTGACCCACCATACCGACCATGCCGTATTGACGCTGATGAGCCTTGATTCTGTCATTGAGCGCGACTTCCAAGCCGTTGACCCAGATATGGAGTTAGGACAGATGGTACATAAAATCAGCCGTTCACACAACAGCGTCTTGCCCGTGACCGATGCTGCAGGAACACTACTCGGAGAAATCAATATCATCAAAATACGCCACGTCGTCTTCCGCACCGAACTGTACAACCATTTCCGTGCATCACAACTGATGTCTGAACCTGACGCCACATTGAGCGACTCTACACCCATGACACAGGTGATGAAGACTTTCGAGCGTACACAAGCAGACTGGCTCCCCGTCATCGACGAAAGCAACCATCTGAAGGGTTATATCTCACGTAAACGCATGTATGATATGTACCGTAAGATGGTACACGACTTCAGTCAGGATTAAAACATATGAAGCCCTAGGTCATTGCTGACCCAGGGCTTCGCTTCAGAAAAAGTGGCGGCCTCCACTATCATTATGTGTAACACTTTTTGCCACAATTAACAAAGATTAACACACTACAAAAACAATTAAATAAAAATTCTTCCTACATTTGCAAAAAATTGAATCCTTATGAAACAATTACTAGTAACCGCATTAACGACATTATTTTTGCTACTGTCAGGTAGCGAGGCAGTATGGGCAGACGATTTCACCGTGGAGCGAGCCGTCAACCTAGGTCAACTTGACTCATGGGCGGACATCAGCCAGTTCCAATGGCAGGAGATTGATCACGGCATACAGGACAACGGTGCCGAGATGGATGCTCTCAAGGCGGTCTTCCGCGACCCTGCTCCGAAGGACACCGTGGGCTTCTATAACCAGATATACTCGGCGCGCGACAACCAGTACATCGTCTTGCGTCTGGACAAGGCTCAGGGCAACCGGCCTTTCCACATTCGTGTGACGACCAAGGGGAACTCAACAGACCCTTCGGGGAACAATACGAGGGTGTTTTCCGCCAATAACTACGCCTACATCATGCCGCCCATCAACGAAAACCAGATTGAGGTGAAGATCTGGCCGCAGGGCCAGGGTGAGGAGACGGCGAAGACCTACACCTTCAAGAGCCACAGCTACGGTTCGGCCTCCGTGCGTACGGTGATGCTCGACAAGAGCCGTATCGTCGACGGCGACTACACCCTGCAGCTGATCCGCTACAACAGCGACACGCAGGTGAGCGACACGGCCTACATTAAGAACATGGTGGTGGACAAGCTCTACACCTTCTACGACTACGACGGCGGCGACCTGGTTGAAGCCTATCTGATGGCTGACAATTTCAAGCGCATCAAGCTCGACCACGAATGGTGGGCCAGGGACGCTGTGACCCATGTGAGTGACAACACAGTGTCGGTGTCGACGGGTGCGAGTATGCCTTATAACAAGCACAAGCATCTGGAAGCACCGAACCCCACCTATTTGGATTCGCGACTCTTCTCCTATCACGACACATTGTGGGTGAACCTCTACCTCGACAACGAGCCTTCTATCGAAACAAACGGTCTGACGATGCACGCCGTGCGCGCCGATACCATCAACAAGCCGATTGGCGACCATCTGCTTAAGTGGGATCTGGATCCTATGTCCAACCGCCTGTACGTGCTGACCGACGGCGAGCCCGCCACCATAGAGTGCTACCGCGACGGCTACCTGCCGAAGCTCTGCATGTATCCCGGCTCTTACAACCACAATACAGGCATTATCGACAGCGACAGGGAGGAGGTGGACATCTTCCTGGAAAGCATCCCCGAACCCGTCACTTCGCCCAAGGTGACCTCGTCGATACTCTCGACGCTAACGCCCACGCTCGACCTTCGCGGCGACTTCTACGTGAGCAGCATACAGTCTTCGGACATCCTGCCCGTTCAGATCACTGAGACGGTTTACTACGACGAGTTTGCCTCCCACAAGGACACGATGAAACTGGCCGACGACAAGATGTATATGAGCTACGCCCAGATGGAGGTAGCAATCGTCGCACCCAAAACCTATGAGACCTCTGCTGCCATCACGCTCATGAAAGCGAAGAACGACGCCGAGGAGAACGCCATCCTCAAGGATAACCTCGACGGCGACACGAGGCCTATCACCAGCCCACTCTTCGACTACAAATACTGGATCACGAGGTTTAATCTGAACGGATATCTCGACATCAACACCTCAGGTCGTCCCGCTGTGGCCTTTGCCGGCGACTCAGTGCGCGTTCTGCCCATCCTCTATAACAAGTATCTCGACCTGGAAAAGATGAAGGCTGACGCCCTCGCTATTGCTGAGGAGCACCTCCAGGGAGACGAAGCGCAAAAGGCGGCAGAAGACTGGATGAAAGCTCTGGCGCCAGACGCCTATCCTCAGTTGACCTTCAATATTCCTTTGAAGAAGCCGTTCTACGCCCGTTTTGGTATCGACCTCGATTTCTTCAAGACCAAGAAGCTTCAGACGTCGTTGACCCTCGGCGTCGGTACCCAATACAAGTACGACATAGTCGAACAGAAGAGCAGATACTGGCCTAACGATATGGAATCGAGCAAATTGAAGTTGAGGCAGACCGAAGAATACGATTTCGAGAATGAAGACTTATCGGCCAACCTGATGTATCTGCAGAGAGGGTCTGCGGAAGACGTGATATCATACTCTGTGGGCGACCTGGAGTTTGATGTCTATGCGGAGTTATATAATAAGTTTTCCCTCCCGCTGTCGTTGGAGGGCAACGACTGGAAGCAGTGGTTCCGCGCCATGAAGTACATCGATGAGGTCGGCTTGCGTGCAGAGGCTACGGCGAGTGCTCACTTCCCCCTCGATTTCAGAAAATTGCTCGGTGCCCTCGCCGATATAAAGGTCATGCCCGATATTGTTAGAAAATTTGACAACTGGGCGAATAAATGGTACCTGAAACCTTTCATCGACTTTTTCGTTCCGAATGTGCAGGCCCATGCAGTCGTGAAGCTCAATGTTAACACGGGGCTCTATTCTTTCAAAAACACGCTGAATCTCCCCGACGCGCTGAAGAACCACGCCCTGGCCTTCAAGTTCCTTGGCGGGGCCAGCATCAACGGTTCCGTCGGGACCGATGTATTCTATGCCGCGGCTCCGTTATGGCCCATAACGGCGATTCCGGTATTTGGAGATGCCGGTTTCCATGTGGATGCGGGTGCCGGCGCTGCCTTCAAGTATGCCGTTGGCTCCCGACTGGATTTCAACAACGAATTCTCGGGCAGCGCCTGGAACTGGTTTGCCAACGTGGATGCCAAATACTGGGTGAAGCTTTACTTCTGGAAAGTAGCTGGCGATGATTATGAATGGAGTGGTGGCAATGAGCATCTCATCAAGCCGACAGACTTCTCGAACCCCTTCCACAAGAATTTTGCCTACTACCTGAGCGATGATGTCGATCCCGACGATAAGAAGGCTCGCGCTGCCGCTCTTCCGGGTGAACTTGTCAGCAGCTATGCTATCATTGACAAGCCTGTGAAGTTCATCGCGGGCGGCGACAGCATCATCTATCAGGGCAACCAGGGCAATCCCGATGACCCAAACATGATGACGGTTGAGGTAGCCTCTCTAGACAACCCCACCATCATCTCCGACTGGCGTTCGGGCGGATGTAGCGACTACGATGCAGCCTCAGTGCCCGGACTGGACCTGGCGGTGATGGAGCAGGCTACTGCGACGGTCTCCAAGGAGCAGCTCGAGGATTCACTGACGCTCGACGTGACGGTGAACCAGGTCAGCCGCATCTATGACCTCTACTACACCAAGAAGAACGCCGGTACCAAGTGGTACAAGCCCAAACCTATTTACAGTTCTCCCGAGACCGCTTCCTACAGGCCACGTCTGGCTATGGCCGATGGCGGTAAGGCAGTAGTTGTATGGCAGGAGGGCACCATCGAGAAAGGCAGCTGGGTGACTGACAAAGACACCGTACAGCTGGCCGACCTCTTGATGAACGGCCATCTGATGATGTCGCGCTTCGACGGCAATGAGACCTGGTCGGAGCCCGTGAAGCTGGCGGAGGTCAACGAGAATTTCTGCCTGAAGGACTACCGCGTCGCCTACGACGGAACTTCGGCCTTCATCGTGGCGCGCAGAAGTATCTCCTCTACTCAGTTTGAGAACGTCGGCATCATGGTGGACGGCAATAATACAGTTACGACGCAGACTATGGACGACATCGTAGGGTCCGTGAGCATGCACCGTGTGGGCGACTACAACCTGGTGAGCTGGATGACGATAGCTGACAGCACCAAGAACGAGATGTGCGTACGCATCAAGAGCTTCGGCATGGACGGTAAGGAAAAGAAGGGCATCAACTCTTCTCTCATACTGACCGGCACCAACATCGACGAGTTCGCCATCGTGCCCGACATGGAGGCCCAGTCGCTCAACAATGTGGCGCTGCTTTGGCGTGAGCAGGTTCTCGAGAACGACACCTTGCGCATGCGTATTCGCGCTTCGCGCCTGGTGCCCAACCAGGACGGCAGCTTCCATCTGGGCATGCCCATCACCGCTGTGCAGACGGAGGCGGGCGGCATCATCTACAACTTCGACGGCTACATGACCAAGGAGAAGATTGACGTGTGCTTCGTGGGTGCCGACCAGCAGGGTATCACCCAGCTCAACCGCAAAGCGGCTTACTTCGGCAACGCCTTTGGCTACACCGTGCAGTTCGACCCGGAAGAGAATCAGGGCTTCCAGAGCCACGAGGATATGATTACGTTGCTCGTCACAGTCACCAACTACGGCACCTCGACCATCAAGAACTGCGTGCTGACAGTGGGCAATGATAAGACCTATCCGCTCAATATGACCGTCTCCGCCGGCCAATCCGTACCGGAGCGCGTTAATATACCTTATACTATGGGCGCCGGCATTGACACCAAAATGACGGTGGAGTACGACGATGTGCTCGGTCTCAGCGACGAGGAGCAGATATCCAAGAGTTCATCCAGGGCTATGGCTGAAGCAGGTCAGCGAGGTCAGAACATCCGCGAGCAGAGCACTGCCCTATTCTTCCCTTACAAACCGAAGCTGAAGTGCTTCGTGGTGGCTCAGAAGGTTGACAAGAACGGCGACAACTACATCACCGTCTGCGTGCGCAACTACGCCCGCCGCCGCCTGCCGAGAGGCTTTGCCATCATCGTGGGCCTAAAGGAGACTTCCTACGGCTCTATCGTTTACACCACAAAGGGCAACGACCACATCAAGTATGAGACCAAGACGCTGCTCTGCAACTTGGAGGACTTCAGCGATGGCGACGGCTACATGTTCGACTGCGGCAGCTACCGTGCCGGCTACGTCACGCTCAAGGTGCCCGGCGTCACCGAGAAGGAGAAGATGTATGTCGGTGCCACACTGGCCGGCAAATTACCAGGCATAAACAAATACGCTGGTCTCAGGGGTGGCACCTTCTGCGGCAGCGACAACAGCGGCGTGGTGACACTCTATCCTTCGTCAGAGGCGACAGCCGTGAAGCACGTCTTCAGCAACGACGACAAGACCTCCCGGATGCACGTCAGTCGTAGCGGCGACCTTTTGGTGGTGAGCGGCGTAAAAGCTGGTGAGTATGTACGTCTCTACCAAGCCAACGGCACCGTGCTGGCCCGCAAGACGGCAGGCAGCGACGGCAGGGCCTTCTTCCCCTTGATGCAGTTCAGCGGCGTAGGACTGATATCCTCAGGCGACGAGACGGTGAAGTTTACTTATTGATAATTGATAATTGATAATTGACAATTGACAATTGATAATTATGAAAAAGATTATATTGACATTTCTAATGACCGCTTTGGCGTTTGTGTCGGTCGGAGCGGTGGACATCACCGATCCCAAACTGATTTGGGACGGCAAGATAGCGGATAAGATATATGCGTATAAGGACACCAAGACCATATACATCTACACGCCCGGCGAGTTTATTGCCCTCCACGACCAGTGGGAGCATTTCAGGGACGGTGACGACGACCAGGGCTACAAAGGCTGGACCATCTACCTGATGAATGACATCGACCTGAACAACCACAACATCCAGCCCCTGACCATCGGATGGTACGACGGTCACCGCTTTGCCGGTAACTTCGACGGGCAGGGTCACACCATCAAGAATATCTATATCGGTGGCGAGGAGGACGACCGCGCACTCTTC
>ONKX01000012.1 GCA_900318555.1 uncultured Prevotellaceae bacterium | reverse complement strand
TCAGATGCGCTGCTTGCACGGTGGCTGGAGCTACACGTGGCAGGGTTCGCGGGCTGAAGACATGTCTGAGAAATACAATACCATCTACGAGGCCCTGTGTAACAAGTTCGGCAAGGAGAACGTCACGATGGAACAAGCCGTCACTTATAAGGAAGACGGAGCCTACTACGAGGAGAACAAGCCCATGTTTGAGAAAGCCGTGTTTGCATCAGCTACGGCCGACGTCATCGTGGCCTGCATCGGTGAGAATAGCTATACGGAAACGCCCGGCAACCTCACAGACCTGTGGCTCTCAGAGCCCCAGCGCAACCTCGTGAAGGCGCTGGCGAAGAGCGGCAAGCCCGTCGTACTGGTATTGAACGAGGGCCGTCCGCGCCTCATTGCCGACATCGAACCGCTGGCTAAGGCCGTTGTGGATATCTTCATCCCTGGCAACTACGGTGGCGACGCGCTGGCTAATCTGTTGGCAGGCGACGCCAATTTCTCGGGAAAGATGCCTTACACCTATCCGCGTGAGATCAACTCCCTCAACACCTACGACTATAAGGTGAGTGAGGAAGTCGGTACGATGGAAGGAGCCTATAACTACGACGCGAAGGTTTCGCTCCAGTGGCCCTTCGGCTACGGACTGAGCTATACCACCTTCGAGTATTCGAACTTGAAGGTTGACAAGGCGACGTTTACCGCCGACGACGTGCTGACGGTGAGCGTCGATGTGAAGAACACCGGCAGCCGTGCGGGCAAAGAGGCCGTGTTGCTGTATTCGAGCGACCTCGTGGCCAGCATCGTCCCCGACAACAAGCGTCTGCGCGACTTTACGAAGATTGCGCTGGAGCCCGGAGAGACGAAGACGGTAACCTTCCAGTTGCCCGCGAAGGATTTGGCATTTGTCGGTGCCGACTGCCGTTGGACGCTGGAGGAAGGAGACTTCGTGCTGCGCGTTGACCGTCTGACGACGACTACGACATGTACGAAGACAAAGGTGTGGGAAACACCGAATATATAATAATAAGAGGTGAGAGGTAAGAAGTAAGAGGTAAGATAAAAAATGGCTGAGATTCCAGAACTAATCAACGACCTGGCGTACATTCTGATGTCGGCAGGTATCGTGACCCTGATTTTCAAGAGACTGAAGCAACCCCTGGTGTTGGGATATATCGTGGCAGGATTCCTCGTGAGTCCGCACATGCCCTATACCGCATCGGTAGTAGATACAAAGAACGTACATCTGTGGGCGGACATCGGCGTGATGTTCCTGCTGTTTTCGCTGGGATTGGACTTCTCGTTCAAGAAAATCCTGAAGATGGGTGCTTCGCCTATCATTTCGACCATCACCATCATTTTCTCCATGGCATTGCTGGGTGTGGCGGTAGGACATGCGTTCAATTGGTCAAGAATGGACTGCATCTTCCTCGGAGGAATGCTCGCCATGAGTTCGACGACGATTATCTACAAGGCCTTCGACGACTTGGGGCTGCGCCAGCAGCAGTTTGCCGGACTGGTGATGTCGGTGCTCATCCTGGAAGATATTCTGGCCATCGTCATGATGGTGATGCTGAGCGCCATTGCTGCCGGTGATAATCCCGACGGAGGACAGATGCTGGGGTCCATCGTCAAGATAGGTTTCTTCCTGGTGTTGTGGCTGGTGGTGGGAATCTTTGCCGTTCCGGCTTTCCTGCGTAAGATTCGCAGGCTGGTGAACGATGAGGTGCTGTTGATCGTGTCGCTGGGACTGTGCTGTGCGATGGCTGTCTTCTCAACGAAGGTTGGTTTCTCGTCGGCTTTCGGAGCTTTCATCATGGGAAGCATCCTGGCAGAGACGATCGAGGCCGAGCATATTGAGAAGCTGGTGGAACCCGTCAAGAACCTCTTCGGCGCCATCTTCTTCGTGTCGGTGGGTATGTTGGTTGACCCCCAGATACTCATCGACTATGCATTTCCCATCGTAGCACTGGTGCTGACCATCATCATCGGACAAAGCACGCTGGGATCGCTTTCGTTTATGTTGGGTGGCGAGAGTCTGAAGTCGGCCATGCGCTGCGGTTTCTCGATGGCGCAGATCGGTGAATTCTCGTTTATCATTGCCTCGCTGGGATTGTCGCTGGGCGTCATCAGCGAGTTCCTCTACCCCGTCGTCGTGGCTGTATCGGTCATTACGACCTTCCTGACGCCTTACATGATTCGTCTGGCCACACCGGCATATAACAGTTTAGAGCATCACTTGCCGTCGAGAATTATCCAGCTGTTGAACAAGCAGAGCATGAGTCGTCCGGAATCGACGGAGAAGAGCCTGTGGAAGCAACTGATGACGCAGATGGCTGTCAATACGTTGGTTTACGCCATCCTGACGTCAGCCACCATTGTGGTGATGTTTACCTTCTTCCTGCCCTTCATCCACGAAGTGCTGCCGGGCGAGCATCTGGAAATATACGGCAACCTCATTACGGGCGTGCTGACCATTCTGTTTATTTCACCATTCCTGCGCGCTATGATCATGAAGAAAAACCGTTCGGAAGAGTGGCGGCAGCTATGGGAGGAGAGCAACAAGAACCGTCTGCCCCTGCTGTTTACTATCCTGGTGCGCGTCATCATTGCCGTAGCGTATATCTTCTACATCTGCCACTATCTGAGCCATCTCACCAACGCCATCCTGATTACCATCGGAGTAATGGTCGTAGCGCTGATGGTGGTCTCGCGAACCGTCAAGTCGCGCAGTATCAAGCTGGAGCGACTCTTTATGCTGAACCTGCGTTCGCGCGACATTGAGGCACAGGTACACGGCAAGAAACGTCCGCTGTACGAAGGACGACTGCTGGACCGCGATATCCATATTGCCGATTTCGACGTGCCCATGAATTCGCAATGGATGGGCAGCACGCTGAAACAGCTGAACTTAGGACGTAAATACGGTGTCCACGTGAGCAGCATCCTGCGAGCCAATTTCCGATTGAACATTCCCGATGGCGACTATGTCATTTTCCCTGGCGACAAGTTGCAGGTCATCGGCAGCGACGAGCAGGTGTCGAAATTTGCCAACGCCATCAAGACGGAGGTTATCGGTGAGGACTTCGACCTGGAGAACCGCGAGATGAAGCTGCGCCAGCTCATCATTGGCGAAGGCAGTCCGTTTATCGGCAAGAACCTGAAGGATAGCGGTATCCGCAATATCTACAGCTGTATGGTGATTGGTCTGGAGGAAGGAAAAGAGAACCTGTCGCGTCTCGACCCGAACCGTCGTTTCGAGGAAGGCGACATCCTTTGGATTGTGGGCGAGCAGGAATCGCTCGACGCGCTATTCGGCAATAACGATTAAAGGTTAACGGTTAAAGGTTAACGGTTAGTACCACTGAACAGCGTTCGTATATCCGCTGCGCTTATCGTACTTCAAGGCGTCGGTAAGCGTGGCGGCATTGCATCGGAAGGAGAAGTTATAACTGGTTATCGGCGCCAGCTGCACGCTACATGACATGCTAAAGCAATGGAGGTCGCGCGACAGCTGTGCGGTGGTCACGGAAATCTTCTTGTTTTCAAAGTCGTAGCCTGACGAGAACGAGATATCCCAGCCTTCAGACAGACGGATATTGCCACTGATGTTCAGGTTCTGCGTGAACTTATAAGGATAGCGCATGGTGTCGTAGTTGAACGTGCCGCTGGTGTTTTCACGCATGGTGATACCATAACCGAAACGGATGGACCAAGGCATGGAGAAAGCCATATAGCCGTCTTCGTCGGTTTCGGCCATCTCTTTCTCGCCACGACCGGCACTATGCTTGCTGGCCTCCATCTTGTCGTCGATATTGGAATCCAAGCCAGTGTCGTATTCGTCGTTTTTCTGATCCTTATCCTTGTCCTTCTTCTTTTTAGTCTTTTCGCCACGCAGCCACTTGAAGAAATTGGCGACTTTCTCGTTGGTGAGGTTGTAGTCGAGGTTCTGAGACATACCCTGGAAACGTCCGAAACGGCCCTTGCTATACTCCGTACGCGTGCCGATATAAGGACGTGCACCCACGGAATCGGCTTCGTAGGCATAAGTGGCAAACTGGGCATTGAGGTTGAAGGTGTAACTCTTCGTAATCTTCAGTCGCAGCGTGGTACTGAGGTCACTCCAAGGGCGCTCCTTGGCAGCAAAGTTGTACGACATCTGTGCACCCAACTCATCAATGAGGCTAACCTTCACCAGCGAGTCTTCCTTATTACGATACTTCATCTCGACATTGTTCGAGATAGACATAGACATAGAGCCTCGCATATCCTTGCTAGGAGCTGAATAAAGGGTTCCCGAGTAAGGTGAATATTCTACCAGGGTAGAGTTTCCGTCCTTGTCGATTTTCATGTAATGGTCGTAATAGCCATAGCGCTCGTCACCGAAACCGGGAGCGTAGCTGAAACTGACGTTGGGCGTGAAGACGTGACGGATGCGGTCAATCTTATTACCGAAAATCTTGCGGTTGGGGATGAAGAAGCCGTAGAGCTTGGTGGAGAGCGAAACACTCATATCCCAATCGTACATGTTGTAGAATCCCGTAAGCGTATCGACGCGCTCAACCTGTTTTTCTTCGTCCCACGAACGCTTGTATTTCTGCGTCAACATCTTGTCGTTGAAATTGAACGAGGGGTTGACGTTCAGGTTCTTGAAGAGATTGAAGCTGGCGTTGGCGCGGATGTTATGGTCCATACCGTTGCGCCAGTCTTTCGCCAGACTCGACTTCATGAGCTTCTCCTCTTTCGTATGAATGGTGTTTTGAAGATTACCCGTATATTGCAGGGTGATTTTCTCGTACCAGCGCTCCTCGCCTACCCCATTTTTACGCTTGAAGGGGTTGAAGCGCGATACGCTGATGTTCAACTGCGGCAATGTCAGGTCAACAGTGGAGTCGCGCATGTTCTGATTGGCGCTGACGGTGAGGTCCATCGTCATGCCGAGACTCGAGAATCCCGTACCGAATCTCACGTTCGAAGTTCGTGTCGATTGTGCCAAAGCCTGCGGATTGTACAGCGAATTGAGGTTGTTGGTCTCGTAACTCTGTGAGGCATAGTTCACACTGGCCGAAAGCGTACGGACGGGATTCGCCTTGGGATCCTGACGATGGGACCACTTGATAGAGAAACTGGTTTGCCGCACGTAGTCGGGCATGTTTTTGTCGCCCGTCACCGTATTCTGGTAGCTGGCATAGAACGAACCGCTGTAACGGTAGCGCTTCCGATAATTGGATGCTGCCGAGAGACCCCATGTGCCCTTGGTATAGATTTCACCCAAGAGCTTTAGGTCAATCTTGTCGTTGATGGCAAAATAGTATCCGCCATCACGCAGATAGAAGCCACGCGTCGATTCGTCGCCATAAGTCGGCATGATGATACCCGAAGAGTAGCTCTTGGTGAAGGGGAAAAAGCCATAGGGAACAGCCAGCGGCAGCGGCACGTCAGCCACCACGAGATATGCAGGACCGAAAACGACATCCTTGCCCGGACGTACTTTAGCTCGCGAGAGGGCGAAATAGAAGTCGGGGTGTGGCTGGTCGCAAGTGGTATAGCGTCCGTGATAGAGGTACATATTGCCGTCGGCATCACGCTTCGATATCTCCGAAGTCATGTAACCATCATCCTGCTGGGTATAGACATTCTGGATGAGACCCTTCTTCGTCTTGAAGTTGAAAGCCATCGTATCGGTTTCGTAAGTATCGTTACCCATCTTGAAAACAGGTGTTCCGAACTTCTTACCCGTGGTGTCGCGTGAACCTGTGGCATGAACCAGGCTAGAGTCCATCGACATGTAAATCTGGTCGCTCTCCAAGTCCATGTTCTCATATTTCACGTGAGACTTACCATAAAGGAAAGCCCACTTTGTATCGCCCATATACACCAATGAGTCGTCTGCCGAATACTCAACAGGGGCATCGATACCGTTTTTGCGCTGACGGTTCAAAGAGTCGGCACGCAAAGAGTCGTCGATGACTTTGTTGTGCATCCAAATAGCCTTTTGCAAAGAGTCCATGTTTGCCGTATCGAGCTTCAGGGAATCCCTTATCAGCGTATCCTTAACCAAGCTATCTGCAAGATGCTTCAAGGTGTCGGCAATATGCTTCAAAGTGTCCGCTGGAACTGAATCGGTAAGCACACTATCACGGCTTCCTCCGAAATGGGGGAAGCGCATAACAGGTACTTCTGCCATCAAGAATACGATGACAAATAGCAGCATGAATATGAGCGTTTTTCTTCTCACGGCTGCAAATTTACAAATAATTTGTCGAATACGGCCCGCATTGACAGCATTTAACGTAAATTATTACGTTTTCTTGAGTATCGTCAGTCTTGGAAATAAACTTTCTTCACTCGCGAGCTGATACTGGTGAGTACTTCGTAGGGGATGGTCTGAAGCACATCCGAGAGCACCGTCACAGGCAGATGCTCGCCGAAAATTTCCACCATATCGCCCTCCTGGCAATCAATATCGGTCACGTCAATCATGGCCACATCCATGCAGATATTACCTACGTAGGGAGCCTTTTGTCCGTTCACCAGACAATAGCAAGCCCCACGTCCGAGATGGCGGTTCAGTCCGTCGGCATAACCAATAGGAATGGCTGCAATGACGGAGTCGCGCGTCAGAACACCCTTACGGCTATAACCCACCGTCTCTTCCTTCGGCACATGACGAAGCTGCAGGATGGTGGTCTTGAGGGTGCTTACGGTGTGCAGGATACGATTGTCGCGCGGATCGACGCCATAGAGTCCGAGGCCCAGTCGGCACATATCCATCTGTCGCTCAGGGAAATGCTCGATAGCGGCAGAATTATCCATGTGGCGCAGAATCTTATGATTGAAGGCGGCCTGGAGTTTCTTGCTGCCCTCATCGAACTTACGGAACTGCTCAGCGGAGAAACGGTCGAAGTCGTCGCTATCGGAACCTACGAAATGCGAGAATACGGAACGCGGAATGATGGCATTCTGCGACTTCAGACGACGAATCAACTCATCCATGTCTTTCTCCGGATCAAAGCCCAAACGGTGCATTCCCGTATCCAGTTTGATGTGGACGGGCCATCCGTTAATACCTTGCTGCTCGGCAGCGCGAATGAGGGCATCCATCAATCGGAACGAATACACCTCCGGTTCGAGATCGTAGTCGAACATCGTCTTGAAAGCCGTCATCTCAGGATTCATAATCATGATGTTCTGCGTGATGCCGTTGCGACGCAGGGTGACACCCTCGTCGGCAACAGCGACGGCAAGATAATCGACACGATGGTCCTGAAGGGTCTTTGCCACCTCTACGGCTCCGGCTCCGTAAGCGTCGGCCTTCACCATGCAGACGAGCTTGGTCTCGGGTTTCAGGAACGAGCGGTAGTAATTGAGGTTATCGACAACGGCATTGAGATTCACCTCAAGGATGGTCTCGTGGACCTTCTGTTCCAGTTGTTCCGTAATACGATCGAAACCGAAGTCGCGCGCTCCCTTAATCAGAATCACCGCATCGTGCAACTGACGGAAGACGTCGCTGCGCAGGAATTTCCCCGTACGCTCGAAGAAATGCTGTTCTTTTAGCGTAAACAGGTTCCGCTGCGCGTTGATACGTGGTCCGATGGCGATGAGGTGCTGGACGCCACGCTCGACACAAAGGCTATTGACCTTGCTGTAGAGGTCGTAGTCGCTCATGCCGCTCTGGTAGATATCGCTGAGAATCAGCGTACGCTGGGTTTCCTCGCGACGAGCCATGAAGTCGAGGGCGATATTGAGCGAATTGATGTCGGAATTATACGAGTCGTTGATGAGGATACAGCCGTGCTGCCCTTCCTTCACCTCCAGTCGCATGGCAACAGGTTCGAGGTGCGCCATACGCTCGCTGAGTTGTTCGGGAGTGACGCCCAAATAAAGTGCTGTGGCAGCAACAGCCAACGAACACTCCACCGAAGCCTCATCAATAAAAGGCAGCTGGTACATCGGCAACAGTTCGTCACGTCGCCAACCGATGCGCTTTCCCTTGAAGTCGGAACGGCGGATACAACGGCTCACGAGATCATCGTCGGCATTGTATATGACTGCCTGCGCATCGTGGAACAGCTGCAGTTTCTCCATACATTTTTCCTCCAACGAACGGAAATTCTCCTGATGCGGTGCACCGATAGACGTCAGCACGCCAATAGTCGGCTGGATGATGTCTGCCAAAGCCGGCATCTCACCCGGTTGACTGATGCCAGCCTCAAACAGGCCTATCTCCGTCTGTTCGTTCAGCAACCAAACGGACAACGGCACACCGATCTGCGAATTGAAACTCTTGGGCGAACGCGTCACGCGATGATCGGGCGACAACACCTGATAGAGCCACTCTTTGACCATCGTCTTACCATTCGAACCCGTAATACCCACCACGGGAATATCAAACTCATCACGATGGCGCTCAGCCAGTCGCTGCAGGGCTTCAAGGGGTGATGGAACCACCAGGAAATTAGCGTCAGACGGCACGTCGGCGGGCAAATCGCTGACAACGAAATTGCGCACGCCTCGACGGTAGAGGTCTGCAATATAATGATGACCGTCGTTGCGTTGGGTTTTCAACGCAAAAAACAGCGTCTCTTCAGGAAAACACAGCGAGCGACTGTCAGTCAACAACCACCCTACGAATGCCTCGGCTGTGCCTATGCGACGTGCTCCAATGAGCGTAGTAATCTTTTCTATTGTGTAATTCATAGTGCAAAAGTACTGTATTTTTTTCGTAATTCCGCTACTTTTAACATAGTTTTATCCATTAGGGCGCGATATTCCTCGGAATCGGGGTTGAAGGGCTTGTGTCCTAACGCTTGTTTCAGCGGTCGCCACTCGTCGAGAAACGCTTTGGCCTCAGGTGAGAAATAGCTCTCCACCAGTCGTTCCCAGATATATTCTACCGCCTGGGCAGAAGGGTGCAGCATATCCGCAGCATAGAATCGGTAGTCGCGCAATTCGTCCATCACGATTTCGTAGGCAGGAAAATAAGTACAGTGCCCAGCGATTCCATCGCTGGGTAATACCTTCTCTATCGCCAGCAACAACGTTGCTTTCGACACCTGGCTCTCGTGGTAACCATACTTCCGATAACGGATGGGACTGACGGTCATTACCACGCGGACATCCGGACGGCGCCCACGAAGCACCGTAATAGCCTGTCGCAGATAGTCGGCACAGGCATCGACGGAGAGCTCCTCTTCCTGAAAGAGCGCCTGCGGACGTTTCTCGCAGTTGTCCACGATTTCACCCGTTTCTTTCAATCTGTAAACATGGTTGGTGCCTAAGGTAATAAACGCTGTACGAGGTTGCCCCTCGTACTTCTCGATAGTATGCAACACGGAAGCAGGATTATACATCGTTCCATAGGGATTCACCGTCACGGGAAAACCCTCTTCGCGGAACCGTTCTCCGATGGAGTCCGCAAAGCACGACCCCACAAAGAGCAGCTCTTCGCAAGGTTCAATACTGAACTCCGGCTTCGCAATATCAACAATCGTCCTAAATTCCATCTTACATCTTACATCTTACTTCTTACCTCTTAACTCCTCGAAACCTGCAAGCCCTTCTTCGACAATGTCATCTCCACAAAACGCGCATTGGCATTCGGTTGTGCGGCTGTCAGCGTCTGCTTGATGCGTCCTGCAGCCTCAGCATCCTTCGCCACCATATAGAGATAGCCACCACCACCGGCACCCGGCAACTTATAGCCCAAGCACAGGTCGTCGATAAGATTGGTGATCTGGCGCACACTATCCGGATTCGTACCGCTGTCTATCAGTTGGTTCTGCTCCCACGTCTTGCGGATGAGCAGTCCCATACGCTGGAAGTCCTGACGCTGCAAGGCTTCGTACATATCCTGTGCGTGGGCCTTCATAGCCCGCAACTGACGCAGTTCGCCACCATGATTCAGGAACATCCGACGCACAATCTCTGCCAAAATCTTCTTCGCCGTTCGCGTCACGCCTGTATAATATAATAGGTGACATTGTTGATACTCAGGTTGCGTGTAGATGTCGTCCGGCAACCAACGCACCAACGGGTTCTGGTCGAAACCGCGCTGCGTCTCCAGCAGTTTCACACCACCTAAGACGCCACCGAACTGGTCCTGCCAACCGCCGCCCGTTGTCAACAGCTGCTCAAGAACCAGCGTGCGCTTGCCAATCTCGTTCTTATCCCATCCCAGTCCGCAGAAATCGCTGACGGCTCCCAGCACCGTCGAAGCAAGAATGCTCGACGTGCCCAGTCCGCTACCTGCCGGAATGGCCGACAACAGCGTCAGTTCGATACCGCAGCCAAAGGCCTCCAACTGTTCACGCAGCGACGCATACGTCTGTTGCGAGAATCCCGGTTGGAAACCTGCCAACACCAGCGACGCCTTGGGAATGGAGAAGGGCGAGCCCACCTTGTTATAAGCTGCCAGCTGTTCGTACGTCTCCACCACCTCCATCGCACCGAGATCTATGCTTCGCAACACAATATGTGGCGTCTGGCAGGGCTTTACGTAGGCCTGCAACGGAGGCTGTCCGTTCAGTTCTATGGCGATATTGACCACCGAACCTCCTTCCATCAGACAGTATGGCGGCGTGTCGGTCCATCCGCCTGCCAAATCGATACGTACCGGCGAACGGCCCCAGACTATTTGGTCGTGATACACCGACAACTGCGGTTGCTGCTTCACGGCCAGTGCACTCGCCGTGAGTCCTTCCCGCAACAACGAGAAGGCGCCGTTGCTGTCACCACGGAACATCGCATCATGAATACGTGTCATCAGCGGAGCATCGGCCGAAACGGGCTCCGGCAGTGGAATCTGCATCGTCTCAAACTCCCGTGCCGCATCGTCCAAGTCCAACTGGTAGAACACGCTATGTTGCCAGTTCCTTGCCAATGCAGGCCAGTTCTCACTACGGAACTTCCGACGCTGCGCAAACAACCGCCGCAGATTGGCTCTCTCCGCCAGTTCATTGCTGTTAACCGCCTCATCAATCCGATAGCGGCGCACTTCGTAATCCGTCTCGCCTACTGGTACCACATCGATACATTCGCCAGGTTCCAGCGTAATTTTCCAATCGTTCTCGGGTACTCCCGTCACCACATTGTCGTGCGTCAGCGTCCAGCGCGGTCCCACGAAGCTGTTCTCGATCCAGATGTTGTAGTTCTCCTCCGTAAACCGATAATGCGTAATGGTGTTTTGCGTGAAAATGCTCGGATGCGGCTTGCGGTCGTTATGCATGATGTCGCGCTGGTCGTTCACGATATTCTGAATGGCCACCGTCGAGCTGATCATTTCGCGCGACGTACCGAAATGATAGAACTCACCGCCTGGCAACGGCACCACAGCCACCGTCAGCGATTTCAATTCTGGGTCATCAATGGTAGGATTGGTCCCCAGTGCACAACCGAATTCCGAATACAAATCATATTCGCGGAGATTCATGCCATCGGTTTCTCCGTTGCCCGCAGTGCTGCGCTTCTTCAACAGCCGCACCGCCTTGTCGCTTAACATCCAGATGCCGATATCCGTCAGATAGAAGTGGTCCTTCAGCAACTCCGTCAACGTCTCCGTCGAAGGCTTCTGCAACATCTGCTTCAACACGTTCGGCGTACGGCGGTCGCTCACGAATACCCCGTGGTTCTTGGCGAGAGAGGCGTCCAGCCACAAGCCGTAACACACCACATCAGCCTCGGGAATCTCTCCGATGCGCTCGGCAGCACGGATATACACGTCGCCACTGACAATCATCGTCGTCAGACTGCGCGGCGCCTGTTTCATCATCCGCTCATACAACGGCAACTGCAGGTCCATCAGCGTCTGCGATAACCGCTGTCCGCGCTCCCAGCGGAATACGGGGATGGGCGTCAACACCTTGCCACTGACGGCATACGACGGCAACCGCTTGCTCTGTCCTCCGGCATGCAGAATGATGCAACGCTCGCCCTGCAACCATTTTTCGGCCTGCTGCAACACCCACGTAGTACCTCCACCCGACCCTAACCGATGGCCGATGGGGTCACACGTGCAGAAGTATTCGTCATGCGACAAACCAGTCACTTCATGGAAGCTTTCCACCACATTTGGTGGCAACGACAATAGTTTCTTCATCATATTTCTCACATTTTCTTTGCAAAGTTAGCAATTTTTCATCAAAAAATTACTATCTTTGCCGAAAAATAAACATACTAAGCGATGAAACTACTCCAAAACAAGACATTCTCCCTCGACGAAACCAGCGGTTTTCTGCCCGCTTTCGTGCTCATCACGGCATGCTTCGCACTATGGGGTTTTGCCAACAACGTCACCACACCCATGGTCGGCACATTCTCAAAGATATTCCGCATCAGCACCTTCGAAAGCACGCTGGTGCCAGTGACATTCAATCTGGGATATTTCCTCATGGCATTCCCCGCAGCGCTCTTCATCCAGCGCTACTCATTCAAATGGGGCGTCATCGTCGGACTCGGGCTCTATGCTGCGGGGTCACTGCTCTTCCTCCCTGCCAGGGCCATCGGCTCCTTCTACCCCTTCCTCATGTCCTACTTCATTATGACCTGCGGACTGTCGTTCCTCGAGACGTCGTGTAACCCCTATATCTACTGTATGGGTGGCGAACAGTCGGGCATCCAGCGCCTCAATGCCGCTCAGGCCTTCAATGCGCTAGGGGGCGTTGCCGGCATGTTCCTGGCAACAGTCGTCCACTCACAAATCAGCACGACAGACACTCAGGACCGTCTCAACATGTCACTCCAGCAGTTCAACATCCTGAAGGATCACGACCTCGGCGTGCTCATCCAACCCTACATCCTCATCGGGGCCGTTGTCGTCATCATCCTTGTCGTCATCTGGCTCACGCGCATGCCTGACTTCAAGACTGACGATACCCAGAAACCCCTCAAGACCGTCCTCAGCGAACTGTTCCAATACGAGAACTACCGCGAAGGCGTGCTGGCCGAGTTCTGCTACGTCGGCGCACAGGTGGCTTGTTGGACCTTTATCATTCAATATGGCACACGCATCTTCATGGCCGAGGGCATGACCGAACAGAATGCCGACCTCACAGCCCAGAAGTTCAATGTCATTGCCTTGTGTTTCTTTGCCGCCAGCCGTTTCATCTGTACCTGGCTCATGCAGTGGTTCACACCGGCACGTCTGCTGTCATCAGCGGCCATCATCGGTATCGTAGCCGTCTTTGGCGCCATCACCTTCACCGACCGCAACGGCATCTATTGCCTCGTCGCCGTCAGCATCTGCCTGTCGCTCATGTTCCCAACCATCTACGGCTTGGCCCTGCATGGTATAGGCGAAAACATCAAGATAGCCGGTGCCGGACTTATCATGGCCATCTTGGGCGGGTCATTCTTCCCACCCATTCAGGCTGCCATCATCGAAAGCAATATCAGCATCTTCGGACTGCCCAGCACCAACATCTCGTTCGTTATTCCGATGCTTTGTCTGGCTGTGGTTGGGTGGTACGGTCACCGCGCCTACGTACGGCTCTCCATCCGAGGAACGCGATAAGCAGCAACAGCACGACATACGCCGAATAGGCCGCCGTCTCCGTACGGTCGATACTCTTCGGGAAGAAGCTCAGCACCACCTCGTGCTTGCCGGGCTTCACCTTCAGCGCGCGCAGCACATAGTCCACGCGACCCAGCTCCGTCTCTTCGCCGTCCACCGTTGCCGTCCAACCGGGGTAGTAGATCTCTGAGAACACCACGACGCCGCCCTTGTCCGAATTCACCTCGTAGGTCAACTGGTTGGGCTCGTAGGCCTTGATGTTCACCACGCTCAGCGTATCCTGCACGACAGCGTCGCCCAGCTGTTCGCGGAACTTCTTGTCGGCAACGGCCTCATGGCGCAGCGCCACTTTTCCCGTCATCGCCAGCTCCTCATTGGCATTGTCCACGTAGTTCACCTTGTCCACAAACCACGCATTGCCGTAGGTATATGGATTCTCCAGCGGCACGGTCTGTCCACCCTGCAACGGCAGGATGAAGTATTTCGTGTTCAGCATGTTCAATACGGGATAGATGCTGTCGCCGTTCACCTGCGTCATATCGCCCGCAGCACCAGCCACAGCGCGATACACGCCGTTGATCTCCTTGTCGATATAGGCATCCACCAGTTCCTGATAGCGGCGCAGCTTCGCAGCATGGTAACCACCGATGCTCTTCACGTAGAACGAGGTCTCGTTCTCGTTGAAGGTCGATGTCGCCAGGTTCAGCACGCGGTAGTCCAGCGACTTGTCCTGCAGGATGTGGTCAATGGCATCCGATTTCTCCATGGGTGCCTCGCGCATCGACTTCGACACAAACATCTCGTCGTTCAGGTAACGCTTGTTCACCTGCCACATATCCACCAGACACAACACCGTCAGCACACCCACCATCAGTTCCTTGCGTACCTTATTATATTGATACAGCAACAGCATGGCCGTGCCCACGACGATGATCCAGAACGAACGCCAGCAGTCGGCGGTAAACATGGCGATACGCATGTCCGTCAGATTCTTCGTCAGCGGCTGCAGGTGCTCGGCTGGCAACTGGCTCAGCTGCTGAGCCTCGGTGCTACTGATAAAGTCGCTGAAGAACATTCTCGGCATCAGCGCAAACAGCAGCGCCATACCTGCCGTCAAGGCAAACGACGTGTACAGCCACGGAGCCTGCGTTTTCAGCAGCTGCGGCTCGTCCACGATTTTCTTCAGGGCCAGCAGTGCCAGCAGGGGTATGGTGAATTCCGCAATGACCAGTATCGACGATACCGTTCGGAACTTCGCATACATCGGTATGTAGTCTATGAAGAAGTCGGTGAATGGCATGAAGTGCCGTCCCCACGACAACAGTATCGACAGGATGGTCACCGCCAGCAAAGCCCACTTCATCGGACCTTTCACGATAAACAGGCCGAGGATAAACAGCATCATCACGAAGGCTCCGACATACACCGGACCCATCGTCATCGGCTGCTCGCCCCAGTACTGCCCTATCTGCTGGTAGATGCTCTCATACTCCGGAGCGGCTATCTTCATAGCCGCCTTGTTGCGCGACATCGGCACCGACGCCCCACCCTTCGTGTTGGGCACCAGCAGCGTCCATGTCTCGTCTATGCCGTAACTCCACTGCGTGATGTAGTCGCGCTCCAGTCCGCTCGACGTCTGGTTGGCCGTGTTCTCCTTCACCAGCTCGCTCTTGCCGCGCATCGACTCCTGACCGTACGACCACGTATGATACAGGTTCGACAGGTTCAGCGCTATGGCTATCGCACCCGCCACCACGCATGCGCCGGTAGCTTTCAGCAGGTGCGCATATTCCTTTTTCCGCAGTCCGTCAATGATGAACGCAATGACCATCGCCAGCACGATAAACAGGTAGTAGTATGTCATCTGCACATGGTTGGCCGATATTTCCAGCGCTCCAAACAGTGCCGTCACCACCAGTCCCCACAGGTATTTCCCGCGATAGGCCAGCACGAGGCCCGCAATCATCGGGGGCAGATAGGCCAGTGCTATCACCTTCCAGATATGCCCTGCGGCAATGATGATGAAGAAATAGCTCGAGAACGCCCAGACAATACCACCAAGCATGGCCAGATACCAACGGAAGTCGAAGGCACGTAGCAGGATATAGAATCCCAGCAGGTAGGCAAATACGTACCATACGTTCTCCGGCAGCCACAGGTGGTAAGCCTTCTCCGCCTGCTGCAACATCTCCGTACTCTTGTACGACGGTGCTATCTGGTAGGTCGGCATACCGCCGAACAGTGCGTTCGTCCATCGCGACCGCTCACCGGTGCGCTGATAGTATTCCGATGCCTCCTGTCCTGCGCCCCTGCTGGCCGACGAGTCATGCCTGTAGAGGATGCGTCCCTCGATGTCGGCAGGGAAGAAATAGGCGAACGATATTACTGCAAAAAGAACCACTGCCACGATGTCTGGCAGCCACTGCTTCAAACTTTGAACTTTGAACATTGAACTTTGACCTTTATGATTACTTTTTTTTCAAATTTGCGTGCAAAGATAATCATTTTTGCGGAAAAAGTTGTACTTTTGCAGCCATAAATCACAGAAAGATGAAGAAAATAGGTATTATTGTCGCTATGGACAAGGAGTTACGCCAACTTCAGCAGCTTTTCCCAGCCTCTGAAGTCCTCGTCCAGAAGTGTGGCATCGGCAAGGTCAATGCCGCACTCGGCGCCCAGCGTATGATCAACGAGTTCCACCCCGACTGCATCATCTCCAGCGGATGTGCAGGAGGCAATGGCGACGACATCAACGTCCAGGATGTCGTCATCAGCACCGAGCTCTGCTACCACGACGTCTACTGCGGACGTGCCATCGACGACACCACCGTCTACGGTCAGGTGCAGGGCTGTCCCGCACGCTTCACCGCCGACCCCGTGCTGCTGCAGAAGGCCCTCAGCCTTCACCCATCAGACATCAGCCTTCACCCCGGACTCATTGTCACCGGCGACTGGTTTGTCGATTCCAAGGACAAGATGCGCGAAATTGTCGGCCATTTCCCCGAAGCCAAGGCTGTCGACATGGAGTCGTGCGCCATCGCCCAGACGTGCTACCTCAACCACGTCCCCTTCATCTCCTTCCGCGTCATCAGCGACATCCCCCTGCGCGACACCGATGCCTCCCAGTATCACAACTTCTGGGACACCATCGCCGACCACTCCTTCCAAGTCACCAAGACTTTCGTCGAGAGTCTATAATTATCAATTGTCAATTGTCAATTATCAATTATCAATTAATAAAATGGAAGTTATTCAAAGTTTCACTATCGACCACACCCACCTCAAGCCCGGCATCTATGTCTCGCGCGAGGACAAGGGTTTCACCACGTTCGACCTGCGTATCACCGAGCCCAACCACGAGCCGGCCGTAGCACCTGCAGCCATGCACAGTATGGAACACCTCATGGCCACATGGTTCCGCAACAGCCGCGCCAAGGACGACGTCGTCTATGTTGGACCTATGGGTTGCCTCACAGGCATGTATATCGTCATGACCGGCACCTACACCGTCCACGACATGCGCCAGCTCACCATCGAGTGCCTCCAGTGGATTCTCACCCAGGACCACGTCCCTGCCACCGAGCCCGAGTCCTGCGGCAACTACCTGCTCCACGACCTTCCCATGTGTCATTGGGAGAGCCGCCGCTACCTCGACCGTCTGCAAAACGATTTCCACTCCGAGTACACCAAGCTCCAGGTCACCCTTGCCGACGGCAAAGTCTTCGCCGACGCATAACACAATAATGTAAGGGTGATATGAAAAGAATCATGATGGCGATAGTGGTGGTGACGGTGGCGATGGCCTTGCGGGGGCAGACGCTGGCGTTTCCGACGGCTGAGGGCTTCGGCAAGTATGCCTCTGGCGGCCGTGGCGGTAAGGTGGTGGAGGTGACGACACTGGCTGACAGTGGCGAGGGCTCGCTGCGCTGGGCACTGACGGACGCCGGACGTGAGAATGCCACCATCGTGTTTCGCGTGAGTGGCACGATAGAGATTGGTCCGAACCCGCAGCGCAAGAACGAACGTTCCATCCGCGCCAAGCTGAAGAATGTCACCATAGCAGGTCAGACGGCTCCTGGCGAGGGTATCCTGTTGCGGGGCGGCAAGCTGAATCTGGGCGGTTCGGAGAATGTCATCATCCGCAACATCCGTTCGCGTCTGGGCGTGCTGGAACTGCCGCGAAAGGACGGTGAGACGGATGCGGCCTATAAAAAGCGCTGCTTCATCGAGGGTGGAGCCATCGGCATCGAAAACGCCCGCAATATCATCATCGACCACTGCTGTTTCGGATGGAGCGGCGAGGAGAACGTGACGATGTACGACAATCACTATACAACGATGCAGTGGTGTATCATCCACGAGGGCCTGCACGATGCCGGCCACAAGAAGGGCGTCAGGGGCTACGGCGCACAGTGGGGTGGTTCGCCAGCGACATTCCACCACAACCTGCTGGCACATAACGACAGCCGCTCGGCACGCATCAACGGTGCCTCGAACGCGAATGGTGACAAGAATGTCTTCCTGGAATATGTCAATAACGTGAACTACAACTGGGGGCGCCAGAACTCCTGCTACGGTGGCGAGAACGAGGCCGGTGAGGGCAGCACGCACGAGTGTAACTTCATGGGCAACTACTACAAGCCCGGCCCTGCGCATCCTGAGGATAACGTGTTCGTCGAACTGAGCAATGCCCGCAAGGGTAAGCAGCTCACGGCACCGTCCGTTTGGTTCTTCGACGGCAACGTGATGGAGGGCGTGAAGGCGAAGGACAACTGGACGCTCGTCGGCAACAAGACACCCTTTACAATCGGACAACAAAATTTGCACAAGAGATTGCAAAACACCAGTTATCAGGAGTATCTCATAGATGCAGAAAGTGCTAAGAATGCCTATAAGCATATCTTGGAGAAAGCTGGTACCATCCATCGTGATGCCGTCGAGCGTCGTATCATAGAGGATGTGCGTAGCGGACAGCCCAAGTATCAAGGACGGTCTGCCAACAAGCCCGGCATTATCGATTCGCCTGCCGATGCCGACGGGTGGCCGACGTATGCGGACGCCCAACCTGTGGCGGACAACGACCACGACGGAATGGCTGACGACTGGGAGCGCGACCACGGTCTCGACCCGACGAATGCCGACGACCGTAACCTCATCGTCTCGAAAGACGGCTATACCGCCCTTGAAGTCTACCTCTGTTCACTGATGGGCGAAAATATCAAGTTCAACAAGTAAAAAGGCAAAGATGAAGATGAGAAAGACATTTCTGGCATTGTTGCTATTGACGGCAGTGGCCATGCAGGCTCAAAATAGCAACGACGTGGTGGATATTACGTCGCGATTCACTTATTGCTGGGGCGGCAGTGAGTCGTTGACACGCAATGCTGACGGCAGCATCACCTATCATACCAGTGTGTGGGGAGGACTGGTGGCATGGTTTGGTGGCGAGGACTGGTCGGACTATAGTGAGATCGTGTTCGAACTGAGCGCGCCGTCAACCTGTGCCGTTCAGGGCTTGGTAATATATCCGGAAGGGACGGCCAATGACGTGCACTATATGACTGCTGGCACTACGGTCGTCAACGTCGAGCTGGATGCCGAGAAGCGTAAGAATGTCACACAGGTGGCCCTGCAGACGGACAAGGCCGTCACGTTGGTGGTCAAGCGCATCTATCTGAAAATGGAGCGTCTGCCGGAGTATGGCGAACAGAAAGGACAGTTGAAGATCAATGAACTGATGCAGTCGAACATCGATTGCCTGATGGACGACCTGAATGATTTTCCTGACTCGTGGATAGAACTATACAACAGCGGCGACACCCCCATCAATCTGGGGAAATACAAGCTGGGCGTGGAGGCCAATGCCGCCAGCGCATGGCAGTTGCCGCCGATGACGATAGAGCCCCACGGCTTCACAGTGGTCTTTGCAGACAAGGTCGGTAAGCGGCTGCATACCGACTTCCGTCTGGAATCTGGCAAGGGCGGCAGCGTCTATCTGTTCTTCAACGGTGAGGTGGACGACAAGCGGGAAGACATAGAGAAGCAGCCTGCACCCAACATCTCGTTAGGCGTGAAGACGGAAACGGACGATTCGTGGGGCTACCAGTATGAGCCCACACCGGGTGCTGCCAACTGTGGCGTGCTGTGTACGAAGAAACAGTTGCTGGGCGCACCCGTGTTCAGCGAGTCAGGCAGGGTGCTGACCAAAGGCACTACTCTGCACCTGGAGTTGTCGCCTGCCAACGGCTCGCCGGAAGGTACCATCGTCCGCTATACCCGCGACGGCAGTGAACCTACTGCTAACAGTCCGCAATACACTAGTCCCATCAATATTCACAGGACCACCACGGTGCGTGCGAAAGCTTTCTGCGAGGGATATCTGTCGGCTTGCAGTGCCACACAGTCGTTCATCTTCCTGGGTCGCAACATGACGTTGCCTGTTATCTCGCTGGTCACCGACCAACGCTATTGGGACGATCCGCAGTTAGGTATCATCAGCAACAATTCATCGGAGAACCGCAACGACTGGCGTCGCCCTGTCAACATCGAATACTTTGAGACGCCCAATAGCGACAGCAAGCTCAACCAGTTGGGTGAGACGCGCGTACAGGGTGGTGCGTCGCGCAGTGCCAAACTGAAGTCGTTGGCCGTCTATGCCCACAAACGCTTTGGCGAGAAACGGCTGGCCTACGAGTTCTTCCCCGACCAACGGCCTGGCGATACGGAGTTCAAGTCGCTTGTGTTGCGTAATGCCGGCAACGATTTCGACTATCTCCTGATGCGCGATGCCATCATCCAGCGTAGCATGGGTCAGCACGTTGACCTCGACTGGCAGGCGTGGCGCCCAGCCATCATCTTCAAGAATGGCGTTTATAAAGGCATTCTCAACATCCGCGAACGCTCGAACGAGGACAATATCTATACCCACTACGACAAGCTCGAGGATATTGACATGATAGAGAATTGGTATGATCTGAAGGAGGGCGATTGGGAGCATTGGAACCGTTTCAAGGCATTCTATCAGGAGACAGGACATACGCTGGCGGAGTATGAACAGTGGCTTGACTACGAGGAGTTTGCCAATCTGATGCTGCTGAACCTCTACTACAGCAATCGCGACTTCCCTGGCAACAATATCGTCATGTGGCGCCCGCGCAAGGAGGGAGGACGTTGGCGTTTTATTGCCAAGGATACTGACTTCGGACTGGGACTCTATGGTCTTCCTGCCGATTACAACACCGTTGCATGGATCAACGACCACAACTATGACCCCAATACCAACTGGGCTAATGGCAGTGACGAAACCCGTCTGTTCCGTCGTCTAATGGCCATCGACGATTTCCGTCGCCTGTTCCTCGACCGTGCTGCAGTCTATATGGGCGATTTTCTCAACGAGCATGGTATCCGTGCCATTTGGGATCCGATGGTCGATATGATTCGTCAGGAGTTTCCCTATCACAAGCAGGCAGTGAACGGTTGGATTAATTACGATAATGAACTGAAGAACGCCCGCAATTGGCTGGCAGCACGTACGAACTATTTCATCCATCAGTTGGCAAGCTTTTACAACGAAGGCACACCCACCGAGCTGACCGTAAACAAGGATGTGGCTTCCGACAAGTTGGCAGACGTCACTGTCAGCATAAACGACATCCCACTGACTCAGCCGGTCTTCGACGGAAAATACTACGCCGGAGGTCAGGTGACCCTGCGTGCCGAGGACGGACAGCAGCCTGTCGTGGGTTGGTCGATAGTCCGAACAGATAACAATGGCTCCACGTCAACCAGTGAAGTAGAGGGAGCACAACATGTCTTCACGATGCCGTCGTGTAAGTCACTGAAAATCAATGCACTGTTTAATACTTCCGGCATCCGCACCATCACCACAGACGACCGTCCTGCTGACAACTGGTACCATCTTGATGGTCGTCGCCTGCAGGGCCGTCCCAACCATCCAGGTCTTTACATCCATCAAGGCCGGAAGGTTGTCGTTGAATAAATTCTAAGTTTACATGGGAGGTAATTTACGGACAGCAAGGACCGTAAAGGTACTGGATACAATGCCTACAATGAGCACTGTGATGATGAACGGCGTATCACTCATGACACCTGAAAAGTATAACACTACCAGCATTGCCATGAGCATCAACTCAAATGCCACGATTAATAATAATGCTTTCTTCCTATTCATTGTTTTCTTCGTTTTGGGGTTGTAGTTTTTTCTTCTTTGGCAGGCGCTTGGCTTTTCGCAGGGCCTCGGTGATGATCCACTGCAGTTGGCCATTGGTGCTGCGGAACTCGTCCGCAGCCCAGGCCTCAATTGCGTTCATCGTCTCCGCATCCACGCGCAAGATGAAACTTTTGGTTGTTTTCTCAGCCATAACGTCTTACACTTCCCTGCTTTCTACATTGGCCATTTTCCATCAGACAAGTTTAATGGTTCAGCGTTCCTGTGTTTACTACGGGCTGGGCTGAGTCGTCGCCACAGAGTACCACTAACAGATTGCTGACCATAGCGGCCTTTTTATCGTCGTCCAGCTCCACGACATCCTCGTTAGAGAGTTTGTCGAGAGCCATCTTAACCATCGAAACTGCACCCTCGACAATCTTCTCGCGGGCGGTGATAATAGCTGAAGCCTGCTGGCGACGCAGCATGACAGCAGCAATCTCAGGAGCGTAAGCCAGATAGTTGATGCGGGCCTCAACGACCTCGATACCTGCCAGAGCCAGACGCTCGTTCAGCTTCTCTTCCAGCTGGTCGTTGATCTCGTCACCACCACCACGCAGGGTGAGATTGTCGCTTTGACAATCGGTGCTCACCGTTGTCTTGTCCTCGTCGTCGTAGGCATACTGACCTGCCACCTGACGCAGGGCAGCATCACTCTGTACACGCACGAAACGCTCGAGGGCATTCATGATGGAGCGCATGTCGGTACCCACGGAATTGGGGGCAGAAGCCATCGTCTGCGTGTCCACCTCGAACAAAGCCTTATACGTATCCTTCAGTTTCCAAACCAACACAAGTCCAATCATCACGGGATTACCCGTCTTGTCGTTCACCTTGATGGGCTCTGCGTCGAGGTTACGTGCGCGGAGGCTGACTTTCTTGGTGCTATAGAGGGGATTGATCCAGAAGAAACCTGTCTTCGAGAACGTGCCGTCATACTTGCCGAACCATGTAGCTACGCGAGCCTCGTTGGGCTCGAGCATCATGTGACCACACCACATAAATATGTTGACAACGAGCAGCAGAATGCCGCCACCCAGCAGCCATCCGCCATCGCTACCGTCAGACTCGTTGAGCAGGATAATACTGAACACAATCGTTACGATAGACAATACCAGAATCAGGAAGTTGACGAACAACATCAGGAATCCGTTCATCACCCAACCTTTGAATGCAAATTCTTTTGTTTCCATAATTTTCAATGTTTAATATTCATGATGATATCAATTTGATATTGCAAAGATATGAACTATTTTTCATCCGACAATGGATTTGCACTAATATTTAAGTATCTTTAACTATGAACTATGAACTATGAACTATGAACTTTTCGTACCTTTGCACCCATGAACGTCAAAGAGATAGAAAACAAGCGTATCGCTGTGCTGCTTTCGGGCGGTGTCGATTCGAGCGTGGTGCTTTACGAACTGGTGCGCCAAGGCCTGCATCCGGACTGCTTTTACATCAAGATTGGTCCTGAGGAGGAAGAGGAGTGGGACTGCTCCAGCGAGGAGGATTTGGAGATGGCCACAGCCGTATCGCACAAATATGGTTGCAAGTTGGAGGTCATAGACTGCCACCGCGAATATTGGGACCAGGTGACGACGTACACAATGGATAAGGTCCGCGCGGGCATGACGCCGAACCCCGACGTGATGTGCAACCGCCTGATCAAGTTCGGTGCCTTCCACGAGAAATGCGGTCACGACTACGACCTCATTGCCACAGGTCACTATGCACAGACGGAGAGAGAGCCCTCCACCCTCCCCCGTTCAGGGAAGGCGACAAATACTCCCTCTATACAGGAAGAGACAGAGAGGGTCTGGCTCTGCACCAGTCCCGACCCCGTGAAGGACCAGACGGATTTCCTCGCTCAGATTTACGACTGGCAGCTGGCGAAGGCCTTGTTTCCTATTGGTCACATGATGAAGGACGAGGTACGTGTGATAGCCGAGCGCGAACATTTGGTCAACGCCAAGCGCAAAGACTCGCAGGGCATCTGTTTCTTGGGGAAAATCAATTACAACGACTATCTGCGTCGCTATTTAGGCGAATTGCCTGGCGACGTGGTGGAACTGGAAACGGGCAAGAAAATCGGTCAGCACAAAGGTCACTGGTTTCACACCATCGGTCAACGCAAGGGTATGGGACTGGGAGGCGGACCTTGGTTCGTCATCAAGAAAGACATCGAACAGAACATCGTCTATGTGTCTCACGGCTACGATCCTGCGACAGCCTACAAGCAGGATTTTCCCATTATGGACTTCCATAGCATCAACGGACAACTACCCCCAACGGATATTACGCTGAAGATTCGCCACACGCCCGAATATCTGCCAGCCAAATTGGAAAGTTTGGGTGAAGGTCGTTATATGGTTCATGCCGAGGCACCCATTCATGGCGTCGCACCAGGCCAGTTCTGCGTCGTTTACGACAATCGCCACCACCGTTGCTACGGCAGTGGGGAGATCACTATCTAAGTTCAAACCTATTTCATTTGATCACCTCCAAGGGTAGAATGTAATGCCGATGGTGAGGGCGCGGTTTTTGAAATAGCCGCTGACGTCAGACGTCAGTGCTGTAGGCGAGCCTGCGATGTCGTGGAAATCGCCAAACACATTGCAGTAGCGTCCCAGGTCTTTGTTCACCTTGAGGGATGCATAGAGCCAGGGGTGCTCATCGTACCGTCTCTTACGGCTACTGTAAAGCAATAGCGACGACAGTCGCCAGCCGCTGCCGAGGGTCAGTGTGGGTGCCAGTTTCAGATGATAGTAATTATCGTTGAAGCCAGCGCTAAAAGTACCTTCATCTACATGTTGGTGATAATAGTCTGCACCTGCCGTGAGCCTCAGCGGTCCGTGGAGCCAGGTGACCGAAGTCCTGATGCCTGTCACCTGTTCATCGCCCGATGTTTCGTCTTTCTCCCATTGTTGCAGCACACTGGCTGAAGCGAACAGTTTTGGTGTCTGATAGGCATAACGCGCCTCCACCTGCCAGACGAGGTTGTCTTCGATATCTGTGGTATACATACGCAGGTTCGTTTGCTCTTCCATGTGGAAGAAGTCGCTTATCGAGGGGGTATAGAAGTTACGTCCTAGGTTGCCCTGAAGGAAGTGTCGCCCTGTCTTGTAACCTACACTCGCATGGAGTGCATGGTCGTTACGACTGTGCGACCATTCTTGTCGCCCTGCTTCCATGTTAATTTCGTACTTGTCCCAGATACTAATCAGTCTCAAACGGTCGCCAACGGTCATAATCCACGGCCCCAGCGCATAGTTGAATTGCAGATAGAGGTCGTTGTAGAGATATTGTTCTCGGTCGATAGTTTTGGTTTCATTACTGATGTAGTCGATTTCCCAACCTGCCGTTACCGTCAGGTGATCTGTAAAGAGCGGGAATCCTGCTTCGACATTCAAGATGGGTGCCCAGGTCTGCACGTCCAACAGATTTCCTGTCGAATTTAAATAGTCAAGCCCGCCTTCTAAGTAGAGATAAGCCCCATGGTCATTCAGCGTCCGCTCGTAGGCAGCCGAAAACTCCCCGAGACGTTCCCGGGTTGCATCCTTCCCGCTTTCCCCGCCAACAAAGAAACGGTCGGCTTGATCCAGATAACCTTGTAGCAGTTTGAATTCCACTTTGTCGCGCTCCGTCGGTTGCCAGTTCAGGAATGCTGTTGCATTTTCTATTCCCTTGCGCGAAGTCACACGCATACCATCATTGATGCCTCCCTTGCCATAGCGTAACTCTGTGTTCAGCATCCCCCTTACGCTTACCTTTTCGCCACTCTCGGCATACGAGGCAAACATCCTGCCATTGCCGTAGGTACTGCCTGTCAGGGCAATCTTCCCATCGCGCTTTTCTGCATCCTTAAATGTGATGTTGATTTCGCCACTGATGCCATCGTCGCCATTGGCAACAGTCGAGTAGTTATAGATGTGTACTTCGTCCAGTTCTACGGCTTTGATGTTCTGCAGCATGCCTTCCCAATTCCCACCGACAGAGATGTCGTCGATGGTAAGTACATAGTCGGCCGTGATGCCCTTGCCGTCGGTGGTCATGAATTCCGGACAAATCTGCAGCACGTCGAGCAGTGTCATCTCCGCATCAGGCTCCAGCGCCTCTGCGTGAATGATGTAATGGTTGCCCTGATGCTCCACTATCTCCTGCGCACAAAGATACCCCGTGCCCACCGTCCAAACGAGCATCATACAGAGCAGGCGTCTTGCTAGGGAAGTCATCATGCAATTAAAATTTGCGCGTAAAGGTGCGACTGATGAAGGGTTAGTAGGCCTCGCGGTATTTGTTTTCGTCCTTGTCGTCGAGCATCGAGAGATAACTCTGGTAACGGCTTTGGGCGATGTAGTGGTCTTCGACGGCTTTGAGAACGGCGCAGCCCGGTTCGTGGGTGTGGGTGCAGTCGGAGAAGCGGCACTGCTTGGAGAACTCGAAGATTTCGCGGAAATAGCTGGTGAGTTCCTCACGTTCCATGTCGAAGGTGCCGAAACCTTTGATGCCTGGGGTGTCGATGAGCCAGGTATTATTAGAAGTAAGAGGTGAGAGGTCAGAGGTGAGAGAGGCGACCGGAATCATTTCAGAGAAAGTAGTGGTGTGGGTTCCTGTCTGGTGGGCTTCGCTGATGTCTGCTACGCGCTGGTTGGCGTGGGGAACGAGGCGATTGATGAGCGTCGATTTGCCCACACCCGAATTGCCGCTGAGGAGGGTGATCTTGCCTTCGAGCAGGGGCCGCAGGGCTTCGACGCCTTCGCCCGTCTGTGCAGAGATGGCGTGACACTCGTAGCCAATGGTTTCGTAGAGCTGTATCATCATCTGCTGATAGTGTAGCTCGTCGTCGGAGAGCAGGTCGGTTTTATTAAATATAAGTATCACGGGCACGCGATAGGCCTCTGCCGACGCTAGGAAACGGTCGATGAAGGTGGTGGAGGTCTCAGGGCGGCTGACGGTGATGACGAGCAATGCCTGATCGACATTGGCAGCAAGGATATGACTCTGCTTGGAGAGGTTGATGCTCTTGCGGATAATGTAGTTGCGACGGTCCTCGATTTCCGTTATCCAGCAACCGTCGCCCACACTGACGCGGTCGCCTACTGCCACAGGATTGGTAGAGCGTATTCCCTTGATGCGGAAATTGCCCTTCACCTTACAATCAAGTAGCTGGCCATCGTCCGTAAGGACGGTGTACCAGCTTCCTGTATTTTTAATGACGAGTCCCTTCAATGTTAGACGGTCATGATTTCCTTGTTCTTAGCCTCCATCAGCTCGTCAAGTTTCTTGATGTACTTGTCGTGCAGCTTCTGAAGATCGAGCTCGGCATCCTTCTCGTTATCCTCGGAAAGACCATCCTTGATGGCTTTCTTCAGCTTTTCCTTGATGTCGCCACGAACGTTGCGTACCTCGACCTTGGCCTTCTCGGCAATCTTGTTGCACTGCTTCACCAAGTCGCGACGACGCTCTTCGGTGGGCTGAGGGATGCCCAGACGGATGATTTCGCCATTGTTTTCGGGGGTGATACCCACGTCGCTGTCCATGATGGCTTTCTCGATGTCGCGAATCTGTTTCTTGTCCCAAGGCTTGATGGCGATGGTGCGGGCATCGGGTGTGGACACGTTGGCTACTTGATTGAGTGGAACTTTCTGTCCATAGGACTCTACTCTGACACCGCTGAGGATGGCCACGTTGGCACGTCCGGCGCGGACGCGGTTCAGTTCTTCCTCGAGGAACATTGCTGCCATTTCCATGCGCTCTTCAGCAGCGGCTAATGTTGCTTTTACGTCTATCATAAATGTATTGTTTTGAGTTTCTTGGGCTCAAAGTTACGAATAAGTGAGCAAAATACAAAATATTTTGGCTAAAAATTTGGTTATTGTCTTATTTTTGCCTATCTTTGTGGGCAATATTCATGTTTATTACTGTTCCCTTAACGAAAAGATGAACCTAAAACGCAGTAAAAATATCGTCTGTCGAGCATCACTTTCCACGCTGATGCTAACAGTTTCATTGCCACTTATGGCCCAGGCTGATTTGAAGAATATAGAACGCCTTTTTGACTTTGTGCACATGACAGCCTATTTCTCGGCTGCATTCCTCATAGGATTCTTTGTGCTGCTGTTCTATAACTTTGTGTATCACTACCGTGAACAGGATGCGAAGATGAAAGGCCTGAGCCAGTACGGACGTCTGTCGCTGGTGTTGCAGACAGGCGGTTTGCGATTGTGTTTCTATAACATGCGTCGCCGCCATTGTATCTTTATTGAAGAAGGCGGTGAATTCTCAAAGGAATATGACCCGATAGAATTTGCCAGTCTTTTCGAACGTGAAGACATTGAAGAAGTCCGTAAAATGGTTTTTGCCATCGGCGAGGGACGTCTGCCTTCCGGCAAGGTCAGGGTAAGAGGGCTTCAAAAGGAGGACGGGTCGCAGCGCATCTATAATTTCTTCGTATCCGTAGCCCGTCGTAGGAACCACAAGGAAGTTGAGGACCTGCTCTTCATCCTTCATGACGTGAGCGACATAGAGACGCGCCGCGAGAAGGTGAACAAGCTGATGCTGCGTTACCAGACGGTATTTGAATCGTCGCTGGTGGATATGGCGTATTACGACAAGTACGGTGTTTTGACGGACATCAACGAGAAGGCCTGTCAGCAGTTTGGTGTCAAAGACCGCGAGACCGCCATCCGCGAAGGTTTCCTGCTGGAGAACAATCCTTTCTACAGTGGTGTCGACATCCATCAAATGGACAATACCAGGACGTCGTCGATAGTCGATTTCGACCAGTTCATAGATCCCGTTTACAAAACGGAGGAACTTGGGTTGCACGGCAAGATGTATTATGAGTCGACCATCAATCCCATCCGTAATGAAAAAGGTGAGTTGGAAGGCGTCTATATGGCAGGTCGTAATGTGACGGAGATGGTAGAGTCGTTCCATCATCAGCAGGAGGGATTCAAGCAGCTCAGCGAGATAACAAAGAGCATCAAGACGTACATCTCGAATGTGAACTATGCCCTGCGCGTATCGGAAGTACGCTTGGTGAACTATGTCCCGTCGAAGTATACGCTGGAACTGTCGGACAACCTGAACGAGACGCAGTTGTATCTCTCGCAGTTGCGTTGCATCCGTCTGGGTACTCCTCGTTTCCGTCGTGCCATCTCCAGTGCGTTGAATCGCATGGACCACGGTACGGCCCGCCCCGTAAATCTCCTGATAGAAACGGAGATACACGACGAGCAGCGTCGTCCGGTGTGGTTGCAGTTTAACATGATTCCGCTGTTGAACGCAGAAGGGCAGGTGGAACGCTATTTCGGCATGTGTCGTAACATGACGCAAATGGTGGAGACCGAGCGTCAGTTGGCCATTGAGTCGCAGAAGGCCCAGGAGACCGAACTGCTGAAGCAGGCCTTCCTGACGAACATGAGTTACGAGATCCGTACGCCGCTGAACACGGTGATTGGTTTTGCAGAACTCTTCGAGAGCGAGCACGACGAGGCCGACGAACCGTTGTTTGTCAACGAGATACGTCAGAACTCGAATTCGCTGTTACAGCTGGTGAACGACATCCTCTTCCTATCGCGACTGGATGCCAACATGATAGAGTTCAAGAAGGAAGAAGCTGACTTTGCAATGCTCTTTGAGAGCTGGTGCCAGATGGGATTGGTCAACGTGAATCCCGAGGTGAAGGTCGTCGTCGAGAATCCTTACGAACGACTGCTTGTCTCCATCGACCTGGAGCACGTCGGCAAGATTCTCGAACGCTTGTGTTCCGTCTCAGTGAGCTATACCGAGAAGGGGACCATCCGTACGAAGTATGAATACCGTCATGGTGAGCTGGCTATCAGCATTGAGGATACAGGACGCGGTATTGACGAAAAGACGCTGCCTCGCGTCTTCGAACGTTTTGTTCGCGACGAGCAAGATGGTGTATGTGGAACAGGTCTTGACCTGCCTATTGTCCAGGCACTGGTTCAGCAGATGGGCGGCACCATTGAGATGCAGTCTGAATACGGTAAAGGAACCACCGTCTGGGTGTTCATTCCTTGTGAAGCCTCAGTGATAGAGAAACGTCGTGAAATTGTATAACCCTGCATGAAATTCCTTATGACTATGTTCATCTTTATAATATCGTTTGTTTGGCCGTTCCAGTTCCTGCCTACCATGGTGCTGCTAATCATCACCCTGTTATTCCTGCTCATGCTTGTCCAAAACCGTATCGTAGTGCGGCGCGTGAAGAAATATTTGGCTGACACCCACTTTACGGGAAACATGATGGAGGAGGCCGTGAAGATTAGTGATAATAACGTGGTACGCTTCGTCATTCGCGAGAAATATATCCATCGTCTTTACGGACACCTGTTCCCAGAGAATGGGCTTACCACCGAAGAGTGGAAAGAACGCCTGCATCCTGAAGACAGGGATGCTACGCTTGCCCATTTCCATCGGATGATGTCTGGTAAGAATAAGCAGGATGAGTTCTTCTATCGTTGGAACTTCAACCTTGGTGACGGTGCCCCGCAGTGGGGATATATGCACGATTTCAGTATCGTTGAGTTTCAGGCAGGAACGTCGATTCCTCAGAGTATCATCAGTACGTTACGCGACGAAACAGAACTCCATGAACAGGAAATAAGGGAGGGAGAACTGACAAAGAAGTACAGGACCATCTTTGAACACTCCATCGTAGGCCTATCCTTCTATAGTCCTGACGGATGGCTGTTGGATGCCAATAAGATTATGCGTGAAATATGTCATTTCGACAGCGACACTTACGACGAGCATTTCTCGAATACGAATCTCTTCGACGCTATGCCGTTCAACGAGATTCTGGACAAGAACAATGTCGAGGAAGTGTGGGCTTGTGTTCAGAGTATCGTCCCTGAACGTGGTTTGCATGACTATCTGGAATTACACGTCTATCCGCTGTATAGCGACGAGGGAAAGCTCCTGAACATCGCCCTTGCAGTACGTAATGTGACTGGAGAGCGAGAAATGTATCTGCAGGCGAAGCAAAACGACTTGGAAATCCAGAAAGTGAACAACGAAATCATGCGTTACGAGGAGGAGCTTCGCTATATGATGGAGGCTTGCGACATGCGTGCCTTCCGACTGTTCTTCGACGAACGGGTGGTACGTTTCTACAAGGGCTTGGGCACCGTGGAACTCGAAATGTCGTTCGACGAGGTTGAGCCGCATTTCGTCAACGAACCGGAATCAGTGCGTATGGGATTCCAGGATCCTTATACTTATTTCTCGCAACCCATGGGTTATATGGCTGAGATGCGTCCTGTATTCCATGAGGGTCATGAAATACAATGGAACCAAATCAACAACATCCCTGTCTATGATGAAAACGGAGAGGTGAAGGAAGCCTTCGGACTGATACGAAACATATCGGGTATGATGGAGAAGCAGGAGCAGTTGAAGCGCGAGACGGAACGTGCCAACGACTCCGGACGTCTGAAGTCGGTGTTCCTGGCAAATATGACGCACGAGATTCGTACCCCGCTCAATGCCATCGTTGGTTTCACGGACCTGTTGCAGGCCATCGAGTCGCCTGACGACAAGCGCGAGATGATTCGTGTCATTCATAACAACTGCGACATGCTGCTCCGACTCATCAACGACATCCTGGTGCTTAGTACGATGGATGCCAATGCCATGAAGATAGAGCCGCGCGACGTCGATGCTGTCCACGACTTCAATGAGCTGGCAAAGACGCTGGCTCAGCGTGTACAGGAGCCTACCGTCGAGTTCATCACCGACAACCCCTACGAGAAATTGCTGACACAACTGGACAGCGACCGCATCGGTCAGGTGCTCACCAATTTCGTCACCAATGCCGTGAAGTACACCCATCAGGGTCACATCCGATTGGGCTTCCGCATTGAGGAACGCAAGGGCCAGCAGGGGTTCTATGCTTATTGCGAGGACACAGGATCAGGTATTCCCAAGGACAAGCAGGCGGCAGTGTTCGAGCGTTTCGTCAAACTCAACGACTATATTCAGGGCACCGGTCTCGGACTCTCCATCTGTAAGAGCATCATCGAGAAGTGTGGTGGTCAGATAGGCGTTGACAGCGAGGAAGGGCAGGGCTCGACGTTCTGGTTCTGGATTCCTGCAGAAATATTTGAAGTGAAAGAAAAACAAATACCATCATGATATATAGAAACATGAGCATAGCCGGTTTCCGACAGCTCTTCTGCGCGATGCTGCTCGCTTTGTGTGCTATGCCTGTCGTAGCGCAAAAGCAGACATCGGCAAACGACAGCGTCAGGGTGTTTACCGAGGATCATCCGTTGGTTTACGAAGACGCCTGGGACTTGTGGCCTTATGCCTTCCTGAACGAAGCCGGTGAACCCGTCGGATTCAATATCGACCTGCTGAGACTGCTTTGCAACGAGCTCGACATACCCTATCGCATCAAGTTGAAACCCACCAAGGAAGCCCTTGAGGACCTGAAGAGCGGACGTGCCGACCTGATGTGCGGTATGGATGCCCATTTCCATAACGAGTATGCCACCTACGGCAATAGCGTCATTCAGATCTTCACCCATAGCGTTGTTCACCAGAAGGACGAGCCCGTGCTCATCAAGACCATCGACGACTTAGCGCACCATCGTGTCATCGTTCACGACGGCAGTTTCAGTCATCACTTGATGATTCAGAACGGTTGGGGTGCCAATGCCATTCCCTACGACGATATGCAGGAAGCCGTCCAACATGCCCATGGTGTGGAAGGAACTCAGATTGTGTGGAACACCCTGTCACTCAAGTGGTTGCTGCATAAGTTTCATTTCGACGACCTTGAACTGACACCCGTCAATATTCCTCATGGTGAGTATAAGTTCATGTCCAACAATCTCCAACTGCTCCATCGATTAGACAGTGTATTCACCCATCTGAATTCCACGGGACGACTGCAGCCTATCCAAAACAAGTGGTTCTACCCAGAACGCACCGAGACGGGTATCCCCTCGTGGATATGGCGCGTAATCATTGTGATGGCGGTGATTATTGCCGTATTCCTGGCATATTACGTCGGCTACCGCATCTACGAACGCCGCATGTCGCAGAATGTCAGACGCACCAACAACAGTCTGGCACTTATTCTCACCACCAGTAAGGTACACATCTGGTTGTTCGACATTGCCAAGCGTACCATCAGCAGTCTCGACAACGACGGCAACAGGGTCGTCATCCCCCTGTCGCCCAATTTCTTCCAGTACTACATGAATCCTGAGGACTACGAGAAACTCTGTGACGTCCTCCGCCAATTGGCCCTGCAGGAGAAAGAAAAGGACACGCTGGAAGTACGTTGCATGAAAGGACACAATGGTGAGGAGTTCATCTTCTCTGTCGATTTCTCCATCCTGCGTCGGACCCGTTCCGGACGTCCTACCGTCATCATCGGTGCTACCACCAATGTCACCGAAGAGCGTCAGCGCCGTCAGAAGCAAAAGGATGCCATGTTGCGTTATCAGTCCATCTTCAATTCTGCAATGGTCGATACCATTTCTTACGACGAGCACGGAATCATCGACAATATGAACGAGAAGGCCGCTCGTGCCATTCCCGGTGGCGTACAGGCTGTCGTCGATGCAAAGATTCCCGTTCAGGATGTGCTTGGCGACCCCACCGTCACT
Organism: uncultured Prevotellaceae bacterium; assembly: GCA_900318555.1. Classification (GTDB taxonomy): domain Bacteria; phylum Bacteroidota; class Bacteroidia; order Bacteroidales; family Bacteroidaceae; genus Prevotella. Next base: position 14,952 of record ONKX01000012.1, on the reverse strand, counting down.
ACCGACAATCTGGAGTACACCTACCTGACACAGATCTACCGCTCGTCCGACGACGAACGTCCTCTGAACCAGTTCCTCAAGCGCGACGAGTTATACTACGAACTGCAACTGGTACCCGTTCGCGACGACAATGGACGCCTGTTGGCTATCTACGGCACTGGTCGCGACGTCACCGAACTGGCCAAGTCGTACTCCCGCCTGCAGAAGAATATCGCCCAGATGGAGCAGGCTAATGCCGAGTTGCAGGAGTATGTCCGTAATATCGATTACGTCATGCAGAACGGTGGCGTGCGTGTTGCCACCTATTCCCCTGACACCCATACGCTGACCGTCTATAGCGAGATCGACCATGTGCAGCTTCGCCTGACGCAGGCACGCTTACTGGCATTGGCTGCCGACGAGTCGAAGAAGGCCGCCCAGCGACTGATGAACAGTATGGACAACCGCATGCGTACCCCCGTGAAGGATACCATCAAGTCGCTGGTGAAAACCAAGGAGGGCCGTCGCCTCCATTTGTATTTCTCGTTCGTGCCAGTCATCAACGACGAGGGTGTCACCGAGTATTTCGGACTCATTCGTGACATCAGCGAAATCAAGGCCACCGAGGAACAACTGGCTCGCGAGACGGAGAAAGCCCGTGAGGTTGAGATGCTGAAACAGGCCTTCCTTGCAAACATGAGTTACGAAATCCGTACACCGCTGAATTCTGTCGTGGGTTTTGCCGAACTCTTCGACAGGGAACACTCGAAGGACGACGAAGGATTCTTCATTCAGGAAATCAAGGAGAATTCCGAGAAGTTGCTGAAACTCATCAACGACATCCTCTATCTCTCGCGACTCGATGCCCAGATGATTGAGTTCAACAAGGTGCCCATCGATTTCGCCGCCGTATTCGAGGGCCATTGCCAGTCGGCAGTCACCAACTACCTGCAACCCGACGTCAGTTTCACGGTCGACAACCCCTACGAACGTCTGATGCTTACCATCGACTTGCAGAACCTGGGCATTGCCATCGACCAGATATTGATCAATGCCGCCCAGCACACCACCTCGGGTTACGTGCGCGCGCGCTATGATTATAATGGTGAAGATTTGATGGTGGCCGTTCAGGACACCGGCAGTGGCATCCCCAATGAGAAGATGGAGAATCTTTTCGACCGCTTCTATACCACCGATAACGTCGGTTCCGGTCTCGGCCTCGCCATCAGTCATGAAATCATTCAGAAGATGGATGGTAAAATCCGTGTCAAATCCGAACCCGGACAAGGGACCATTGTGTGGGTTTCCGTTCCGTGTCAGTGCAATGAAATCATCAGAAAGTAAGGATATGAAGCATACAACAATATATTTTCTCTTAGCCATCTTGCTTTGTCTGCCTCTGGGACTCCCTGCTGCCAACGAGTTCCCGGAATATACCGACGAACACCCGTTGGTCGTCGTCTGCGACTGGGATTTCCGTCCTTTCGAGTTCCTCGACAGCGAGGGGCAGCCCGCAGGCTATAACATTGACGTCCTCGACATGATTTTCGAACGTCTCGATATTCCCCATAAGTTCGTCATGCAGGAATGGCATGTTGCCACCAACATGTTCCAGCACCGCGAGGCTGACCTCATTCATGCCCTCTTCTATTTCTATAAGAACCATCCCTACGTCTCCACTCATAAGTATCTGAACTATTACAATCTGAAGGTGGCCCACAGACTTGATGTGCCTCCACTGAAGCCTCTCCACAGTTTGGAACCTACCGATACGGTGCTGCTCAAGAAGGATGACTATGCCGCTTTGACTATCGATATCATGCACGACGTCAAGTTCGTCACCGAGTTCCATACGCCTAAGGACGCGCTGACGGGCATCCGAACAGGACGTTACAAATACTTTATCTGGGGCGAAATGCCGATCACCAGTAAAATACAGGAACTGGGCATCGACAGTCTCGTGCTCGACGACGCAGAAATCCCTCCTGGCGAACTGCGCATCATTGGTTACAACCGCGACCTCATCGACATCATTGACGACCAGTACACCCGCCTCGAACAGGCTGGCGACCTGCAGCGCATCTACGACCGATGGTTCCATCCTGAGCGGGTCCACGACGATACGTCGCCCGTAGCGCTCTTTGTGCTCGGCGGTCTCGTAGCTGCCATCGCCTTTTCGCTACTCCTCATCCGTCTTGTCAACCGTCGTGTGCGCAAGACCGTCCAGCAGCGTTCCGATCTGGGACAAATGATGGATCAGGTACTTAGCATGGGCAATTACGCGATGGTGGAGTGGGACTTAGCTGCCAATAAGCTCAGAAACACTTATGGTCACATGTTGACCCTCGACGAGATGAATCCCGAGGAGTTCCTGAAATGTATGCATCCTGATGAGGCCAAGATGCTCCACAATCTCAATATGCAGATGGCGTCGGGGGCTATTACTCATTCCGAAACGTATTTGAGTGTGAATCACGGTACGCCCGAGGAACCCGATTGGAAGGAATACTACGGTAATGCCATTTCGGAGAAGGAGAACGGCAAGACGCGTTTCATCTACTACACCACCAAGGACATTACCGACGAGGTGATCGAGGCGCGCCACGTTCAGGACCTCGCCAGCAAATACAAGAAGATGTTCGACACGAACCTCATCGCCATGTCGTTCTACGATGCCACGGGCCATCTGCTCGACGTTAACAAGAAGATGTACGAAATATGTAATATGGAGAATAGGGATGGACATTTCTTCAGCACGATGCCGCTCTTCGATTTCCCCAACATCAAGGGTGTCTATACGCCGGGCTCTCGCGACGTCATGCACGTCTGCCAGCATCTCAGCGAACCATCCATCGGACTCGACAAGTACATCGAGTTCCGCATCCATCCCGTCATTAACGACGACGACCAGCTCGTGTACTACATCGTCACCAACCGCGACGTCACCGCCGAGCGTAATGTGATTCTCGAACAACGTGCTCACGACCGGCGACTGCAGGCCACCAACGACGCCATCAGCCGTTACGAGCGCCAGTTGCACTATCTGTTGGAGGAGACGAAGATGTACATTTGGACCTACCGCCCCTCCGAGAATGCAGTACGTATGACGCGCTCGCCGGGCGTTACCGAATTTAGTGAGACCGTCGAGGATTATCTGGGCACCATCGACGAAGAGTTTCGTCAGCAGGCTGCCGGGCAGATTCGTCAGGCTATGGCCGAAGGCAAGGCTTATGTCACCATTATGCCTTTCGCCAGTACACCGCTCGACCCCAACCACAGCTGGTATTCCGTCAGTGGTATGCCTATCTTCGACAAGGACGGACAACTGAAGGAGTATTTCGGTTTGGCCCGTAACATCACCGACCTCATGGAGGCACAGCAGCAACTGCGTGTCGAGACGGAGCGCGCCGAGAATTCCGGACGTCTGAAGGCAGCCTTCCTTGCCAATATGACGCACGAAATCCGTACCCCGCTCAATGCCATCGTAGGCTTCAGCGGACTCCTCCAGGCTGTCGATACCGACGAAGAGCGCCATGAGTTCATACGCATCATCCGCAACAATTGCGATATGCTGCTCCGACTCATCAACGACATCCTCGAAGCCTCCAACATGGGACAGTCTATGGCACTCCAGCCCGAGGACGTCGAACTCTCGGTGGTCTTCGACGATATCTGCATGTCGCTGGCGCAGCGCGTCCAGGAACCCGGCGTCGAGTTCCAGAAGGACAATCCCTATACCACGTGCCCTGCCACCATCGACAAGGGCCGTGTCATGCAGCTCCTCACCAATTTCGTCACCAATGCCGTCAAGTACACGCGCGAGGGCCACATCCGCGTCGGCTATCGCAAGGAACAGCGCAAGGGCATCGATGGACTCTACTTCTATTGCGAGGATACGGGTGCCGGAATCCCCAAGGACAAGCAGGCCGCCGTGTTCCAGCGTTTCGTCAAGCTCAACGACTTCGTTCAGGGCACCGGTCTCGGACTCTCCATTTGTAAGTCCATCGTCGACCGTTGCGGTGGCGACATCGGTGTCACTGGCGACGTAGGCGTCGGCTCCACCTTCTGGTTCTGGATTCCACGCGACCTGACATAAAGACATAACAAAAAGAAAGGACTCACCATTTCAGTGAGTCCTTATTCTTTTCCTTTTACCGTTCGCGTTTTACTTACGCAGGCCGAGAGCCTTGATCAGTTCACGATAGCGGTTGATGTCCTTGTTGTAAAGGTACTTCAGGAGCTTACGACGACGACCTACCATCTTCGTCAGTGCACGAGCGGTACCGAAGTCCTTGTGGTTCTCCTTCAGGTGCTCCGTCAGGTGCTTGATGCGATAGCTGAACAGGGCTACCTGGCTTTCTACAGAACCAGTGTCCTGAGCGTTCTTGCCATACTGGCTGAAGATCTCGGTCTTCTTGGCTTGATCTAAATACATAATGTTTAATTGTGATTATAACTGTTTTGCAATGACATCTTTCGGACGCTCTACTGCCTAATCACGGGCGGTTTACGTCGTCAAATGCTCCGGATTTTCCGAAATGCGGCTGCAAAGGTACAACTTTTTTCCCATTCCCACAAATATTTCAGAAAAAATGTGTACCTTTGCACCCGAAATTACGTAATTTACTTATGCAGGATATTAGAAACATTGCAATTATTGCACACGTAGACCACGGCAAGACGACGCTCGTGGACAAGATGATGCTGGCCGGTAATCTGTTCCGTGAGGGACAGAACCTGTCCTCTCAAGTGTTGGATGCTAACGACCTTGAGCGCGAACGAGGCATCACCATTCTTTCAAAAAATGTCAGTATTAATTGGAAAGGAACGAAAATCAACATCATCGACACCCCGGGACACTCCGACTTCGGAGGCGAGGTAGAGCGCGTGCTCAACATGGCCGACGGATGTCTGCTCCTCGTCGATGCCTTCGAGGGACCTATGCCCCAGACGCGTTTCGTGCTCCAGAAGGCCCTCCAGATTGGCCTCAAGCCCATCGTGGTGGTCAACAAGGTCGATAAGCCCAACTGCCGCCCTGAGGAGGTTTACGAAATGGTGTTCGACCTCATGTTCTCGCTCAATGCCACCGAGGACCAGCTCGACTTCCCCGTTGTCTATGGCTCTGCCAAGAACGGCTGGATGAGCGAGGACTTCAACAAACCCACTACCGACATCACCTATCTCTTGGATAAAATCGTCGAAGTCATCCCTGCTCCTCAGCAGTTGGAGGGCACACCGCAGATGCTCATCACCTCGCTCGACTATAGCTCCTACACCGGCCGTATCGCCGTGGGCCGCGTCCATCGTGGCACCCTCCGCGACGGTCAGCAGGTCACCATTGCCCATCGCGACGGCACCATGGAGAAGACGAAAATCAAGGAACTCCACACCTTCGAGGGCATGGGCCACGTGCGCACCGACAGCGTCGACTGTGGCGACATCTGTGCCGTCATCGGACTCGAGAAATTCGAGATTGGCGACACCATCTGCGACCTCGAAAATCCCGAGCCCCTGCCGCCTATCGCCATCGACGAACCCACCATGTCGATGCTCTTCTGCATCAACGACTCGCCGTTCTTCGGCAAGGAGGGTAAGTTCGTCACCTCGCGTCACATCAACGACCGCTTGGAGAAGGAGTTGGAAAAGAACCTCGCCCTCCATGTCGAGCCCTTCGAGGATTCTACCGATAAGTGGATTGTCTCCGGCCGTGGCGTGCTCCACCTCTCCGTGCTCATCGAGACCATGCGTCGCGAGGGCTACGAGCTCCAGGTCGGACAGCCTCAGGTCATCTATAAGGAAATCAACGGGCAGAAGTGCGAGCCCATCGAGGAACTCACCATCAACGTCCCCGAGGAGTTCGCCTCGAAGATGATCGATATGGTCACCCGCCGCAAGGGCGAGATGACATCTATGGAGTCGCAGGGCGAACGCACCAATATCGAGTTCGACATCCCCTCACGCGGCATCATCGGACTCCGCACCAACGTCCTCACAGCCTCTCAGGGCGAAGCCATCATGGCCCATCGCTTCAAGGAGTACCAGCCCTACAAGGGCGACATCGAGCGTCGTGTCAACGGCTCCATGATAGCCCTCGAGACTGGCAATGCTTTCGCCTATGCCATCGACAAGCTGCAGGACCGCGGCAAGTTCTTCATCGACCCCGGTGAGGACGTCTATATGGGTCAGGTCGTCGGCGAACACGTCCACGACAACGACCTCGTCATCAATGTATGCAAGGCAAAGCAGCTCACCAACGTCCGTGCCTCTGGTACCGACGAGAAGGCCCGCATCATTCCCAAGATCGTCATGAGCCTTGAGGAGTGTCTGGAGTATATCAAAGAAGATGAGCTCGTCGAGGTCACCCCCCAGTCCATGCGCATCCGCAAGACCATCCTCGACCATGATCAACGGAAAAAGGCTGCGCGTCAGTGAGAGCAATGATGCTTGCATCAATTGCCGAGCGCAAGCAGGCTCGAATGTAATTCAAGGCAAATAAACAATGATGCCGCACCAACTAAGAGATAAAAGATAACGGTTAAGAGTTGATAAAAGCAATGAAGAAAATCCTGATTCTAATTGCGCTGATAGCGGGATGGAGTTTCGCTGCTGCGAAGAGTGAAGACGGCAGCCGACTGTGGCTACGTATGGAAATGGCTAACACCACGGCAAACGTGACGGGTGTCGAGGGAACGGCCATGACCGAGTTGCAAACCTACTGGCAGGGCGGTCCTGTAGTGCTGAAACGGCAGAAGGGCTTGCCCCGCGACGGCTATACCGTCAAGAGCCAGGGCGACAAAATCGCGATAACGGCCAGCAATGATGCTGGTCTGCTCTATGGTGCCTACCACCTGCTGCGCCTGCAACAGACGGGACAGTCGTGCGACGGCCTCGATATCACAGAGAAGCCCTTCTACGACCTGCGCATCCTGAACCATTGGGACAATCCCAACGGTACCGTCGAGCGCGGTTTTGCAGGACATAGCATCTTCGTGAATCCCAATCCAGAGCGTATGCAGATGTACGCACGCGCCAATGCCTCCGTGGGCATCAACGGCACTGTGCTCAACAACGTGAATGCCAAGCCCGAGGCACTGTCAACAGCCAGTCTGGAGCAGACGAAGGCCATTGCCGACCTGTTGCGTCCCTACGGCATCCGCGTCTATCTGTCCATCAATTTCGCCTCACCCATCAAGGTGGGCGGACTGCCCACTGCCGACCCGCTCGACAAGAAGGTCATCGGCTGGTGGAAGGAGAAGGTGAACGAGATATACCGTCTCATTCCCGACTTCGGTGGCTTTCTGGTGAAGGCCAACTCCGAGGGCGAACCTGGTCCGCAGGATTTCGGACGCACCCATGCCGACGGTGCCAATATGCTGGCCCGTGTGCTGAAGCCCCACAAGGGCATCGTCATGTGGCGCGCCTTCGTCTATGCACCCCAGAGTCCCGACCGTGCCAATCAGGCCTATCTGGAGTTCATGCCCCTCGACGGTCAGTTTGCCGACAACGTCATCATCCAGATCAAGAACGGCCCCATCGACTTCCAGCCGCGCGAGCCGTATAGCCCGCTGTTCACCGCCATGCAGAAGACGCAGATGATGGTGGAATTCCAGCTCACCCAGGAATATCTGGGTGCTGCCAACCACCTGGTATATCTCGCCCCCATGTGGCAGGAGTTCTTCTCGTTTGTCAAACCTGGCAGTCTCCGTGCGATGGCTGGTGTGGCCAATATCGGCGACGACACCAACTGGTGCGGTCACCACTTCGCTCAGGCCAACTGGTATGCCTTCGGACGTGCCGCGTGGAATCCTGCGCTGACACCCAAGGAGATTGCCGACGAATGGCTCACCCAGACTTTCGGCGAACAAGGTAATCTCTCACCTCTCACCTCTCACCTCTCACCTCTTCTCCAACTCATGCTCGACAGCCGCGAGGCATGCGTCGATTACATGATGCCCCTGGGCATTCACCATATCTTTGCCGGCACCCACCATTACGGTCCAGAGCCGTGGTATGCTCCCAAGGGCGTGCGTGCCGACTGGACCCCACCCTACTACCACAAGGCTGACGCTGTCGGTATGGGTTTCGACCGCACCACGACGGGCTCCGGCAATGTCAAGCAGTATCCTGAGGCACTCTGCCAGCTCTACAACGACATCAATACCTGTCCTGAGAACCTCATCACCTGGTTCCACCACGTGCCTTGGGACTTTAAGATGAAGAGCGGCCGTACCTTCTGGGACGAGCTCTGCCATAAGTATGACGACGGCGTCCATGAAGCCCGCCATTTCCTGGCCGTCTGGGATGCCATGCAGCCTTACGTCGACCAGCAACGTTTCAGCGAGGTACAGCGCAAGCTCCGCATCCAGGCCCGCGACGCAGAATGGTGGCGCGACGCCTGCCTGCTCTATTTCCAGACGTTCTCTCAGCGACCCATTCCGCAGGACGTGGAACACCCCGTCCACAACCTCGACGAGATGATGCAGTTCCGCATCCCCATCACGATGTACGAAAATCCCGAGTGCGGATATAACAAATAAAAAAACGGGTCCACCTTCACGATGGGCCCGATTTTTGTTTACTCGCCAGACTTGAACCTGAGCTTCTCAAAACTGATTTCTGATATCTGATTTATATAGCCCCTGCTTTTCCAATTGGAAATCATGGGTCTCAACCCCTTATCAGGAAGCCCCTGTTGCCTACGCACCCTTCTTGCATCTTCAAGCGAGAATACATCTGGCAAATCCAGCAAGAGGTTATGCGGCCCGCGGCGGCCGATGCGCTCGTCGCCGTTGTTGGCCTGACGGATGGCGTCGCCGTGCGATTCATACCCTGTTGATTGATCATACTGATCGTAATTGCTGTTTGTTTCATAATTGTTTTATTGTTTGTCTTAAAGTTAATAATTAATGTTTGTGCCCGCACGCATATGATGCGTCCGAGCGAAAATAGTTTCTCTTCCGCCAGGCCTTCCTGTCGTGTCCTTTGTGTCAATAAGTTAAAGAGCGCTTGTGATTGATTCACGATGCGAAATTACTAACTTTTTTTCACTGGGAAATGGCTTTCATGGTGGCCTGTTCTAGGTTGTTCTGACTTGTTCTGAATTGTTCTGGTTTGTTCCGTTTTGTTCCCGACAAAACACAAAAAAAGCACCAGAACCGGATTGATTCTGATGCTTTCGATACTGCTTGTCCCGCAGCTATTTGTTGCTATAATATTTCCTGAATGTGCTCTCGCTGAAACCCTCGCCACTGGGCATCCCCATACGCACCAGCTCGGCGTAGGCCACCGACGGCATCGGCGGCAACAGGATTTTCTTCTCCTTCACCATCTGCACGAGATACAGGCAGATGTCCTGCAGTCCCTGGCGACGTACCAGCCGTTTCACCTCATCGTGAACCTGCCATTCGTGCGCGCTATCCACCAAGGGATGGATGAAATGAAACAGCTCCTCGTCGTGCTCCTGACCATCGCCGGCAGGAGGCTCGTTCGTACACGGCTGATTCTCCACGCCACAGCTATCCATTGGCTGTCCAGCCTGCTGAGTGACCGTCGATCCTGGCATGGCAAACACGCATCCAGTGATATTGCCATTGAACACCTGACAATTCGAACCAGTCTCAAAATGGTTTACTACACTTCTCTTATCCTCTTCCATGATTATGATGTCTTTTTAAAGTCACCTGATACTGCACCGTTGAAAACCTGACTATTACTACCGCTCGTGAAAGTATTGTCGGTTTTCTGCTCTTCGTGGGTTTGCTGCTGACTGACAGTGATGGAAACCTGTGACTGCTGACGTTCACGTTCCTTCTGCAGCTGTTTGTTGCGTTCTTTAAAAGCTTCGTCAAACACCTCTTCCACCTTGCGTGCCACTGGCGGCCACCAATCTTCCGTATGCATATAGTCGCATATAACACGCCAGCGGGTTAACGCATTCTCCACACCGAAACGCTCGATTTCGCGCTTGGCTTTATCGCACAATGCTTCCTCTAACGTCAGAGGGGTGGCGTTAAGCGTTTGATATATGGGAGCAGATGCTTCGGGTGTCATTGTTGCGGAGAATTTGGGGGTTATTAAATAAGGTAATAGCCTGTGAGGCCGTAGTGCGCGGATTGTTTGCCGCCTGAGATGAAGGGCCTCTATCTCCGATGATGACCGTCTCGGGAATCGCCGCCGAGGGGCTGCCTGTCGACGTCTTTACGCGTCGGATAGCAGCCGAAAGTGTCAGCCCGCAGCTCGCAGCGGTCTTGGGAACTGACACGGAATTGCGCTTTGCAGTGATTCCTGTCATACTGTTTCTTTGCTTTATCGTTTTTCTGGCTACAAAGGTATAAAATTTCCCTTATCCGGCAATGAGATTTTCCATGTTTTTTTTGCAAAGAATTGTTAAGCGAAGCCACCCTTTTTCAGTATTCGCCAATCCCACAAATACTTACATCAAAAACCTTCAAGTTGTTTACAGATTTCCTCTGCCATTCCGTTCAGTGCAACACACTCCTCACGGCTGATTTTCCGTTTCTCGGCACTGTATGGCCAAGGGCTTAAAATCAGCACCCTACCTGCAGCACAGGCATCAAAAAGCGCATCGGAGGGCTTGTAATAATCGCGGAAGCCATTGTCGGCAAGGACGATAAACGGCAGTTGTTCCTGCAATAATACCTGCATCACCTGCTTCTCGTCTGTAGAGATGAAGGGCGACACCATAACGGTTCCCTTGCGAGCTGCCAGTACGCAACCGTTCTTATAGCTGCGTAACGGTTCTGAATCACCATTCTCTGCAGCCTTCACCATCTTGCTTCGTACATGCACTGGCATGAACTGCCCAGCCATCAGCAACGTTGTATTTCCCACACCATCGTACCTACGTTCGCCTATAACGATGTCTTGCTGCACCCTGAAGAAGCCTGGCATCAGGCGCTTCGTGGCCAACCGCTGAGGGTTCATGTCGATATAGCGTATGGTATTGGGCAGTTGGGTCCTTCGTCCCATCGGCCGAATGAAGGGCATCTCTGTGAAGACTGGAGGCAGGTTGTAATAGGCCTCGTCGCTCATCTGCCCTTTTAGCCCCTCAGCGAAAGCTTCCAAGTTGCGCGTAGCCTCCTGAAGTCCCAGCGTTCCTTCTTGGCGGTTGCGGTTTTCCATGCCTTCTTGGCGGTTTCCCCGAATGTCATTCGGAATAACGGAAGAAGCACGCCCCAACTTCTTCACACCCTGCCAAAATCCGCGCACCATCCCTTTGATGCCTGTGGGCATCGTACGACGGACATACAAAACGGCATGCAGGTGGTCGGGCATAAGGCAGAAGTGCAGCACTTGCACCTCTGGATGGTGGTTGGGGATGTCCAGTAGGCAATCAACCAAAGAATTACCAAGCGGCGTGCGTCTCACTGCGGTCTTTGTGGGATCCCCGTCAGGGATGTCCAGCGTGCCCAACAGAGGCTGACGGTCGGGAATGGTCAGTGTGATGTGGTACAGGCCCACCCCCTTCCACGCCGTTCCCGGCTCCTGCCACTGCCATTTCTTCTGTTCTGCCATATCTCCTGCAAAAGTAGCAAATAAAAATGTAACTACAAAATTTTCGAGCAGCGAAAGCAGAGAAAAACTTGTTTTTACTATGCTGAGTCGCGAGATAATATTAACAAAAGTTGAGTTTTGACGCCCGCCGTTTATGTTTTTGAAAATTTTTTTGTGTTATTCCTTGTGTGTTCGCGCTTTTTTGTGTAACTTTGCGCCCGATTTTTAGAACCATTAAAATTTTTGATAAGATTTTGAAACGCATAATTTGCATTTTTTCTGCAGCATTGTTGATTGATGCTTGTCTGATTTGGGCTTGCAGCAAGCTGTTTAGCGGTGGTGATTCCAATGTGGCTGATGCCGACCAGACAACCCTTACGGACTCTGTGGCAAAAGCAGACTATGTGTCATCAGAGATTGCTTTACAAGTGGAGAGTGGTATAGTGCTGGAACATGTGCGCAGCATTTATGACATTGTGAAGCACGAAAGTGAAAATCTGGGAGGATCCGTTGACAACGACCTGCTTGACAAAACATATTGCTCAAAATCATGGAACAAGATGCTGGCTGCTGTACGCAGGAAGGAGTTCCATACAAACAATTTGTTCTTCGAAATCAATCATTGGACGATGGCCTATGACACGAATCAGGTTAAATTCGACGAATTTGAAGTCAGATGTTGCTATATCGGTGCTGACAACGAGCGTCTCGCCAGCGTCCAGTTCACTGTTTACACTCCTTACAACTACATACCAGCGTGTGTTGACCTGGTATATGAGGATGGAGGATGGAAGATTGACAATTTCCATCATCTGAAATATGCAATAAATATGAAGGAGTGCATGTGGGAGTATCTCCACAACGACCACCCAGAATTCATCTGAGGTATTGCTCCGAATTAAATCAGTAAATCAGATATCAGTTTTGTTGGGGCTCAAACGCTTGTGTGAAGGTGTTTTATTGAAAATAGTTATATTACTATATATAATATATATATTATATATAGTAATAAATATTTTACTCCACCAATACCACCGCTCATAGAATAAACTGATTTTTGATTTATTGATTTAAGCGGATGCGCTTTGTAAATTATTTTTCTTTTTCAAAGCGACTGTAAGATATTCATCTTTTTAATCCCTAATTCCATCCAACGCAACAGAAAAACGCTCTCAAAACCCCGATTTTAACCCTCAACCGCTAGAAGGCCGGTTTACTTCCCAACGACCGCCCGTTTAGTTCCTTTCGTCGCCGAGCCCGCTACTTGATGGTTAACGGTTAAGGGTTAATGGTTCACGGTTCATTTGGGGCTAAAGAGAAAGGGCGTAATATCGTGTAAAGAAAATTTGGAGCAGCGAACGCAATGAATGCTTGCATTTTTATTGCTGAGTCGCGACAAAATTCGCCTAAAGGGCAATTTTCCGTTTGCTCGCGCAGGTCTATAAGCTGACGCGACCCTCGTAGTCAATAAAGTCGTGGTTATTGTTTCAGCGTTTCGTTGAACTCGTCAAGTGTTAGGATGTTGAGCCGAGGGAAAGGGATATTCTTTAAGTGGTCGAAGTGGCTGTCCTCGGTGACGATATAGTCGGCTCCAGCCGTGATGGCGCAGTCAACGAACTTGTCGTCGTCCTCGTCGATATCTTTGAGCAGGTGGAAACGGTAGTAGGACTCGCGGTAACAGGTCTGTGGATGGCGGGCAATGGCCTCGACCACGTTGTGTGCCACTTCGGGCGATGTGTGCACGGCGAGGATTTCCTCGTATTCAGTCAGTATCTCGTTGCTGACACACATACGATACTTGCCCGCCAAAAAGTCAGTCCATATCTGATGGTACTGGCTGCGGGAGGGCAAGGCCTGAATGAGTGCGTTGGTGTCGAGAACTACGAGTCGCATGGTCAGATGGTCTTATAGGGGGTGCGCAGATGCTGGCCGCGCAACTCGTCGAGCTTGCGCTGGTCGAAGGTTCCCTCATCCCACATCTTGTCGATAGACTGCTGTGCCCGCTCAGCGAAGAATAGCGAGAGGGTAAGACGCAGCGCGTCGAGGTCGGCCTGCGAGGTGACGTTAGCCGCCGCATTCATCAGTTCCAGTTGTGCCATTTCCGAGTAACTCATACGCTTGTTTTTATATGTTTCTGCCTGCAAAGATACGAATAAGCGAGGAAAAAAACAAATTTTCCCTTACTTTTTTATCCTTCTTCCCCCTACGCAGGGGAATAAGAGAGGGTCCCGGACGAAAAAACGGAAGCCGCGATTGGACTTCCGTTTCCTGTTTTATTCTTTAATTACTCTTTGTCTTTCACCGTCCAGCCAGAGGGGATGCCGTTTCCTCTTACCTCTTACCTCTCCACCTCTTGCCTCTGGGATTGCCTTTATTTAAAGGGGATGCGAGAGGTGGTGTGCAAAAGTGAGGTAAATATGGGCGGGAAATTTGCAGGGATGGAAAAAAGTTCGTACCTTTGTAGTGCATTTGAGAACCAGATGCACCGCCGTTTCGACGGCGCGGGGCGGAAGCCCACAAAAACACACAAGACCTATTTTAAGTATTATGGCAGTAGAAAAAATTGCATTGGGTATTAACCTGAGAAAGAACAAGATCTCGACGAGCGCTGGCTTCGGCAAGTACTACCCCGAGGTGGACACGCAGAAGACGCTCTCGCTGCGAGGCTTCGCACAGCACATGGTGGATCACGGAAGCATCTACGGACGCGCAGTGGTCGAGGGCGTGCTGATGCAGATCGTTGACTGTCTGCCCGAACTGGTGGCACAGGGCGTGCCCGTACAGCTGGGAAGCCTGGGTACCTTCTATCCCACGGCCGAGGTGATGCCGAAGACCGGCGCAGTGCCCAACATCGCGGCAATGGACGGACTGAACCCGAACGACATCGTGAAGGCTATCCACATCCGTTACCTGCCCGACTCCACGAAGCTGGACAACCTGTGCGGTCCGCAGTTTAAGAACCGCTGCACCCTGGAGCTGCGCAACATCGTGGACACCCAGGAGGTGACCATCGACGGCAAGACCAAGAAGGTGCAGACCCTGAAGCCCATCGCTACGGCTGTGGCCGAGCTGAAGGCAGGTGGTTCAACGAACACGAATCCCACGAATCCAACGAATGGTAGTGGTGACGGAGGCAACTCCGGCAGCGGTTCGCAGAACCAGACGCTGGCAGCTCCCACTATCAGTGGTAACACCTCGTTTACCGAGTCCACCCAGGTGAGCATCAGCGGTCCTGACGGCGCAGAGATCCACTACACCACCGACGGCACCGTGCCTACGGCTGAGAGCGCGCTGTACAGTGAGGCATTCACGCTGAGCTCTACGACCACCGTCAAGGCTATCGCCATCAAGGACGGCCAGTCGAGTGAGGTCGCCAGCCGCGTGTTCACCAAGTCCAGCAACGACGACGGCATGGGACAGGACTAAAACGTTGAACATTGAACGTTGAACATTGAACAT
>ONKX01000036.1 GCA_900318555.1 uncultured Prevotellaceae bacterium | reverse complement strand
TAGCGACATCCACCTCGTGCTGGCTCGTTCTGAGGAGGGCACCAAGGACGGACGTGGTCTGTCAATGTTCATCTACGACAAGCGCCAGGGCGGTGTTGATGTTCGTCACATCGAGCACAAGCTGGGTATCCACGGCTCACCTACCTGTGAGCTCACCTATAAGAACGCTAAGGCCGAGCTCTGCGGTAGCACACGTCTGGGTCTTATCAAGTACGTGATGGCTCTGATGAACGGTGCCCGTCTGGGTATTGCTGCACAGAGTGTAGGTGTTGAACAGGAGGCTTACAACGAGGGACTGGCTTACGCTAAGGAGCGTCAGCAGTTCGGTGACAAGATCATCAACTTCCCTGCTGTTTACGATATGCTCAGCCGCATGAAGGCTAAGCTCGATGCTGGTCGTTCACTGCTGTACGAGACAGCCGCTTACGTTGATATCTACAAGTGTCTCGAGGATATCGAGCGCGACCGCAAACTCACACCTGAGGAGAAGCAGGAACTGAAGAAGTATCAGCGCCTGGCTGATGCCTTCACACCACTGGCCAAGGGTATGAACTCAGAGTACGCCAACCAGAACGCCTACGATGCTATCAGCATCCACGGTGGTTCAGGCTTCATCATGGAGTACAAGAGCCAGCGTCTGTTCCGCGACGCCCGTATCTTCTCTATCTACGAGGGTACCACTCAGCTGCAGGTTGTAGCCGCTATCCGCTACATCACCAACGGTACTATGCTGGCTAACATCAAGGACATGCTGGCAGGTCTCGAGGTGAGCGACAGTCTGAAGAACCTGAAGGCTCGCGTAGAGAAGCTCGTTCCCGTTTACGAGGAGGCTCTCGCCAACGTGAAGGCTCTAGAGAATCAGGACGCTCAGGACTTCCTGGCTCGTCGTCTGTACGACATGACCGCCGAGCTGGTAATGAGCCTGCTCATCCTGCGCGACGCCACCAAGGCTCCTGAGCTCTTCGAGAAGAGTGCCAATGTCTACGTTCGCATGGCCGAGGAAGATGTACTCGGTAAGAGCGCTTACATCAAGGCCTTCCAGGTAGAGGACCTCGACAACTTCCGCGCTGCTGAGCCCGAGGCTGCAGCCGAGTAACGACCACGATTGCAACGCCACACTCTGCTTGCAGAGAATTTCACGAATTATACGAATTGGAGCACCCCGCTTGGGATGCTCCTTTTTCGATTCCATAATTTCTCGAAACCTTAGCCTCGAATCACTCAATGCAATGCATCAGGAAGTCCACAGCACCGTTCACACCGAACTTCCTTACGTCCAGCGAGATGTCGTAGTTCGTGGCGTCCTTCCAGTCGCGGCCCGTAAACGTCTTCGTGTACAGTTCGCGGCTGTAGTCGTTGTCCACAATCATTGCTGCTGCGTCCGATTCGCTGATGTCGTACTTCTCGGCAATGCGGCGCTTCCTTACGTCCATCGTCGAGTGGATAAAGATTTTCAGCGCATTGGGATGATTCGCAAAGATGTCGAAACCGCAACGGCCAATGATGATGCACGACTCCTCGTCGGCAATCCTGCGGATAGCGTCAGCCTGCGCCCGGAACAGCTTACGACTCGTCTGTTCCTGCTCCATTCCGTTGTACTCCGCATTGGCCATATACGTCCGATAGAAGTTGGTGAAGTCGTCGCGCCACAATGGGTTGCGCGCCTCAATCTTCTCCACAGCGTCCTCAACGGCTTCCATCCGCGAGGCCACCTCGTTCAGTATCTGCTTGTCCAGCAGTTTCACTCCGAGCCGGCGAGCCAGCTCCGCACCAATCTCGTGACCGCCCGTTCCAAACTGGCGGCTGATGGTAATGACGAATTTGTCCTCCTTGTTCATAGCTTCAGGGTTTTTATTAAACAATCTGTTATTTCTCACATTGGGCGACCGTCAGCGTTCTTGGTCTTCTTACATGCAAAAGTACGAAAAAAAAGTGACATTACCAAATATTTCCGGAGTTTTTTCGGCTTTTTCGCATCAAAATGAGGCCGATAATGAGTGGAATGAGGGCTACAAGCGTGATGGCGAAGGCGATAACAGCACCGAAAAGTGTGGCAAAACCACCCTGTCGGATGTAGGGTCTGGGGTATTTTTCGGCGATAATCGAGTCAGGAACACCGGCTTTTTCTAGCGAATCAATGGTCGGAATGTTGGCATTATACTCCTCCCAAGCCTGTTTGTTCTTCATGCCGGCATCCTCGTCGGCCACGTAGCTGGCCACCAAAAACACGACAGCCGCAGCCACCATCGCTGCCGCTATCACCACCAGCAGACACCCACAACCTCTTTTGTTAAATATCATACCATAAAAGTACGAACTATAGTTTGGGTTCTGGGATCTCCTGACCGCGACAGAAGCGATGTGCAATCTGACGGTCGTCGCCCACATAGATGAAGCGCTCCAGGCGGTGCTGCAGCGAGTATTCCGACGGGTAGAGCACCGCGTCGTCGATGACCAGCGCGTCGAACTCGTAGCCCGGTTCGAAGCTGCCCACACGGCCGAAGAACGAGCCTGCCGACTTGGTGGCAATCCAGAAGATTTCCGGCAGCGTGAGGAACGCCTTACTCTTGTCTTGCTGGTAGTGCATCTTGCTGACCTGAATGGCGTAAACCAGCATGCGGAACATGTTGAGGTCGTGGCCGCCGCTGATGTCGCTGCCAAGCCCGATGGGCAGGCCCTCGTCGAGGAATGTGCGGACGGGAGCCAGGCCTGACGACAGGTTGAAGTTCGACGTCGGACAGTGGGCTACCATCACGCGGTTGTGCTTCATCAGTTCCAGTTCGCTGCCGCTGGTCCATACGCAGTGGGCCATGATGGTAGGCGTCTGGCCGAAGAGTCCGTAGCGGTTGTAGGCATCGCCATAGCTGGTGCTCTCCTTCTCCAGTTCGGCCACCCAGGCAATCTCGGAGGTGTTCTCTGACAGGTGCGACTGAACGGGCAGCTGGTATTTGTTGGCCAGTTCACCGCAGGCCTTGAGCAGTTCCGGAGTACAAGAAGGCACAAAGCGCGGGGTGATGATGGGGCTTACCAGAGGTGAGAGGTTAGAGGTGAGAGGTGAGAGATTAGAGAACTCCTTAATCAGGCGTTCTTGGCCTTCAACGTAGGCGTCGACGTCCTCACAGAGGGCCTCGGGGCAGTTACGGTTCATAGCCACCTTGCCCACCATAGCGCCCATGCCGGCCTCCTGATACAGTCGCATGAGGATACGCGTGCTCTCAGTATGTACGGTGCCGAAGACAACGCTGCGCATGGTGCCGAAGAGCCACTGGGTATGCAGGAAGCGGCGATACATCCGCTCGGCATACTGCGTGTCGGCATATTTCGACTCCTCGGGGAAGGTGTAGTTCTGCAACCAGGGTAGCAGTTCGAGGTCCATTGCGACGCCCTGATTGTGCACTTGCGGGGCGTGGACGTGCATATCGTTCATAGCGGGAATGAGCAGTTTGTCGCCGAAATCGACCACGTCATTGACGTTGAACGTTGAACATTGAACGTTGAACTTTGAACATTGGGCGTTGAGTTCGTCCAAACTGCTTGCGACGCCCAGGACAATGCCGTCTTCAACGGCGATATAGCCATTCTCAAACACCTCGAAATGGTCCTTCTCTTTCGTGAAGAGGATATGTGCCTTATAAACCTTTTTCATCGCTCGTTGTCATCAAATTAATAGTTATTTGGTGCAAATGTACGAAAAAAATTAGAAAAACGTTACATTTATCAGTTTTTTTTCGTAATTTTGCCGCAATAATGCATTAGAAACTAAAAACTTTTTACTATGGAGAATCAACTTTTATTCGACATTTTCGGCATTGTTGCCAGTTTGGGCCTTATCTTCGGCTATCTGCCTCAGGCCATTCAGACCATTCGTACGCGCGAGACAGACGGTATCTCGCTGCCCGGCTTCATCATGATGGCCGTCGGTAGCTTCTGTTTCATGTGTCAGGGTATCATGCTTGGCCGTGAGGGTATCTTTATGCTCATCACCAACGCCATTACGTGCCTCTGCTCGGTGATTATTTTCTTCATTAAGATCAAGAACGACAAGATGAAGAGGTAAGATGGAAGATGTAAGAGGTAAGATTATGGAAAGTGTAAAAGGACATATAGTTGACGTGGTGCGCCGCGAGATATACGACGGCGAACTGGTCATCAAGGATGGGATCATCGCGGAAGTAAAGCGCTGTGAGTTGCCCGAGAGTGAGACCCCGTGGCCCTATATCATGCCTGGTTTTATTGATGCCCACGTGCATATTGAGAGCAGTATGATAGTGCCGCATAAGTTTGCACGCATTGCCGTCAGTCACGGTACGATAGGTGTCATTGCCGACCCTCACGAGATTGGCAACGTGCTGGGTATTGCGGGTATCGACTACATGATACGTTCGGGCAAGGAGGCGCGCTTCAACTTCCTGTTCGGGGCACCCAGCTGCGTGCCGGCAGTAGGTGGCGACATAGAAACCTGTGGAGCGGTGATTGACGCCAAGGATACGGAGACGCTGATGGCCCGCGAGGATATCGGTTTCCTGGGTGAGATGATGAACTATCCCGGTGTGCTGAATGGCGACAAGGAGGTGATGGCGAAGATACGGGCGGCCCTGAACAATGGCAAACCCGTGGACGGTCACGCCCCGGGAGTGACAGGACAGAATCGTGACCGCTATGGTGCTGCCGGCATCACCACCGACCATGAGTGTTCGACGTTGGACGAGGGTCGTGCGTGCATCAGAGCCGGTATGTATGTCATCATCCGCGAGGGTAGTGCCGCTAAGGACTATAAGCTGCTGAGTCCGCTGATCAACGAGAGCCCGAATATGGTGATGTTGTGTACGGACGACTGTCACCCCGACGACTTCGTGCGCGGACATATCAATCTCATTGTGAAGCGTGCGCTGGCTGACGGCTACGAACTGTGGGATGTGTTGAAGGCCGCCAGCGTCAATGCACAGAAGCACTATAAGCAGAATTGGGGATTGTTGCAGGAGGGTGACCCCGCAACGTTTATCACCGTTGACAATGTCACCCCGTACTTCCGTGTGGAGAGCACGTGGATACGAGGAGAGGAGGTATTCAACTATAATTCCTGTCTGCCCTCGCATCACGACGTTGAGGAGCACATTCTGGATGAAGACTTCCCCAACAACTTCGTGGCAGCACCCATTACCGCTGCCGATATTAACCTCGACCTCAAGCCCGGCGATACGGTACATGTCATTCACGCCTCAGACGGCAGCCTGCTGACCGATCACGACGAGGTGGTGCTGACGGGTAACCCCTTGTTTGACTCGCAGTATCCTTGGACAGGGGTGCAGAAGATAGTGGTTTACAACCGCTATAAGCCCGGTGCCAAACCCATTGTGGGATTGGTACGCGGCTTCGGTATCAAGGAGGGCGCTATGGCTAGTTCGGTAGCCCACGACTGTCATAATATTGTAGCTGTCGGTTCCAGCGACGAGCTTATTGTCAAGGCAATCAACCGTATTGTCCAGATGCAAGGAGGACAGGTGGTTGTCACTAATGAGGAGATGTTGGACATTCCTCTGCCCATTGCCGGACTGATGTCGCCCGTAAATGGTCATGAGATTGCCTTCCGCACGCTGTGCATACAGGAGAAGGTGAGGGATATCGGCTGCAAGATGAAGTCGCCGTTCATCACGATGGCGTTTATGTGTCTGCCGGTCATTCCAGATATCAAGATTACCGACCGCCACCTGATGGACACGAAGACGTTTACGCCGATTTATTGAAAAGTTAGAAGTTAACAGAGTTTTTTTAGTACTTCCTCCACGATGTGGGGGAAGTATTTCATTTCCAGCTGGTGTTCCTTTTCGGCAATGTTGTCGACGGTGTCGTCGGGCGACAGTGCGCAACGGTATTGGGCAATAATCTCACCGCTGTCGCAGACGGGTGTAACGTAATGGACAGTCATTCCCGTTTCCGTTTCTCCGGCAGCCTTTACGGCCTCGTGGACGTGGTGTCCCCACATGCCCTTGCCGCCATATTTGGGCAGCAGTGCCGGGTGGATGTTGATGATGCGACGGGGGAAGGCGTCGATGAGGAAATTAGGTACCAACGGCAGGAATCCCGCCAGTACGATGAAGTCGATGTGGTGTTCGTTGAGCAACGGCATCATGAATTCGGCGTCGTTGAGCTGAGCCTTGGGTGCTACGGCTGTCGCTACGCCCAGACGTTCGGCGCGCACCAGTGCGTAGGCATCGGGCTTGTTGCTGACGACGAGTGCGCAGTTGACGCTGTCGGAGCCACTGAAATACTTGATGAGATTTTCGCAGTTGGTACCACTGCCTGAAACGAAAATAGCTAAATTGATCATATGTCTTATCTTTTTATCTTCTTCAAACTTCTTCGAACATCTTCTCTATCAGACGCGGGACGGCGTAGCGGTCGCGGTCGGACTCAGGGAGCCAGAAATAGCCTTCTGGGAGCGTTGGGCGCTCGGCAGGCGTCCAAAGCCAGAAATCGGCATAGAGCACGCGGTGGGTGAGGACGTGCTTGACCCCTTGGCGCAACAAAATTGCTCCACACCCGACCGGTGTGCCGGTAGCAGTGTCGGACGGCAGGGTGTCTGTCAGCAGGGGTTCGTAGAGCCCTTGCCAGATGTCGCCGGCAGGACGTCGGCGGAGGGCTGTCTCGCCCTTATACCTTATATATATATAAATAAGGTGTCGCTCTTTGATTTTCAGCGTCTTTTGCTTGACGGGCAGCTCGGCCGTGCGACCCTCGCGGAAGGCAACGCAGGAATCCTGCAGTGGACACTGGAGGCATAGTGGCTTTGCGGGGGTGCAATGAATGGCACCGAAGTCCATCAGGGCTTGGTTGTAGGCCGCCGATGGCGGCAATTGAAAATTGAAAGGTGAAAGTTGAGAGTTATTTGAAGGCAGTAGCTCTTGGGCCAGTGCCTGAAATTCCTTCTTGCCCTCGGTGGTGTTGATGGGTGTCGAGATGCCGTAATGGCGAGCAAGAACGCGATAGACGTTGCCGTCGACAACGGCAGCGGGCAGTCCGAAGGCAAAGCTGCCGATAGCAGCAGCGGTGTAGTCGCCAATGCCTTTGAGGGAGAGGAGCCCTTTGATGTCGGTGGGGAAACCACCGAGCGCAGCCACTTGTTTGGCAGCAGCGTGCAGGTTGCGGGCGCGGCTGTAGTAGCCTAAGCCCTGCCATTCGCGCAGCACCTCGTCCTCAGAGGCGGCAGCGAGTACGTCGACCGTCGGCCAGCGTTGCATAAATCGCTCCCAATAGGGCAACCCTTGGTCGATACGTGTCTGTTGGAGGATGATTTCCGACAACCAAATGGCGTAGGGGTCACGAGTCTCGCGCCAAGGCAAGGCTCGTCCGTTTTCCCGGAACCACTGCAATATCGTCGTCGTAAAACCCATATTGCGTGCAAAGGTACGACTTTTTTTCGTAATCTCGTCGAAAGACAGGGGTAATTTCGTCGAAAGTGCCTTTGAAGGTATCGCTGTTTATGATAATTTTGCACCCAGAAAGATAAAAACGCAAAAAGATATGAAACAGAACATTCCATTCAAAGCAATTCTCGTGACAATGCTGCTGACCCTCTCAGCAGTAGTAATGGCCCAGACCAATAATGATGACGACGTGGAAGTAGTGTATGCCACCGACAGCCTGAAACAGGACTCCGTCACTTGGTCAAAAGAACTGGACGGCGTGGAGGTTGTCCACCAGAAGCGGCTGGTGAAGATGGAGGTCGACAAGATGACCTATAAGGTAAGCGAAGACGAGGACTCGAAGTCGTACACCGTGCTCGACATGCTGCGCAAGGTTCCTATGGTGACCGTCGACGGCCAGGACAACATCACCGTCAATGGCTCGTCATCCTTTAAGGTGTATGTCGACGGGATGCCTAACGTGATGTTCTCCAGTAATCCGTCGATGATTTTCAAGAGCATGCCCGCCAGTGTTGTGAAGAGCATTGAGGTAATGACCAACCCCGGTGCGAAGTACGATGCCGAAGGTGCTGCCGGCATATTGAATATCGTGATGAACAAACAGGATGCACAGGGTGCGCAGAGCATGAACGGCTACAACGGCACCGTCCGCGCCACTGCCGGCAATCGTCAGTTGGGTGGTAGCGTATTCTTGAGCGGTCAACAGGGCAAGCTGTCGTACAGCGCCAACGTGATGACCAGCTACAACACCCCCGGCAACACGACTACCGAGACAGAACAGCTTCAGGACAGCGGCATCTCGCAGCTGTTGACCTCGGAGAATAGTATCAAGACCCCGTTCACGATGGGAAGCCTCACCCTTGGCTATCAGCTTGACTCCGTAAGTGCCCTGAATCTTACCGCTCAGGTGAACAACATGCGCATCAAGACCAATGGCACTTCGTCAACCACGCTCCTGTCTCCTTACACCACAGATCCGTTCAGCTACACCAGTACAACGGATATGAAGAATACCCGTACTTCGTTCAACGGAAGCCTCGACTATCAGCGTTTCTTCAACAAGGCACGCACCCAGTCGCTCGTCCTTACTTACCAACTGAGCTACAGCCCAGCCACCACCGAGATGACCAACAACTTCAACAACACTTCCAACTACATCGACCTTACCAACCGTTACTCGGAGAATAAGGACAAGACCATCAGCCACATCTTCCAGCTGGACTACACCATGCCCCTCGGCACAGGCCAGACGCTGGGACTCGGAGGAAAGTTCCAACTCCACGATGCCACCGCAGGCTCAAAGTACTACCTCACAGGAGTCTACGACCCCAGTAGCAGCTCGGAATATGAGTACAAGAACTCCATCCTCGCAGGTTATGGTGAGTATGCTGGAAACTTCAACAAGTTCGGTCTGAAGGCTGGTTTGCGCTACGAGTACACCTGGCAAGACGTAGAATACCACTTAGGCTATGGACAGGACTTCAGCACCAGTTACGGCTCACTGGTCCCCACTGCCAGCCTGCAGTATACGCTGGGCGCAGGCAGCAATTTCGGTCTGACCTACAATATGCGTATCTCGCGTCCAGGTATCAGCTATCTGAATCCCTACGTCGACAAGACCAACCCCATCGCACTAACCTACGGCAACCCCGACCTTGACGTAGAGAAAGCCCACAACATATCGCTCGTCTACAATATGTTTACCCCGAAGCTGATGATGAACCTTAACCTGCACCACAACTTCACCGACAACGGCATCTCACAGTACAGCTTCTACGATGCTAACGACCTGCTGAACACAACCTATGGCAATGTGGTGAAGAGCCACCAGACGGGCATGAATGCCTATGTCAACTACCTGCTGACTAAGAACACGCGCATCTTCTTCAACGGTGGCTTAAACTATATCGACCTGCACAGCGATGCTCTCGGACAAAGCAACAACGGTTGGACTGCCAACATCATGGGCGGCGTGCAGCAGACACTGCCTTGGGACCTGAAACTCAGCGCTTTTGCCATTGCCTCTACCAAGAGCTACACCCTGCAGGGATGGAGCGGCGGTTTCAACCTCCTCACTGCCAGCCTTTCGAAGTCACTGCTGAACGACAAGCTGAACTTGAGCGTATCGGCACTCACGGGTCTCAACGACGGTGGCAGCATCATGATTGAGAGTAGCAGCCGTGGCAAGGACTTCACCAGCCATAATAAAGTCAAGGTTCCTATCTACGGTGTGTCGTTCACCGTCAGCTACACTTTCGGCAACTCGAAGATGCAGAATCGCCAGCAGCACCAAAGCCGCGTACAAAACGACTTCATCGAGCAGCAGTCGCAGGGTGAGATGATCAACAGCGTAGGCTCCGGAAATACAAGTAATGGCAATATGCCTCAATAAAATTGATTCATAAATTAGTTTTCTCTCCTGCATTGAGATAATGCGGGAGAGATTTTGTCAATTCAATATTATTCTTTATCTTTGCAACATGAAAGTAAAAATTAAAGCTCAAGACGTTACATTCTATGGTCTGCAAGTGGTTGCATGGCTGGTGTTCCTGATAGTTCCCGCTATCTCTGCATTTGCAGCCAACAACAGCTGGGAAGATGCCCTCCACGCAATCCAGTTCTCCTTGCGCATCATGTGGATTCCTGCGACCATATACTTCGTCAATTGCTTCATTCTCATCCCCTTTGGCTATTATCGCAATCGACGCTGGTTCTTCTGGCTGGGCAACGCCGTCATCTTTGCACTCCTTGCCTGGTATCATTTCGGCATTGATACGCCTGCCTTCATGGAATACCTTCCCGACGAACGTGCCAAGCGCTATGCCGTTACTAGCTACTATGCTTCGTCAGTGCTGAACATTTTCATGAACATCTTGCTGGCGTGCATCGCCTGGCTGGTTCATCACATGTATCGCACCAAAGCCATCAAACAGCAGCTAAAGGAAGAACAACACAAGCGCACGGAGGCTGAGTTGGAGTGGTTGAAGAACCAACTGAATCCGCACTTTCTGTTCAATACGCTCAACAATATCTCCAGCCTCATACAGATTGATGCCGACAAGGCACAAGATTCCATTGCCCAACTCTCCGACCTGTTGCGCTATGCCATGTATGAGACACGCCGCGAGACAGTACCCCTGCAGGGGGAAGTGGAATTTATGCGCAACTACGTGGAACTGATGAAGCTGCGCTGCAACGACAAGACCGAGGTGACTACCACCTTCGACGTGCAACAGAATATTGAGATAGCTCCCTTGCTTTTCATCTCACTCATCGAGAATGCCTTTAAGCATGGTATGAGTAGCAGCCGGCCTTCGAAGATAGATATCCGCCTGCTACAGAATGAGGACAAGTTGGTATTCAACTGCGACAACACCAACTACCCCAAGGACGATGCCGACCGCAGTGGTTCGGGTATCGGCTTGGAAAATACCCGTCGCCGCCTCGACCTCATGTATGCAGGGCGCTACACCTGGGAACAAAAACTGGAGGACAACATCTACAAGGTCCGTGTTAGCATTGAAGTTTGAAGTTGATGATTATGAACAATAAAATAACTTGTATCGTTGTCGACGACGAGCCGCTGGCTGTCAGACTATTGGAATCCTTTGTGGCCAAGACACCCAGTTTGGAATTGCTGGGGGCGTTTACGGACTCAGTAGAGGCCATCAATGCCATCAGGGAACAGCACCCCCAACTGCTCTTCCTTGACATTCAGATGCCCGACCTCAACGGAATGGAGTTGGCCCACATGCTGCCCGAGGGTACTAAGATTATCTTTACGACAGCCTTCAAGGAGTATGCCTTCGAGAGCTATGAGGTCAGTGCCATTGACTTTCTGCTGAAGCCCATCCGTTATAACAAGTTCATCGCTGCCGTCGAGAAGGCACAAGAGTGGTTCGTGCATAGCCAGCCCCAGCCTGCCAACATCTCTCCGCTCACCAGTCACCCTTCACCGCTCACCAAGACATCCATGTTCATTCGCGTCGATGGTGAACTGCGCCAGATTAGCTTCGACCACATACTCTATGTCGAAGGCATGAAGGACTACGTGCGCTTCCACCTGGAGAACGAGCGCCTGCCGCTGACCACCCACATGACGATGAAAACCGTTGAGGATGCTCTGCCCACGGATGCCTTTATGCGAATCAACCGCTCATACATTGTCCGGCTGGACAAGATACGAACGGTTGACCGTAATCTTTGTGTTTATATCGGCGAAGAAATTATCCGCGTTACCGACGCTTACCGCGAGGCTTTCGAGCGTTACGTGCAGACTGTCTAGACTTCGTACGCTGCACAGTCTTCTTACCTCCCTTACTTCCCTTAACTCCTTTAACTTCCTTAACTCCCCCAGTCTCCCCGCAAAGCACTTGGCACACGCGGTCCTGGAAGGCCTTTCCTGTTGTCTTGTCCAAAATGCCTTGGTTGATGATGGCGAAAGCCAGTTCATGGCCGTTGGGAGCCGTACAGTAGCCAGCCAACGACGAGATACCTGTCAGCGTGCCCGTCTTGGCACGGACATTACCCTGGGCAAGGGTATTCTGCATACGGCTCTTCAACGTGCCGTCCACACCTGCTACGGGCAGTGCAGGCATCAGTGCCTTGGCAATCGATGGTGTTCGCCATGCATGGCGCAACAGTTTGACGAGCAGTTCGACAGTGACATAATTATACAGTGACAGTCCCGAGCCGTCGGCTATGCGATATCTGTTGGCATCGAGTCCCAGGCGGTTGATGAGCTTCTTGGTGATGTTACGCGCATCGACGGCAGTAGCAGGATGATGGCCTGTCGAGGCTGCCGTCTGGTAGAACATCGACTCTGCGTAGAAATTGTCGCTATCCTTCATCATACGCTGCAGCACCTGCTTGATGCTGTGACAGCAGACGTCAATCATCTTTGCCTGAGCGGGTTTGCGACCCTGCATCAGTTCGACCTTTTCGAGGTTGACACCCAGACGGGCGATCTCCTCAGCCAGTGTGGAGGTGAAGTTGTCCTTACGACCTATTGTCAGCGGTATGAGCATCGGGTTTTCGTCGTCCCAACACCAGCCTTCACCGTAGTCCAGCGACTCTTTCATCGAACGGTCGGCGACGATGAGGCCGCGAATGCTGTCAACACCCAGTTGGCGGATGCTGGAAGCCAGCGTGATGACGTCTGCCTGGGTAATCATGGGGTCGAAACCGCCCACGCAGTAGATGTTCCCTACGAGTGTGCGACCCTGAATCGAGCCCGTATAGTACAGCGCCGTCTGGTATTCGTAGTTAGGTCCCAGAGCGTCGAGCGCCGTAATGCTGGTGACGAGTTTCATACATGATGCCGGACGGAGCATCTGTCGGTGGTTGTACGTGTAGAGCGCTGAGTCGGCCGTGAGGTCGTAAACCATCAGCCCTACCTGCGAGGTTTCAAACAAAGGGTCTTCAAGCAGTGAATCAAGTCGAAAACGAAGGCTATCCTGTGCCATTGCGACAGCAGAAAGCCCAAATATCACGAGTGAAAACAAATATTTTTTCATAATTGCGTGCAAAGGTACGATTTTTTTCGTATCTTTGCAACGTTAATTCGTAAAAATATGGTTTACAAGTACGATTTCCTCGTTATCGGTGCCGGTGTAGCAGGCATGAGTTACGCCCTGAAAGTGGCCCGTGAGAAGAAGGGCACAGTGTGTATCATCTGTAAGGCCGGGCTGGACGAAGCCAACACGTCGTTTGCCCAAGGCGGTGTGGCCAGTGTGACTAATCTTGAATTGGACAATTTCGACAAACACATCGAAGACACGATGATAGCCGGTGACTATATCAGTGACCGTGCTGCCGTCGAACAGGTGGTGTGTAATGCTCCGGCGCAGATTCAGGAACTGGTGGAGTGGGGTGTTAACTTCGACCGTAAAGACGACGGTAAGTTCGACCTTCACCGTGAGGGCGGCCATTCGGAGTTCCGCATTCTGCACCATGCCGATGATACGGGTGCTGAAATCCAGCGCGGGCTGATGGAGGCCATTCGTAACAATCCCGATATCGAGGTGAAAGAGAACCATTTCGCCGTAGAGATTATCACGCAGCACCATCTGGGTGTACGTGTGACGCGCCGTTCGCCGAACATCCAGTGTTATGGAGCCTACGTGCTCAATCCGATAACCGAGAAAGTCGATACCTATCTGTCGAAAGTCACCGTCATGTGTACGGGCGGTTGCGGTGCCGTCTATCTGACAACGTCGAATCCCGTCATTGCTACGGGCGACGGTATCGCTATGGTCTATCGCGCTAAAGGCACGGTGGCCGATATGGAGTTTGTACAGTTCCATCCGACGGTGCTGCATAATCCCAAGGAGACGCATCCTGCCTATCTCATCACTGAGGCTATGCGCGGCTACGGTGGTATCCTGAAACTGCCCAATGGCGAGACCTTTATGGAGAAATACGACGAGCGTCTGTCGCTGGCTCCGCGTGATATTGTGGCCCGTGCGATAGATAAGGAGATGAAGATTCACGGTTTGGACCATGTCTGTCTGGACGTTACCCATAAGGACCCTGCAGAAACGAAGCACCACTTCCCCAATATCTATCAGAAGTGTCTCAGCATTGGTATCGACATTACCACCGACTATATCCCCGTGCGGCCTGCTGCCCACTACATGTGCGGCGGTATCAAGGTTGACCTCAACGGACAGACGTCCATAGAACGTCTGTATGCGTTGGGCGAATGCTCGTGTACGGGATTGCACGGTGGTAACCGTCTGGCGTCGAACTCACTCATCGAGGCCGTCGTCTATGCCGACGCTGCCGCCAAGGATTCGCTGCAGCATGTGGACCTGTACGACTGGAACGACAAGGTGCCTGAATGGAACGACGAGGGCACAATGACTAACGAGGAGAAGGTGCTCATCACGCAGAGTGTTCGCGAGGTGAACCAGATTATGTCCAACTACGTGGGTATCGTGCGCAGCGACCTGCGTCTGCACCGTGCGTGGGACCGTTTGGATATGCTCTACGAAGAGACCGAGCGACTCTTTAAGCGTGTAAAGGCCTCTCGCGATATATGCGAATTGCGTAATATGATCAATGTCGGTTACCTCATCACCCGTTGGGCGTTAGAGCGCAAAGAGTGCCGAGGGTTACATTTCACCACCGATTATCCGTTGCACGCGTACGACAAATAGGAGTTCAACTCTCTAAGCCTTGTAAATAGGAGTTCAACTCTCTAAGCCTTGTAAATAGGAGTTCAACTCTTGTGAGCCGTGTTTTTGCCTGTCGGCGAAGCATGAGCAGTCAATATTTTTCAAGATTATCGTGTGAGTGAGAATTTCATCGAAAGACCGAAGTCGCGCGTCGTCGTAGGATAGGAGCTGCTGGAGAGCAACGGAGTGTTCGTCTGCCGTTCGTAGTAGAACGACATGGTGAGGAGTTTCGAGAGCGTGTAGTCAGCCATGAAGGAAATCTTCAGTGCGGAGTTACCGCTGGAGGCTGACGAGGTGCGCGAGGCAATGTCGCGAGTGATGGCCGCCTGGTCGCGGAAGGTAAAGTCGAGACGCATATTGAGGTCGTGGTTGACGCCAGACTTCTTTCCAGTAGTCGAACTGCTGGACGCATTATTGTTTTTCTTTTTGTTGCCGCCTTGTGCCTTCTTAATCTTACGCGAGGTGCCACTGCCGAAGAGTTGGAAATCGCTGATCTTATAACCCAAACCGATAACCCAGTCGTTCGAGCGGCCTTCGTTGATTTGGACGCTGGTCGTCGAGAGCGACAGCGTGCGCGTCTTGCGGTATTCAGCTTTCAGCGTCAGTCCCGAATTCAACGTAGCGTCGAAACCGAAGAGCGGTGCGAACGACTCGTTGATGCTCACCGTCGGCACGCTCCATCCGAGTAGCGAGGAAGTCTTCGTGTCGCTGGTGTAGGAACCGACGGAATATACCGACTTGTAAGAGTGGTTGAGATTGAACGACTTGAAATGTTCGCTGAACCAATGCAGTTTGGCGAGACCGGCATAGCGGAACGTCCAGTTTGGCAGCAGACGGGTGAGGGCAGGGAAGAAGTCGAGTTTGCCTCCTCCGCTCCACGTGTAGCTGTCGAGGAAGGCTGGAATCATTACCGCCGCACTATACTGGCTGACCTCTTGGCCATATTGGGCTGCGGCACGTGCCTGGAATTCGGGCAGTGCATCGCAGAAGCGTTCGAAGACCTTCGATGGGTAGCCGTTGTTGGCGTCGCCCATACCTTCGAATGCTGATGACAGCGAGATGGTCGTCATGGTGAACGTACCGCTCTGGGTCGTCGGGTGACTCTGATACTGATACTGGATGCTGCGGGCACGCGACTCGGTGCGCGAGGCGTTGAGGTCAATCTTCAGGTCGCGCACAGGCTCTAGGGTGGCGCGCAGTTGCAGGTCGGTCGTCAGGTTGGTGGCAGCAGGCGACGAGATGCTGTCGTTGAGCCATCCGTTCTCGTGTGCCTTATCGATGAACGAATCGTCAACCATACCGAATGCAAAGCCCAAACCGGGAGCCAGGACTCCGCCTACGCGGTTTTGTCCGAAGGCGTCGCCCACCTTGGGCATATAGCCTGACATGGACATTGAGTACTGGTTGCGATAGGAGATGCCGATGCTGCGAACCATCATCAGGAAGCGTGCTATCGACTGTGTGGGCTTATACCACCATTGATTCTCCGTAGGCGGCTTGGGGGTCACAGAGACGCTGATGGTGACAGAGTCGAGGTTCTTGACAAGAATCTTGTTCTGGTCGACAACCTTGTATTTTATCGGATACGAACGGCCTTCCTTTGTCTTAGCCGTCACGATGAGGCGCTTCGACTTCTTGTTGTGGGCAATGGTGAACGTCGTGTCAGTACGCAGCGTCAGCTCCTTCTGGAAGGTGTTCTTGTTTTTGGGAAGAGCCTTTTCATCCTTTGTCGGCCCGTTGGGCTTGCTGGGGTCGTTGGGCTTGCTGGGGTCGTTAGGCTTCTTGGGGTCGGCAGCCTTTTTGTCTTTTTTGTCCTTGCTCGACTTCTTGTCCTTCGTCTCCTTGGTTATCGCCTTCTTGAAACGATCGTTGGTTTTCTTCAGGAAGGGGAAATGGTTGTAGAGCGTTTCCATATTCAGCGTACCGTTGATGTTCAGCTGACGGTTGTTGGCAATGGTGTTACCCAAGTCGACGCCCTTCTCTGTGACGGTACCGCGCTGCCAGTTGTAAGTGGCATTATAGCTGACGTCGGCATTGATCCAGTCGAAGATGGGCAGTTTGTTCAGCGGCACTTGATAGGAGGCCGTAAACGTCTGTCGGTAGTTCAGCGGTGAACCGAAATGCTTGATGCTGTGCCATACGGAATCCTTCCACGCAGAGTAGCGGTCGGGATAGAGGTCCTTGTTGATAGGCAGGTCGCTGTCGGGTTCCTCGATTTCGGCCTGTGTGCCCGACTGGAAGTTCATGTGCAGGTTCTTCGTCAGGTCCCAGCGCAGCGTGAAGTCGCGGTTCCAGAGGAATGACGAGGCCCACGTCACAGGCAGTTGCGACCCTGAGAGGTTGTCCATATCGCGCTCTTGCATTTCATAGTAGGTGCGTCGTATATCGGTATTGAATCCGATGTTCTGAGGCAGGTAGTTCAGGCCAAAAGCCTTGGGGAATGCCATCCATTTCGACTTCGACTTGGAATTCTTGAACGGTTCCCACGTTTTATAAACAGGCGTGTAGGTGTAACTGAACGAGCCGTGCCATTCGTCGTCACGTTCGTAGACTGTCGTCTCACCAGAGTTCTGCGTGTGGCGGTGACTATAGGAGAACGAGAAGTTTGCTGGGTCGTAGGGCATCGGGTGACGTTTGGTCTTGACGCCAACACGCACGTTCGACAGCGAGAAGTTGGTGGTTTTCGACTTCCTGACGGCTATCGACTCAATGCTGTCACGCTCGTGAGTATCCATTGCGTCCAGTGCTTCGTCCAATTCCAGGTCGGTGTCCAGCGGGTTGTATTTCGGACGGCTCTCCTCTTGGGTAATGCTATAGTAGATGGGTGCCGTGACGTTCATCTTGTCGGGGAAGAATTTTCCCAGTTCAAAGTTGGTGGTCAGCGAGTAGGTCTTGTAGTCGTCCGTACGGCGCTGGGAGATACCTTCCTCGAGTCCGCCGAAGCCCTCGGTGATGATTTTACCCGTCAGATTGACGTTACCGACGTCCGACAGTTGGACATTCAGGTTACCCGATGCGGCCCAACCGCCATTGTTGTTGACTTCCTGCAGGCGCAGTTCGTTGACCCATACCTCGCCCGACTTGAGACCTCCGGCAATATTTCGTACACCAATCATCATCGTCTTCACTTCGCCCAGTGACGGGTTGCCGAGAATGGTGATGCGGTTGTTGGCATTGTCGGGGTCGTAGTCGCTGAATTCGGTCGTGTAGCTGGCAGTACCGCTCGCACGAGCCCTGTTACGGGCCTTCTTCAGATTGGTCAGTTTCGAGAGGTCGATATCGAGCATGTTCTCCTTCGGCCATACGGTGCGACAGTCGTCAAGGTTGTATTTGTTATAGTCGTTGCGGTCGGGCGTCAGTTTCAGCGGGATGAGATATTCGTAGTAGTTGTTGCGGTAGTCGCTACCGAAACGGACGAATACTGCCAACTGATCATCCTGCAGCGAGGTTTCGTCGTTGATGAGGTGGTTGGCGTGGACGAACATCTGGATATGCTTGTAGCGGCGCAGGTCGAGCGTCGTGTTACGGTATATGGCTTTCGACTCGTCCTTCGACAGGTTCTTGACCATCAAACACAGCGCCTGCTCGTTGGCTTCGGTCAGCTGGGGCTGCGAGGGGTCGGTGACGCGCGAGATGCCCGGAGGCAATACGTAGTTGACGGGCTCGCGGTCGTTGTTCTCCTCGATATTGACAGGGCTGACCTCCAACTGACCGCTGTTGCTGGTTCCAGTCAGCTGCTGGTTGTACAGACGCCACTCGCCACGCACGAGGTCCAGTGAACCGAAGCGCAGCACGATGGGCTTCTGGAACTGTGTGAGGAACATACGCATGAAGCGGATGCTGGTGAAGTCGCTGATGCCTCCTATGCGGTCGTCGTAGCGGTTCAGGGGAATGCGGAACTTATACCACCTGACCTGCTCCTTCTTGCCATTACGCAAGGAGGCGGTGTAGTCGTGCACTTCGGTAATGTAGTTACGTCCTACCTGCATGTCCTCAGGACGGATGCTGACCTTATACTGATAGTAGCGCTCGTACTCGTTCAGCGTATAGTCTTGATTGATGTCCTCCACGTCGGGGTATGTCTTATACGACGTGTCGTAACTCTCTGTCTGCTGTTCGTTGTCAGGCGAGTTGCCCTGTGGCATGTTGATGCGCTTGTAGCGGTCGAGGATGCTGGTCTGCTGCTGGTCAAAGTCAGAGCCTCGGAAGTAGTGGTAGTTATCGTTGGCAGGGTCGTTGTTCCAGGCCGCCCGCACGCTGTCGTTGACGGTGACTTTGCTCAGGAAGTCGGCATAGGCGTCATACGAACGTTCCTGCTCGTCGTTCAGACCGTTCAGTCCGACATCCTGCAGTGCACGTGAACCGCTGGTCGTCGCAAAGGCGTAGGTCTGTGTGGCCTGTACGGGTATGCGTCCCCATTGTGTTGTGACGAACGAATTGCTGCCGTCAACGGGCATACCGCTCTCGTAGAACTTCTTGCCGTCGTGCAACACATCCTCGCTGACCTCACCCAGGTTGATGTAAAGGTCGCCACCATAGTCGGCAGCATCCTGCTGTTGCGAACTGTAGATGAAGGGATCGAGGAGCCAGAACTCAATATATTCGATGTTGGCCTGCTCGAAATCGTTGGTATCCAGCTTACGCATCATGCCGCCCCAGTTCGTCAGTGGCAGATTCAGCGTACCGTCCATATTGACGTTGGTATTGAGGTTATAAGGACCACGTTCTTGCGGATAATAAGCTACATTGAGGATAGGCAGTGTCGATGTGGCACCGCTGTAGGTCGACTGGTCGCGGTTGGGGTATAGCTCGCTGACGTAAACGGCACGCACATAGTGGTTCGACAGCTGGTCGAGGTCGCTCTTGATGTGGCTGGGGGTCAGCGACGACGAGCGGTAGGTGAACAGCGGGTCGATGTTGTACCACGAGAGCAGCGAACGGTGGTAGCCGCTCGAGACGGACTCCTTGTCGGCATGCTCTGGGAACAGCGAGGGTACGCTGGAGATGGTCCACGCCTTGGGCTCGCTGATGTCAATGAGACTCGTGGAACTCTCGAAGTCGTCAATGTATGAGGCGTTGTCCTGTGTGCCGCTGGCCGTTCCTGCAATGAGCTGGGCAAATTCGCCTGTGAACGTAATCTGCGAGGGCTGCGTGCAGTGGAGTAGGGGAATCTTGTTGAGCATGCGGGTGAGCCACTGGCTCTCGGTCTTCCAGTTGATGTTTGCGCCCCAGAGGGTGTTCTTCAGCGGTTCTGAACCCATGACGACTTTCGACGTCAGCGCCTGCTCACTCAGGTGTTGCAACGTACCGCCAATCTGGAAGTCCTTCGAGAAATCGTACTCCCAGTTGAAGCCGATCATCGTCTTGCGCTGCATACCATATTCCGTATTCGACTCCAGCGACACGTTGACGCTGGTGCCTGCGTCGATGATGCTCTGATTGAGGATGGTCACCTCACCGGCAGAGTAATCGACGCTATAGTCGGAACCTTCCGTCAGCGTGACACCGCCTGCGGTGACGACGACCGAACCCTGAGGCACATTATAAGCGCCCAGCGAGATGACGTTAGCTGCGGAGCCTTTAAACTGACCCACCAGCAGGAATTTGTCCTTGTTAGTCATCTGACGCGCAGCAGTTCGTGTAGTGTCGTACAGCTCCTGGAAGGCGTATTTGTTGGCTACGTCTTCCGACACGCCGTTGCGTATCAGGAAGTTTTTCAGCGTCGAGCCGAAGGGCTCTGCCGACGGGAAGAACACGCGGCCGTTGGTAACGGTGTAACCTTCAACGTAGTCGAAATAGCCGTTGGGGTGTACCTTGTTGTTATTGTCGAGACGGTCGCAGCCCAGTCCGCGCAACAGGGTGATGTCCTTCACCTCTGGTATATAAGAAAGGTACACGCCCGTGGTGTCGCTCTGGTATTTGATGTCGAGACGGAACTTGGTCTTCTCAATGTTCGACGCCAGATAATAGACGTTTTTCATCATCAGCGGCCAGTTGGCCTGCTGGGGATTGTTCGACGTGTTCTTCAGCGACTTCACGTAGAGTGCCTCACCGGCATTGTTATGCTCTTCGGCAAACTCACCTACCTGATATTCCATTCCACCATAGGTGTAGCGGAAGGCAACGGCCAGCACCTGGTCCGTTTGCAGCGAGGTCTTCAGCGAGAGATAGCCCAGCGCCGTGTTCAGGGTGTATTCCGATGAGTTCAGCAGTCGTGCTGACGACATCTTCTCGTAGTCTGTTCCTCCCTCCAGCATTCCTTCGAGGGCCGTTGATGCCTGGTCAATGTCACGTGCTGCGGCAGGCATGTTGCCATACAGTGGCGTCACGTTGTTGTCGGGCAGTGCCGAGGGGCTCGTCCCGCCTTTCGGCTGACTCTCGCCAAGTTCGGAGAGTGCTATGAGGTTACGCGAGTTCGAGGTTGTTCCCGTCTTGTTCGTGACCCACACCTCGATACGCGTGATGTTGATACCCGTCAGGATGTTGGGCAGTTGCGACATAGCGGCATCGTAGTGCTCGCGGAAGTATTTTGCCAGGAAGAAGTGGCGGTTTTCTTCGTAGTTGGCCACGTCGAGCTCGAAGGGCGTCATCTGTGTGCCGCCTTTCGACGATACGCTCTTCGTCGTCGAGTTCTTACGCGAAATGGCGGTTTGCAGTTTCAGCTTGCCGAACTGCATGTCGGTACGAACACCAAACAGACTGGATGCGCCCTTTACCAGCGAGTTGTTGCTGGGGAAGGTGATGTTACCGGCCTCGACGAGCTTGATGATTTCATCCTCCTTGCCGTCGTAGTGCAACTTCAGGTTCTTCGTGTCGAAGTCGAAGGTGGCGTCGGTGTTGTAGTTCAGCGACATGTTTACTTTATCGCCTACCTTACCCGTTACGTTCAAATTGATTTTCTCGTCGAAATCAACGGCGGTCGTCTTGCGGTTACGCTCTGGCAACGAGGGGTTGTCGATGTCCTTCAGCGTGGCACCCAGTTTCAACTCGGCTGTTCCCTGCGTTTTGATGCGAACACCGCCAGGACCGAAAATCTTCTCCGCAGGACCCAGGTCGAAGTGCATATCGGCAAACGAGAATTTCTCCTTGCCCTGCGTGGCAACATTCTCTGACTCCTTCTTGCGGAAGAAAGCCTCGCGCTCGCGACGCTCACTCCACTTGTTATATTCCTCGGGAGTCATCAGGATGGGGGTGTTCAGATACGAGTCGCCAATCTTCGAACCGATGCGGTAGTAGCCCAGCGAGTCGTCGTATTCCACCTGCTGCTTGATGTTCTCGGGCAGACGAAGGTCGAGAGCTGACGAGTCGAGGTCAGCCACTTCGATAGGTGCCGTCTTCTGGATCTTCCATCGTGCGTGTAACAGCGAATCGGGGATGGTGTCGTCCGCTATTTGTAGCGTAGGCTGAGCCTTAGCCGCAGGATTTTTCTTCTGCGTCTTGTCATCCTGCGGAGGCATGGCCATGGCCGTAATGCACAGCAGGACTGCTACGAAATAGAGAACTCGCTTCATCTCTTACCTCTCATCTCTTACCTCTCACCTCTTACCTCTTACTTCTTACCTCTTATTTAATCTGTTTCAATGCCAGTTTCACTACTTGCTCTACGGGCAGGTTGGGGTCGGACTGCAGGATGCTGACAACGACTTTCTGCGTCGGAGCAGGTGCGAAGCCCAGCATGGTCAGAGCCGATACCGCCTCGTCGCGCACCTCATTGTTCACTGGTGCCGATACCGAACCACCGGCAGGAATCTCGTCGGCTATGCCCAGGGCCACAATCTTGTCTCTCAAATCGACGATGATGCGCTGGGCCGTCATCTTGCCGATGCCCTTGATGCCCTTGATGAGGCGCTCGTCGCCACGCGAAATGGCGTTGCACAGCTCGCTGACACTCATCGACGACAGCATCATGCGCGCCGTATTCGGACCCACACCACTGACGGTGATGAGCAGTTCGAACATCTCACGTTCCTTCTTCGACACAAAGCCGTACAGCACGTGGGCGTCCTCACGAATCGACTCAAAGACGTACAGTTTGGCTATTGGCTTTTGGCCGTTAGCTGTTGGCTTCAAGCCTTGTAACGCTGAGTACGATGTCAGCGAAATGTTCAGACCGTAACCTACGCCAGCGGCTTCTACCGTAGCCAATGCGGGGGTCAGCTCCGTCAGCTCACCCTTGATGTATTCTATCATACGCGTTCTAATATTTGTATATATACATGATAATTAACGTAACTTTTGCGCGTTTTATTGTATGAAAGGCAAAAAAGATTTGAGCTTTTACCGTTAAACGGGAAAGCGGCGTAAGCCAAAAGGGTATAAAAAATAATAAAATGTAGCCTTTTTGCAAAATTTTCTGTCTTTTTGTTATTTATTTCGAGAAAAAAGTGTAATTTTGCACGCTGAAAAATTGAAACAACCAACAAAAAACGATGAATATGAAGAAAATCAGAGCCGCCGTAGTCGGTTACGGCAACATTGGAAAGTACACTATTCAGGCTCTTGAGGCCGCTCCCGACTTCGAGATAGCAGGTGTCGTACGCAGAAACGGAGCCGCTGACAAACCAGCAGAACTCGCTCCTTATGCCGTTGTCAAGGACATCAAGGAATTGCAGGATGTCGACGTCGCCATTCTGGCTACACCCACACGTTCGTGCGAGGAATATGCCAAGCAGATTCTCCCGCTGGGCATCAACACCGTTGACTCTTTCGACATCCACACCAACATCCGCGGCTATCGCGAGCGGCTGATGGCCATCAACAAGGAAACCAACACCGTCAGCGTCATTGCTGCCGGTTGGGACCCGGGTTCCGACTCCATCGTCCGCACGCTCATGCAGAGCCTCGCACCGAAGGGTCTGTCCTACACCAACTTCGGTCCCGGTATGTCCATGGGTCACAGCGTCTGCGTACGTTCGAAGGCCGGCGTCAAGAACGCTCTCTCGATGACCATCCCCTTGGGCGAAGGCATCCACCGTCGCATGGTTTATGTCGAGCTGGAGGACGGTTTCACGCTCGAACAGGTCACGAAGGACATCAAGGCTGACCCCTATTTCGCCAGCGACGAGACACACGTCTTCCAGGTAGAGAGCGTCGATGATGTTCGCGACATGGGTCATGGTGTCAACCTCGTCCGCAAGGGCGTCAGCGGTCAGACCCAAAACCAGCGTCTGGAGTTCAACATGCAGATCAACAATCCCGCCCTCACCGGTCAGGTACTGGTCAATGTCGCTCGCGCCTCTATGCGCCTCCAGCCCGCCTGCTACACGATGATCGAGATTCCCGTCATCGACATGCTCCCAGGCGACCGCGCCG
This sequence comes from uncultured Prevotellaceae bacterium, assembly GCA_900318555.1. Classification (GTDB taxonomy): domain Bacteria; phylum Bacteroidota; class Bacteroidia; order Bacteroidales; family Bacteroidaceae; genus Prevotella. The sequence continues at coordinate 803 of ONKX01000036.1, read as the reverse complement.
ACCTCATCGAACATCTGGTATAATCCCCAGCAAGTAACAACAATAACAAGGTGGACTGACATTTCTTCAGCCCACCTTTTTTTAACTTCTACAAAAGTTCTCACGTGTTTCCGTAAAAAAGTAGAAGAAAGTTTGGAACTTTCGATAATTATGCCTATCTTTGCACGCAGAAGGTGCAGTAAAACAGTCAAGCAAAACAATCGCAACTATGAATATTAGCTATTTTCGTAACAGCTATCTTATCGACAAGGCTTACCGGCTAACACTGGTGAGCGTTACGCTTACGGCATTGGCACCGCTCATAGCGACGCTGGTCGACGGGCTCTTTTCGAGCAACCTGTTGGGCAACGATGCTTTCATCGCAGTGAGTGTAGCGCTACCTATAGTCAACGCAGTGAGCGTGCTGACGATGATATGTGAACGCGGCGGCGCAGTGCTTGCAGCAGGTCAGTTGGCCAAGGGCAACCGCGACAAGGCCAACCGTATATACACAGCGGCATTCGCCTCGGCGGTGCTGGTGGCGGTAATAGCGGCTGTGGGCATCTGGATTAACCTCGACAGCATCTCTTTGGGACTGACCGGCAGGTCTGAGAGCGCAGCGTATGCCCGCGAGTACCTACAGGTGATCGTAATCTACCTGCTCATCCTGCCGCTAAACAACACGTTCAACGACTTTGCAACGCAAGAAGGAGTTCCGCAGTTAGCCACCCGAGCCGTGGCTACGGGCAGTGCGGCCAATGTGGTGCTCGACATCCTTTTCATCGGTGTGCTCGGCATGGGCATCAGCGGTGCGGCATGGGGTA
>ONKX01000096.1 GCA_900318555.1 uncultured Prevotellaceae bacterium | reverse complement strand
CTCGGTGTACAGTTCTGGGGCAAGCCGGACGTTGTATGTCAGGGACAGAAGTTGGAGGAAGAGCATCTCGATGGCGACGACGGAGGCATTGTCAGAACTATCTCAAAACTGTCCGTCTGGCCCGTACTGAACCTTCGTTTAGCCGTCAGGCTGTTCTGATTGAAACATAGATACATCAGATATGCCAGGACTGTCCCCTGACATAATAAAAACAAAAACAATGATGAAAAGACAGATTCTATGGATGATGGCCGCCATCCTGATTTGTGGCACAACAACAGTTACGCTCTCCTCGTGCTCGGAGGACGACAACGCGACACCGTCGGGCGGCATAGAGATTGAACCGACGACCGAGGAGGTGGAACCGACGACCGACCAGATGTCTGTCAGCGTTACTGCCAATGTGCCAGCTGCCGTGCTGAGCCAGTTTGACGACAACTCGACGGGAGCCGCCTTCGTGAAGCGACTGCCCGAGACCACTGACGAGATTACCGCTGACACGCGACTGGTGGTGGTGAAGGGTAGCGACGCGCTCACCATCCCCGCAGCCACCGTCGAGGCTATGGCCGATGTCTATCTGAATGGCGGCTATATAGCCATCGAGACCCCTACGGGTCTGAACATGACTGAGTTTGGAGCCAAGTTTGCCGTTGCCCTGCTGAAGAAGCAGAACGAGCGCTGGAGCAGCCGCTTCCTGGTGAATGGTCTGCCTATCAACCTGAGCGCCGAGGAGTCGCAGGCGGTGGAGCGTCTCAAGACGCGCATCGCCAACATCGTCAACGTAGCAAGGGAAACGAGCGGCGGCATCATCGACCAGGCGAAAGCCCCCATTGCCGAGATGCTCATTCTCAGCGGCGGCCAGTACTTCATGGAGGTGCCGTTTGTGGAGGAAGGCGACATGCATACCTACGCCATCGACGACGAGGGCAACCGCACCGATGACACCTTCACCCTGAAGACAGAGCGCAACGGATTCCACAACGGCGAGATGGCCGATGCCGCCGCCGAGTGGCTCAACGAGGTAGCAAAGCCCAGGGTTGCCCGAGCCCCTAAACGTGCAGCAAACCGTGCCAATGCCCAAGATGCCATCAACGAACTGATGGACCCCAGCGAGACGTTCACGTTCGTGGGGAATGCGGGATTTCGGGACTGGGAGAATGAGACGACGAGACGAACGAAGAGGGTGAAACAGACCATCCGTACGTGGGGCGTTCACGATATGGACAACAACAAGGACTATTACTACGTCAAGCAGAATGTCACCCTGAGCATGGGGAATGTTAACGGTTATAAGATTTTTTATCCGAAAGAAGGAGAAAAGTGGTGGACAGAAGCATCAAACTATGGGGATTCATGGCATCTCTGGTACGGTGCTTTCCTCTCGAAGTATGACACCTCGATGGAACTGACCGGCAAGGGCACCATCGCACTGGAAGCCGCTATGCCTGAAACCAAGAACAGCAGCACCACGCAGTCAATCAGTTTCGGATCATCACACTCCGAGACCACAACCGTGGGTATCACATGGGGCTTTACAGGTTTGAAACTCACCGGTGGCGGCAGTTATCAAAAAGGATTTACCAAAAGCACCTCATTCAATATGGGCTATTCGAGAGCCATCGAAGACCTGACCGTATCGAAGAACACCAATGGCAAGAAGGCGAGTTGGACCTACACGGGCAACAAGCCCCAGGGCTATGTAAAATATGAAAATAGTACATATTATTACTGCCACCAGACCGCACCGGAAATCCTGGTGAGCGATGCCGACCTGCTGAACGAAATCTGCTGGTCGGTGGCTAACCCCGAAGGTGCCTACACCGTCAACATCAACTCTCTGATTGAGACTGCCGCGCTGCTGGAGTCGAGTAATTCAAGCAAGAACAATATTAAAACCAAGTACGAGTACACGCCTTGGGACCGAGACGGAGACAACAACTTCAGCCACGAACTGCTGCAGCCCTTCCGCGCCCGTCAGACCTGGCGCATGAACATCATCATCGACGAGTGGGAGAACGGGGTCGTCATCGGTGCGCAGGGCGAGATGGAGAACTATCTCAACAAGTCGTACCCCGACATCTACGCCAACACGTTCACCGTCTGCGACAAGACGCCGACGAGCGTTGAGGTCATCAGCAGTTTCATCGACTACTCCAAGTCCATCTTCGACTACAATTACGACATCCTGCAGGGTCTCGCCCACAGTTATGGCGTGAAGCAGTTCACCATCCACTGGCGCTGCGACGACACGAACGTCACCGTGAAGGAGGGCTACACTGTGAAGGTGGATGGCGGCACCGGGGAGCAGGACCAGACCGTCGCCAACGTCAGGTTCGACTACGACACCGACAACACCGACCTCATAGCCCACTATGCCGGCAAGAAGGCAAACGTCACCCTCGGCGGGCGCCGGTTCTACAAGAACGGCTCGTGGAACTCGCTCACGCTGCCCTTCGACCTCGACGACTTCGCCGGCACGCCGTTGGAGGGAGCCAGCGTCAGGGAACTGAAGAGCGTGGAGTGCTCAGGCAACACCATGACGCTGAAGTTCAGCGCCGTGGCAAGCATCAAGGCCCACCGCCCCTACATTGTGCGCTGGGATGAGGGCGACGACGCGCTGAGTCCCGTGTTCAGTGGCGTCACCATCCAGGACGGCAGCCCCGTCAAGGTCACCATGATGAGAGGTAACGAGGAGGTCATCGCCTTCGTCGGTGTCTATGACCCGCTGACGCTCAAGGCCAACGACCACAGCAAACTGTTCTTAGGCAACGACAGCCGGTTGTACTGGCCTTCTAAGGATGTCCCCGTGTATTCCGACTATGCTTACTTCCAATTGTATAACTCAACCTTCACAGATATTGTCATCCGATGAACAGAAAGAACTATCAGGCTCCCAGCATCCGGGTAATTGAACTGCTTTCGTCTCAGCTTCTCAATGGATCCTCAGATGGGCCAGCCCAAGCCCCAAGATACGTGTACGACAACTTCGACGAGGGAGAGTGAAATATGAACAAGAAGTCAAACCACAGGAACGGGGACCAGTCCCCTGTTCCAAAATAATCGTGTATTCCTTTGGTCTGTTCATTTTTTTTTCGTACCTTCGCAGGCAAAACTATCAAACTTAGCCACAAGATGATGACAAAACCAACAAAACCAACCTCCGCCCGTTGCCTGTGGCAACAAGGATTCAGGGACGCTCTCCAGCGCCTCAGCGTGACACTGATGTTAGTAATGCTCACGGCAAGCGCCTGGGCGCAGTCTTTCCCACAAACAAATTACTACTATCTCTACCTGAACCCAAACTATCAGGGAGGAGGAGGTATAGGAAGGATTGATGTTCCTGTTTCTGACCCTACCACCACCTATACGTTAACATCATATGATGAACCTACTCGTACAGGTTATATGTTTTGTGGTTGGTCAACATCATCGACGGGAGCTGTCCAATATCGTACTAATGACCAAATCACCTTAACTGGCAATCTGATGCTCTATGCCAAGTGGATAAAGAATGATTGCACCGTCACGTTCTATGCTAACGGCGGTATAGGGGCGATGCCTGCTGCCACAGGGGCGGTCGGTACTGAATTCGAAATACCATCGTGCGGATTTTCTTATGATGGATATTCTTTTGCAGGTTGGGCCACATCGGCAACCGGAGAAGTAGTGTATCACCCTGGGGATAAGATTACCCTGACTGACGACCTGACGCTCTATGCCAAGTGGCTTGAGGTAATCATCGGTACGTGCGGCTATGTCAGTCCACAAACAGGCCTTACCGGATCGGAGGTAACATGGCGTTTGACCCATAGCGAGGGTAGTGACGGCTATGACCTCACCATCAGCAGCAGTATCGCCAACGGAAGAATTGCAGACTATGAAGACGGAGAGAGTCCCTGGTATGCCTACCGCGAAGAGATCAAGACCATCGTAATAGGTGATGGCGTGGCGCAAATAGGCCAAAGGGCCTTTAAAGACTGCACAGGTGTGAATTCAGTATCATTTGGCAACAGTGTTAACACTATATATTTCGAAGCATTCTCTGGTTGCACCTCCCTGACATCCGTCATCCTCCCGCCGAGCGTGAAGTACATTGAATACTTTGCGTTCTCTTGGTGCACCAATCTGACATCGGTCACTATCTTTGCTCCAAAATTGAATCAGTACGGTGGAGATGCTTTTTATTATAATGCCGATGGCCGTAAAATCTATGTGTTCAGCGACTGTGTGGAAACCTATAAGTCGTCTGAATGGAGCAGATACGCCAACGCCATCGAGGCTATTCCTGCGCTGGCGTTACGCGACGCAGGCGGCGAGTTGGGCAGTTGGTGTACGTACTACAACGGGCTGGCAGACGTAACCGTGGCGGAAGGCACCACCGTATATACTGCCAAGCAGAACAATGCGGGCGGCGTGACGCTGACAGAGACAGGCAGCCGCGTCATCAAGCGTGGCGAGGCCGTGCTGCTGAAATCTGCCGCCAACGTCGTTCTTTCGTCGGCATCAAATTCGGGCACAGGAACCTATACCGGCAACAAACTAAAGGGCGTGGACTACGAAACGGCACAGGATGCCAACACGACATACTACGTGCTGAGCAAGGTGAACGGCATATTCGGATTCTATAAACTTGCGAGAGAAAACAACAACAGCGAGCCCATCAAGCTCGGCGCCAACAAGGCGTATCTGGCTGTGGCGACACCACCGTCATCAGCTCCGGCATACCTCGGATTTGACGTGGACGGCGAGAACACGACGTCGCTGCGCGAAATCGGGAATGAGGAATCAGAATTTGGAAATGATGATTACTATACGCTGGACGGACGGAAACTGAGCCACAAGCCCAGCGCAAAGGGCATCTACGTGAAAAACGGCCGTAAATTCATCATTAAATAAAAAGGGAGGGACGCACTATGACAACAATGAATGCAAAGAAAACTTACACGAAGCCCGCCATGATGGTTTACCGGCTGAAGACGCAGCCCCAACTGCTGCAGCAGTCGCTGCCGAAGCAGGACGTCGAGACCTACGAACAATGGTAGAAACACGGTCAAAAATGAAAGAAACGGAAGAGAAGATAGTGTTGCAGTTCGTCCGGCGAGTAAATAATGTACACAAAAGGGACGGTTCCTTTTGTGTACGAAAAGAACTCAATCTGCCATAACCTATCCACCAAACAGCATTATTATCCACTTAACGCCAACATATAGGTGGTTTTTCCTAAATTATCCTAAAAGATAGACTTTCAAGTAGCGGATTTTTTGATAATTTAACAAAAAACGAGTACCTTTGTACCTGTTTTATTATATAATAGGTACGTAAAGAATGTTTTCGCAAACAGAACTAATATATAGCATAGCCTGCACGGCGTATGTGGTGACATGTCTGATGTTCGCCGCAGTACGGTGGTTTCATGTCTGTCCAGGAGCTAAGGAGAATAAACGTTACTATCATCCCGACCGCAAGTTACTCACTTTGTTCTATGTCGTCCCCGTCATCCTGTTTCCCTACATGTTCAATCCGTCCAGTCATGCGTCATGGCTGCTGGTAAAGGGTTACTACCCGTTAACACACTTCTTCTACTGTGCAGTGCTACTGTTCAACTACTTCGGAAAGGTGCGCCAATGGCGACGCTGGCTTTCGTCGGGCATTGCTGCTTCCGTCCTCGTGTCCATTGCCGCAGCACTGCTCCTTGCTGTGTCACTGATGCCG
>ONKX01000006.1 GCA_900318555.1 uncultured Prevotellaceae bacterium | reverse complement strand
TCTGTCAGATGCATTATTGGGTGTCGTTTGAGATAAGGCAGGTCTGACAAACTTACCTCGCCGTACTTATTGATGTTCCATAATTCGCCGCGGGAAAACCAAATCTGACGACAGTTAAAATCCGAAGATGACATAAAATTGGTGACCACGCTATGCGCCATATATAAGAAAAGGTCATCCTTGTGGAGCCGAATCTGCTGTCCATCGTAGTCAAACTGTGCTATGCCTTCAGTACAGATGACGATAAGCCCATGCCTGTCAAGAGATAATTCGCCCTTTGGTAATGAACCGAAATTCTCCATGACCACAAGTTCGTCACTATCACCCAATCGTATGGTGTCAAAGCCGCTCCTTGGTTTGAGATTTTGTATCTCCATGATGTCCTATTTTTACTTTTCGGGTGCAAAGTTCGCAAAAAATATCCGAAATTCAATATTCGAATTATCCCAAATTATGTTCTATCGGTAAGAAAATATCACAAAATACAGGAAAAAGGACATACTTTAGGAAATATCGAACAAAAAAGATATTTCTCAGTTTCCTTATATGTAGAACTCGGAGGAATCGACGAGTCCGGCACGAAGGGCATATTTGATGACTTCGTGGGCGGTGTTGATGCCCAGTTTGCGGAAGATGTTTTTGCGGTGGGTGGTGATGGTGTGGACGCTGGAGAAGCGTTCAGCGGCAATCTCCTTGGTAGACTTGCCTTGAGCGATGGCGCGGACTATCTCCGTCTCCGTCTCGGTCAGGATGCTGGGACGTTCTTCCTCAACCTGCTGTTGGTTGATGATAACCTCTAAAGCGCGCTGACTGATGTAACGCTGGTGGCGGGCGACGGTCTGAAGGGCCTCACGCACCTCGCTGAGCGGTCCGTCCTTGAAGATGATGCTGAACTGATGGGAGGAATAAACCATTTGCCGAATGAAGGCAGGTGTCAGTTCGTCGCTGATGAGTATCCACTGCGACAACGTAAAACGTTCACCGATGATGAGCAGTTGTTCGGCATCGGCAAAATCGAACAGCGTGAAGTCGAGCAACACGGTAGCGTCCTCATGCTCCTTTAAGAGCTCTACGAGGCCAGCCCTGTCGGTAGCCACGTAGAGTGTGTTGTCTTCGTCCTGCTTAATCAGGCTTATCAGCGCCAGGCGCGTCAGTTCCTGATTGTCTGCCAAAATGAATTTTCCCATCAACTTACTTTTTTTATCAAGAATTTGAGAATTAGAGAATTTTCAGTTGCAAAAGTACATATTAATTCTCTAATTCCCTAATTCTTGAAGGATTTTTTTCTTAAATCTTGTCGAGTGCCTGCGACAAGTCAGCGATGATGTCGTCGATGTGCTCAGTACCGATGGAGAGACGGACGGTCGAAGGCGTGATGTGCTGCTCAGCCAATTCCTCAGGCGAGAGCTGTGAGTGGGTGGTGGTGTAAGGATGAATCACCAGACTCTTCACGTCAGCGACGTTTGCCAGCAGCGAGAAAATCTGCAGGGCATCGATGAACTTCCAGGCTTCTTCCTGTCCGCCCTTGATCTCAAAGGTAAAGATGGAGGCGCCACCGTTGGGGAAGTACTTCTGATAGAGTTTGTGGTCGTGATGGCTCGCGAGGGCAGGATGGTTCACCTTGGCCACCTTGGGATGGTTGGCGAGGAAATCGACCACCTTCAGGGCATTCTCCACATGACGCTCTACGCGCAGGCTCAGCGTCTCGACACCCTGCAAGAGGATAAAGGCATTGAAGGGAGAGATGGCAGCACCAGTATCACGCAGGATGACGGCACGGATGCGAGTGACGTAAGCCGCAGCACCTACAGCGTCGGCAAATACGATGCCGTGATATGAGGGGTCGGGCTTGGAGAGTGTGGGGAACTTGTCATTCTGTTTCCAGTCGAACTTACCACCATCTACGATGACACCACCAAGGCTTGAACCATGACCGCCCAGGAACTTCGTAGCCGAGTGGACGACGATGTCAGCACCGTGCTCCAACGGACGGATGAGATACGGTGTGCCAAACGTGTTGTCGACGATGAACGGAATGCCGTGCTTGTGAGCCACAGCAGCCACACCTTCGAGGTCGAGCACGTCACTGTTGGGATTGCCGAAAGTCTCGGCATATACTACTTTTGTGTTGGGTTTAATGGCAGCTTCGAGAGCTTCGAGGTCGTTCACATTAATAATGGTGTTCGTGATGCCCTGCGTTGCCAGCGTGTGGGTAATCAAGTTGTACGAACCGCCATAGAGATTGTCGGCTGCCACAATGTGATCACCATTCTGCACGATGTTCTGCAAAGCATAGGTGATGGCAGCGGCACCAGAAGCCACAGCTAGACCAGCGACACCACCCTCAAGGGCAGCGACGCGGTCCTCGAACACACCCTGCGTCGAGTTGGTCAGACGACCATAGATATTACCTGCATCGCGCAGACCGAAGCGGTCGGCAGCATGCTGTGAATTGTGGAACACATACGACGTGGTCTGATAGATGGGCACGGCGCGAGCGTCAGTTGCGGGGTCAGCCTGTTCTTGGCCTACATGGAGTTGAAGGGTCTCGAATTTGTAATTGTTCTTACTCATAACCTTATCCTAATTTAATTGTTAATAATATACTTTTTACTGTTTTACTTTTGTTTGACGCTGCAAAGGTACGAAGAAAAGAAATATCTTCCAAATTTCTTGCGAAATCCAGAAGATATACCCAAAACTTATACTTTTACTTTACATTTATTCCAAAACCGACTTCAAAAACAGGCTTACGCAGAATAAAACTCCAAATTAGAACACTTTTTCCACAATTTGGCACACATTATCGGGCTTTGCCATCGTATAATAATGGATGGCGGGAGCCCCGTGTGCCAATAGATCGCGGCTCTGTTCGATGGCCCATTCGATGCCCACCTGATAGACGGCATCGGCGGTCTTGGCCTTGTTTATTTCGTTGACCAGTGCCTGCGGAATGTCGATATGGAACGAGCGCGGCAGAAGGTCAATCTGACGCTGACTGGAGATAGGCTTCAATCCGGGAATAACAGGAACGGTGATGCCTGCCTCGCGCAGACGGTCGACAAAACGGAAATACTGCTGGTTGTCAAAGAACATCTGAGTAACGATATAATCAGCACCCGCCTCCACTTTCTGCTTCAGGTGTTGGATATCGACATCGAGATTGGCCGCCTCAAAATGTTTCTCAGGATAAGCCGCCACACCCACGCAGAAATCGGTAGAGAGTCCGTTCTTGACGGTGGGGTCGAGATATTGACCGTTATTCAGGTGGCGAATCATGGCCACGAGTTCAGAGCTGTGGCTGAAACCATCGGCCTCAGGAATGAAGAACCGCTGTCCGGGAATGGCATCACCACGCAGGGCAACGACATTCTGGATGCCGAGGAAATGGAGGTCGAGCAATTCACTCTCAACACGCGACTGTGAGGCTCCGCCGCAGATGACGTGGGGAACAATTTCGAGATTGGGATAGCGTCGCATGATGGCTGCCACAATGGCAATGGTACTGGGTCGCTTGGCCAGTGTCATCTTCCTGTACGAGCCGTCGCCATTAGGCACATATTCCACCTCGTCGCGGTGGCAGGTGATATTGATGAACGGCGGTTGAAACTGCATCAGCGGGTCGATGCTATCGTAGAGACGGCTAACGTCGCTGCCCTTGAGCGGTGGCACGAGTTCGAAACTGGCAAAAGGCTTCTGCGAACTATTGAGGATGTCGATGACTTTCATATTCTTTCGTTTTTTCGGGATTACGGGATATCGGGATTACGAATTACTTTTTGCAATGTATTTCGATAGCAACTGCTCGCCCTCGGCAATGCTGATGCCGCGACGCTGACAGTAGTCGGCCAACTGAGCCTCATCGATGCGACCCACAGAGAAGTATCGGGCCTCGGGATGACAGATGAACAGACCGCAAATGGCCGTCGAAGGTTGAATGGAGTAATGGTCGGTGAGGGTAATGCCGAGTTTGTTTTCGGCATCCAAGATATCGAACACGATGCGCTTCAGCGAGTGGTCGGGACAGGTGGCATAGCCGAAGGCGACGCGGAGCGGTTTGTTTGTCGTTATACCATAGCGACATGCTGAACTGTTGGAAAGCCATTCGGCACAGGCCTCCGTGAGACGGGCACAGATGGCATGACTCATCAGACGTTCTCCCACTTGAAGGTGTGAGTGTGGCGCGCAATCGGACTCGTCGGCAGGTTGCTGCTTGGGACGAGTGACGATGGTGAAGAGACCAAGGGGCGAAGGTTGCTGCTCGTCGAAGAAATCGGAGAGGCAGAGGAAATGGCCCGTAGAGCTTTGGCTACGGAGCATGGGGAGGACAGAACCAGCGGCGAGGACGATGTCGTTGCCACGGCGTGTAGCAGGAAGGAAACGCAGGAGGGCTTTCACCTCGATGGCATTTTGTTCGATAGCCCGTTGCAGGTATTCTTTGCCTTCTTGCAGCGTACGTTCAGCCTCAGGATTCACCAGCAGCTGTTGCAGTGTCTCGCCCTTGAAGCCCCAGAACAGCAGGAACATGCGCCAGTCTATGAGCGGCAAGAGGTCGGAGAGCTGAGGGATGAGGGATGAGGTGAGAGGTGAGAGGTGAGAGGTGAGAGGTGAGAGATCTGAGGGATGATGTTCGAAGTGGGGGGCTTTGGCGTTAGCTTCGGTGTAAGGTGTCAACAGGGCATGATGTTCCTCGTAGGCATCACGCAACGTCTGTTGCTCGGCCTTGATCTGGGCTATTGTCGTAGCAGCATCCATTTGCAGGTGTTTGGCCAAGAGAGATGTCTGTGACGCATCACCGCCATACACCACACAACCATCATAGAGCGGAGCCAGTTTGACGGCAGTATGAACGGCCGATGTCGTGGCACCACCCACGACGATGGGCACTTGTAATCCCTCACGCTGGAAGAGCAGACAAAGCTGTTCCATCTCCTTCAGTGAAGGGGTAATCAGTCCGCTGATGCCCACCAAACAGGGGTTTCGTTTCAGTGTTTCTTCCAAGATTGTTTCGTTGGGTACCATCACACCCAGGTCGATGACTTCGAAACCATTACAGCTCAGTACGATGCTCACGATATTCTTACCAATGTCGTGAACGTCACCATTGGCCGTGGCCAGCACCACGCAGGGATGTGCCGCACTGTCACTGTCCTTAGCTTCGTCGATATAGGGTTGCAACAGGGCTACGGCATCCTTCATGACCTTGGCCGATTTCACCACCTGCGGCAGAAACATCTTTCCCTCGCCAAACAGCTGGCCGATATGTTCCATCGCCTGCATCAGCGGTTGTTCGATGACATCGATGGGGCGACCGTATTTTGCCAATGCCTCAGGGATGTCCTCAGGCAAGTGTTCGCTGACACCCTTGCTAAGGGCATAGGCCAAACGTTCCTCGATAGTTTTGGTGTGCCAGTCAGCAACCCCGCTGGGAGAAGCAGCGGACTCGCCAGTCGAGCTGGCGAGCACAGTAGCAGCGAGGGTGATGAGACGCTCGGTGGCACCGTCGTCGGTATTCAGAATGACATCCTCTACGGCCTTAAGCAACGTGGGTTCGATGTCATCATAGACTTGCAACATGCCAGGATTGACGATGGCCATATCCAGTCCTTCGCGGATGGCATGATAGAGGAATACGGAATGCATGGCCTCGCGTACCTTATTATTACCACGGAAACTGAACGACAGATTGCTCACGCCACCGCTGGTCTTGGCCAGCGGCAGGTGTTCCTTGATCCAACCCACGGCACGGATGAAATCAACGCCGTAGGCCTGATGTTCCTTCAAACCAGTACCCACGCTGAGGATATTGACATCGAAGATGATATCCTGAGCAGGAAATCCGATGCCTGTCAACAGTTTGTAAGCCCGTTCTGCAACAGCAATCTTACGTTCGTAGGTGGTAGCCTGTCCCTCCTCATCGAAGGCCATCACCACCACTGCCGCTCCCAGCCGACGCAGTTCACGGGCCTTGCTAATGAAGGCCTCTTCACCGTTCTTCAGACTGATGGAATTGACGATGCACTTTCCCTGTGCATTCTTCAGACCAGCCAGAATGGTGTCCCAATCGCTGGAGTCAATCATCAGCACTGAACGGCATACGGCAGGGTCGTTGGCAATATAACGGCAGAAGGTCTGCATCTCCTCACGGCTGTCAAGCATGGCATCATCCATATTGATGTCGATAATGGAGGCACCGCCTTCTATCTGATGACGCGCCACAGTCATCGCCTCCTCGTATTTCTTCTCAGCTATCAGTCTGGCAAACTTCCGCGAACCAGCCACGTTGGTACGTTCACCGACATTGGTAAAGTTGCGTGTTTCCTTGTCCACCAACAGCGGTTCCAAACCCGAGAGCCAAAGTTTAGAGGTGAGGGGTGAGGGGTGAGAGGTGAGAGAAATGTCTCTGGGTTTTACATCCTTCAGCGCCTCACTGATAGCACGGATATGTTCCTCGTTGGTACCACAACAGCCTCCAGCGATATTCAACAACCCGTCCTCCGCCATCTGACGCAGATGACCGGCCGTATAGCTAGGCAATTCATCGTATTCACCCATTTCATTGGGCAGTCCGGCATTAGGATATAACGACAGAAACACAGAAATACGACTTGACAACTGCTCGACGAACGGTCGCAAATCCGTCACGCCAAACGAACAATTCAGACCGAAACTCAATAGGTGAGGATAGTGGCTGATGCTGATATAGAAAGCCTCTAGCGTCTGTCCCGTCAGCGTGCGTCCGCTGCGGTCGTTGATGGTTGCCGAGACCATGACAGGTATTGCGCTGCCCGTCTCTTCATTGAGTTGCTGGATGGCATAAAGTGCCGCCTTGGTATTCAAGGCATCGAAACACGTCTCTATCAGCAACACGTCTGCCCCACCCGCTATCAGTGCCTCCGCCTGTTCGTGATAGGCTGCTGCCATCTCATCGAAAGACGTACCACGATAGCCCGGATTATTCATGTCGGAAGCCAACGACAGCGACCTCGATGTTGGACCCATCGAGCCAGCCACGAAAATGTGACGGTTGACATTTGAGGCGTTGAAGCTGTCAGCCACCTGTCGGGCAATGCGTGCTCCCTCGAAAGCCATTTCGCGGGCATAGTCCTCACAGCCGTATTCGTGTTGACTGATACGGTTTGCCGAGAAAGTATTGGTGGTGATGATGTCAGCACCGGCTTCGACATACTGGCGATGAATGTCAGCGATGACCTCTGGAGCCGTCAGACAGAGCACGTCGTTGTTTCCCACGAGCGATACCGGCCACTGGGCAAAGCGTCCCTGATGGTAGTTGTCGGGCGTCAGTCCCTGCGACTGAATCTTCGTGCCCATCGCACCATCCAGAATGAGTATTCGTTGTCGTAAACGTTCTACGATGTCCATTTTATTCATTTTCAACCTGCAAAGGTACAAATAATGGCAATATTTACCAAATTTCTTGTATAATTCAGAAAATATTCCTACATTTGCAGGCAAAAAAGAAGAAATATCCCTCAAAAAGAGCATAAATGCTTTTTCAATAGAATAAAATTCTAAATTATGGCAGAAATATTAGACGAAATTGACTTGCAGATACTGAAAACGCTGCAAAAGAATGCAAAACTGACCACCAAGGAACTGGCTGAAGCCGTGCATCTGACCCCTACCCCGGTCTTTGAACGTCAGAAACGGTTGGAGAAACACGGGTATATCAAGAAATATGTCGCTGTGCTCGACCCCGAGAAACTGGGACAGGGCCTTCAGGTGTATTGCAAGGTAAAGCTCAAGCAGATCAACCACGAGATTGCCGATGCCTTCGTGCGAAAAATCCAGCGCATCCCCGAAGTTACTGAGTGCTACAACACCTCTGGTTCCTACGACTATCTGTTAAAAGTCCGTGCACACGACATGAAGCAATATCAGGAGTTCGTGCTTAACAAACTCGGTGAGATTGAGAGCCTGGCATCCATCGAGAGTACCTTCGTGATGAGTGAGGTAAAACAAAACTATGGCATCAATTTGTAAATAAATAAGGTTTTATTTTGGGTAATTGCAAAAAAAACACTACCTTTGCAGCTGATAAGAGTATCAAAGCGTAAGAAACAGAATTATGATTAACAGAGAATTAATTAGAATCAAGGTAGTACAGCTGACATACGCGTACTATCAAAACGGCAGTAAGAACATCGACACAGCAGAGAAGGAATTGATGTTCAGCCTGTCGAAAGCCTACGATATGTATAACTATCTGCTGGCTCTCATCGTGGGTATCACCCGCGAGGCTCGTCGTCATGTGGAAGTGGCCGAGTCAAAAGCAAAGCGTGAGGGGACGCCTATGCCTTCTACCAAGTTCGTTTACAACCGCTTCGCCTTGCAGTTGGAACAGAACAAAATGCTGAACGAATTCATGGAGACCCAGAAGAAATCGTGGGACGACCATCCTGAATTCCTCAAGAAAATCTACATTCAGATTACGGAAAGCCAGATTTACAAGGACTATATGGAGTCTGCCGATGATGATTATCTGACTGACCGTGAACTGTGGCGTAAGATTTACCGTACGCTGATACAGGACAATCCCGACCTCGATGCCCTGCTTGAGGAGCAGAGCCTCTATTGGAATGACGACAAAGAGGTGGTGGATACCTTCGTTGTCAAGACCATCAAGCGTTTCGAGGAGAAGAACAGCAGCAATCAGGAACTGTTGCCCGAATACGATTCCGAGGAGGACAAAGACTATGCCCGCAAACTGTTCCGTGCCACCATCATGAATGGTGAGGAATATCAGCGTTACATGAGTGAGGCTTCGCGCAACTGGGACTTTTCACGTTTGGCCTATATGGACATCGTCATCATGCAGATAGCCATTGCCGAGATGATGACCTTCCCTTCTATCCCCATCAGCGTGAGCATCAACGAGTATGTCGAGCTGGCCAAGGTCTACTCTACCCCACGCAGTGCAGGCTATATCAATGGTATGCTTGACGCCATTGCCCACCATTTGGTGAATAGCGGCAGACTAATGAAAATGGTAAGATAATAATATTATCGAAATTACGAAATACCGAAATAACGTAATAAAAAACAATAAAACATGACACAGATCTTTTTAGCCGCACAGGCTGCCCAGGGTGGCGGCGGCATGAGTTTTATCATTATGATGGTAGCCATCTTTGCCATCATGTATTTCTTTATGATTCGTCCCCAGCAGAAGCGTCAGAAGGAGATTCAGAACTTCCAGAACTCGCTGGCCGAAGGTGCCGAGGTCATCACCGGTGGTGGCATCTATGGCACTGTCAAGAAGATTGACTTGGCAACAGGCATCATCGAGGTGAAGATTGCCGACGGCGTGGTCATCAAGGTTGACAAGGGTTACGTCTTCAAAGATACTTCAAGCACCCCCGTGCAGAAATAAGAAGTAAGAGGTTAGAGCATGGAAGGACGGAACCTGTTCCAGATTGTCAAGGACTTCTTGTTGAGTAACATGAACAAGCAGCTCCTGGTTTTCTTGTTCTTTGTACTGCTCTCGGCTGTCTTCTGGTTCATCCTGACACTTAACGGTGCTTATGAGAAAGAGCTGAAGATTCCCGTCCAAATCGTCAACGTACCCAGAAACGTGATGTTGACTTCTGCCCATGTCGATACAGTACGTGCTACCGTACACGACCAGGGTTGGGTGCTGCTGAACTACCTCTATGGCGAACACAAACATAGCATCAAGATTGACTTCAGAAACTACGACAAAGAAAATGGCAAAGGCGTTGTTCCCGCATCAGACCTGAAACGTGCTATCGAGCAATGTTTCGAGATGTCGTCGAAGATCACCTCCGTCAAACCCGAAAAACTGGAGTTTTTCTACAACAACGGTGAACGCAAGCGTGTTCCCGTTCACTGGACAGGCCGCGTCATTCCCGAACAGCTCTACTTCATCTCACATGTCGTCTACAGCCCCGACAGCGTCGATGTCTATGCCACGCGCGAAAAACTGGACAGCATCCGCATCATCTATAGCGAACCACTCAACTACGTAGGTTTCCGCGACACGCTGGTAGTCAACTGCAAACTTGCTCACCCTGCTGACGTGAAAGTCGTTCCTGAACGTGTACGAATGGTGTTCCATACCGACGTGCTCACCGAAGAGAGCATCGAAGTCCCAGTCAAATGTGTCAACCTGCCTCATGGCAAGACGCTGCGTACGTTCCCGTCCAAGGTGAAAGTGAATTTCGTGGCAGGCATCAGTCTGGTTCGTACACTGTCGCCAGACGATTTCAGCGTTGTGGCCGACTATCTTGAGATTGAGCAAAAGCCGTCCGAAAAGTGTAACCTCTACCTGCAAAGCGTACCTCATGGCATCAGCCGTGCCACACTCAGCGTCAAGCAAGTGGATTACCTCATCGAAGAGGAAACAAATGATTCCATCCCATGAAGACAGGTATCACAGGAGGCATCGGCTCTGGCAAGAGCTACGTCTGTAAGCTGTTGGCACAACGGGGCATCGAGGTGTACGACTGCGATGCAGCAGCCAAGCGACTGATACGTACCTCACCGCGCCTGCGTCAGCAACTGAAGGCGCTCATCGGTTCACTCGACAAAGCAGCCATCAGCCGTTTCCTGTTGGCTAATGAGAAAAACCAACAGGCCGTGAATGCCATCGTTCACCCTGCCGTCTTCCAGGACTTCGAGGAGAGTGGCATGATGTGGATGGAGAGTGCCATCCTGTTCGAATCGGGTGCCGACAAGCTCGTTGACCGCGTCGTTGTGGTGACAGCCCCTGAGGAAATACGCATCGAGCGTGTCATGCAGCGTGACGGCATCACTCGCGAAAAAGCCCTGCAATGGATTGCCCGCCAGTGGCCGCAGGAACAGGTCAAGGCACGCGCCGATTTCGAAATCATCAACGACGGCCAAGCTGACCTCAACAGTCAAATCGAAAGATTACTAACGACGACGTAATGTCGAAATACCGAAATTCCGTAATAACGAAATAATAAAAAATATCATAATAACGAAAAAAAAATGAAACAAACCATTTTAGCTATCTCGGGCAAACCGGGACTCTACAAATTAGTATCACGCGCCAAGAACAGCCTCATCGTTGAGGCACTTGACGACACCCACAAGCGCATACCGGCCTTCGGCACCGACCGCATCACGTCATTGGCCGACATCGCTATGTTTACCGAAACGGACGACGTTCCCCTGATGAAGGTCCTTGCATCCATGCGTGACCTGGAAAAAGGCAAGGAGTCAAGCGTCGATTTCCGCAAGGCTTCTCCTAAGGAGTTGCACGACTACTTCACGAAGGTGCTGCCCGACTGGGATCAGGACCGCGTGCAGAACAGCCACATCAAGAAGCTCATCCAGTGGTACAACATCCTCGTGAAGGCGGGCATCACCGACTTCGAAGAGGAGATGGCACCCACCGAGGGCGACAATATTGACGACAGAAAAGAAGAGGAATGAGCCGCAGCTCATTCCTCTATTTTTATCCTTTTACTTTCTTACTTTTTTACCTTTACATTCTGGGCAGATGCCCTTAACCATGAAATTCACGGAACATTGTTCGAAGCCTTCGGGCAATGCCACCTCCGGGATGGCAATATTCTCCAGACAGTAGGTTCGCCGACAGCGTTCACAGAAGAAATGCACGTGCAGGTCTTCGTCCGTCTCACTGTCATGGCTGTGACACAACTCATAGCGTACGCCATCGCCACCGTCTTCAATGACATGCACCAAACGGTGCTCCTTGAACAATGTTAGGCAACGGAACACACCCGACTTATCGATAGTCAGTATCTTGTATTCCAGCTCGCTCAGCGACATGGGACGACCCGCTGCGGCCAAAGCCTTCACCACTACAATACGGTTGGCGGTAGGCTTGACACCGTGCTCCTCGAGCAACTGAACACAACGGTTTTCGTCCATCATTCAACGTTCAATGTTCAACGTTCAATGTTCAACGTTCAATGTTCAACGTTCCTTACATCATCGGACGACCGCCACCGAAGCCACCGCCAAAGCCGCCGCCTCCGAAGCCGCCACCGCGACCGCCACGGCCACCGCCGAAGCCGCCAGGACCACCCTGACCACGACCGCCACGGCCACCGCGACCACCGCCGAAGCCACCTCCAAAGAGGTTCAGACGATAGATGACGTGCAGCATTGCATAGCTGGTAACGGCATTATACTCCGTATCACTGCGCTGCATGGCGTTGAGGATACTGCTAACGGTCGACTGCTCATGCAGGATATCGTAGAACTGCAGCGAGACGGTCAGTGCATTACCCCTCAGGAACGACTGCGACAGCTGTGCATTCCAAATCAGTTCGTTGGTATTCATCGATGCATCGCTATAACCACGACGGCTCTGCATATTGATATTCGTAGTCAACTGCGTACCCCAAGGAGCCGTGATACCCGTCATGGCACCATACGCGAACTGCCACGTATCGAGGTTGTTGTTAGGCTGCAATTCACTGCGTGAGTAGGTATAGTTCAGAGAACCACTGAGCTCGAATTCGAACCAGTCGTTACGATAGCTGGCCGACAGGCGCTCACCGACACCCAGCGACTTGGTGACACTCTCCTGCGAGTCTGACAGACTGTTGACGCTGACATAACCCACATTGTGGTTGTAGCTCAGATTCGTGAAGGTATTGATATTGTAGAATGCTGCCGAGTCAATGGCGGTATTGAACATAAAGCCAAGGCTACCGTTCCAGTTACCGTTAATATTCTCAGGACGGGTGATGGTTCCACCGGTAGACTCCACATAGGTTGTCTTGTTCGACACGGAGTTGCTGGTCGTCGAGAAGTTCACAAACGTCATCACGGCACGCTGGTGATTCGTGAAGTAGTCGTTGTAGTACAGGTTGATGTTCTGCGTGAACGAAGGCTTCAAACCAGGGTTACCACGAGTGATGCGCAGGGGATTGCTGTCGTCATACACATCCAGCAGGTCGCTCATCGACGGCTGTTGGGTATTGGCACGGTAGGTCAAACGCAGCTGACCGGTCTGCGACTTCTTCCAACGGAAGTCCACCGTCGGCGAGAAGTTGGTCACGGTACGGGTAGTATCTGCACGCAGACGAGTTGTCTTGCCATCCAGCAGCTTCGTGTAGTCCTGAATGAAGTGTGACTTCTGGGGAATCACCTGGAAACCAATGTTCAGGTTGTACGACGGACGTACCACACGCAACGTTATCTCAGCCGTATGGGTATAGTTCTTATAGTTCGAATAACGGCTCAGCGTCTCGTCCTCATAATAGTCCAGCGGATGAGTGAGCGGATTCAGATAAGCATCGAAATTACGATACATCGGACGAATGCCCGAATAGTCGTAATCATTCAGACCATAGGTCTTACGGTCGCTCTTGGTATAGCTGTACTGATAGCGGTAGCCGAACTGCAAGTACACCTGACGGGCAATAGGCTCGCTGTAGGTTGCGCGCACCGAGTAGCCCCAGTTGTCCTGCGGCGTCACGTTATAACGGTTGGTAATGGTCGTATCGAGCACCGTAAACAGGTAGATATAGCTGTTGGCCATCGACTTGCTGACACCCTCGCCCCAGTTACCGTTCAACTGGATGGTGATGTTACGGCCGTTATTGCTCAGACGGCGGTTAAACTGCAACATACCACGCAACGTCTTCGAGTCGCTATAGTTGATACCGTCGTTCAATTGATAGTTCTTGACGATACCATATTTCTGTGCAAGCTCCAGCACGTCGAGCAATGGGTTATTCGAATATTCGTAAGGATCCTTGTCGAACGTGGCATTCAGACCGATGTTCGTACCGTCGTTGGTGCCGTACGAGAAGTTCGGGCGGAACATGATGTTCGTCATCGAGTCAGGCTGCCATTCCAGGCGCATCTGACCGTTCCACTGGTTTGCACGGGTGTAGTTCTGCGTATTGCTATTACTGAACGACGACGTGGTACCACTGAAGAAACTCTCCGTAGTACTCTTCGAGAGAGCATCACCGTCGCTGTGGTTCCAGCGCACACTACCGTCAACGGTCAGCACGTTGGTCTTCTCATAGTTCAGGTTCACACCGGCCATCTTCATGGCGTTCAGACCCTGACGGCCAGCACCGAAACGGCCACCGCCACCACCGCCGGGGAATCCCATGTCGTTGGTATTGTTGGCATTAGTCATCAGGAACACCTTCATGTCGTCCTTCATCACGCCACCGAACAAGCGGCCTGCATAGCGACTCTTCGTACCGGCTGACACGTCGGCGTTCACCATGACACCCTTGTTCATGCCTGCCTTGATACCGAAGTCGAGCACCGTCTCTTCCTCGCCGTCCTCAATACCCGACACACGAGCCATATCGCTCTGCTTGTCGTAAGCCTTGATGCGGTCGATGATGTTCGTCGGCAGGTTCTTCATGGCGGTCTTCGTGTCACCGGTCATAAATTCCTTACCGTCCACCAAGATCTTCTTCACCTGCTTACCGTTAATCTTCACCGAACCGTCGTCGCTGACCTCGGCACCGGGCAGACGTCTCACCAGTTCCTCGACCACCGAACCCTCGGGCGTACGGAACGCAGCGGCATTATATATAAAGGTGTCGGCCTTCAACGTCACTTTCGCTGCATGACCGGTGACGGTGGTACCCTTCAGCATGACGGCATCGGGCTCCATATCAATGGTACCCAGCATCACGTCACTGCCGGCCATCTTGACACGCTTAGTATAGGCCTTGAAGCCTACGCAGGTCACCTGCAGAATATAGTCACCTGCCTGGGCGTTAATCTTAAACTTACCCTCCATGTCGGTCAGCGCACCCTTCACGAGCGTGCTGTCCATCTTCAGCAGTTTTACCGTTGTTTGGGGAATGGGGTCCTGTGCGTCGTCGACGATCATACCCGTGAATGAGCGCTGAGCCAGGGCTACCACAGCCATCAGCGGCATCAGCATAAGCAAAAGTGTACGTTTACTGTCCATAATCTTTTTAACGTTTTACGCATATTATGACGCACACCTCCCGCAAAGGTTTAACGCCAAACAGAAAAAAACAAAAAAAATCAGGAGGTTTCCACGGTCAGAAACCTCCTGCCTACAAGTCATGCCTTCTATTTGATGGTCAGCCAGACGGCTTCGTCACGGGCTTTGGCCTCGACGATCTTTTGTTTGAGTTCGTAGAGCCATTTGCGGCTTTCGAGGACTTCACCTACACGCTGGTTGCGACCAACGAGGATGCAGCCTTGGGTGTCCTTGGCGGTGTTGCCCGCATGGATGCGGATGCCCTGCCACTGCTTGTTGAATTCAGGGCCACCGAGCAGGATGGGAAGCCACTGCTTGAACTTTGGACTCCAAGAGATCACCACGGCGTAGCGACCTTCGGGGATGGCCGAGCGGCCTTTTACCTTGTAGGCACCGTGGGCATAGTCGCGCCAAGTGGGTTCGAGGGTGTCACAGAAATACTTGTCTTCCGTTCCGGGCTGGTATTCGTCCATCACCTGCTGACGGATGTAGAGGTGACCTATCGTGTAGGTCTTGCGTTTTGCTATACGTTCTAATATCAGTTCCATATTCGTTTTGTTTTTAAGTTTCTAAATTGGAGGTGCGGTGCTAAGACCGCGAACTTCCTTATTGTCACAATGTCACGAAGTCACAAAGTCACATTCGTGCGGTAGCAAATTCTTCACTCTTCACTTTTCACTCTTCACTTTATTCCAATGCTTCTGGTCGGTCTTCTCAATCCAGCCGTCACGCATCCAGCGGGAGATAATCTTTCTGAGCGACACGTCGCTACAGAAGCCACGCTTCAAAGCACGCAGGTCATCTACGGTGAACGTGGGAGCCAGCTGGTCGAACACCGAGTGGTTGGCTCCATATCGCTGACACTCATCCTGGGCATCGACATACTGACTTTGCAGAGCTTCACCGAAGGTTTTGATTTGTTGACTCAGACAATACTCAGCCATCATCAGCGCAAACTCCAGACAAGCCTTGCTCTCCCGCCTTTTCTCACAAAGGGTCAGACCCTTTGTGATATTTTGCTCCAGTAGGTGGAAGATGACCCCACATCGGAAGCCGATGACAGCAGCTCGTTTACGATAGGTGTCCTTTACGTGGTCGATGTCCTTGGCAGCCTCCACACGTTTCTGCTCTACCCATTCCTCAATGGCCTTACGCAGACGAGGGGTGTCAACCAAACCCGAATACGAACGCAGACGGGTGACGGCCTCTTGAATCTTGGCTTCGTCCTCAGCCGAACGCTTGCCGAACTTCGGCATCTTCTGGAAGGAAGAGTCAGGCATTTCGGCCACCAAGATTCGCGACGAAAGACCATTCTCGATATTGTCCGACTTGAAGCATTTACGCATGGCTCCGTAGGTGCCAAGCATCGTCCAGTTGTAGGCCACGTTGACCACTCCCGACTCAGCCTGATCAGAGTTGTAGTCCTGACCCCACTCACCAAAGTCAAACGAGAGACGATAGATGTCGTACTTCGATGACCACGAGCCAGCCCCGTTCGTTTTTCGGAGGGTGTCCAATTCCTCGCCAAAACTATAAATGGTATGTCCCTGAGCATTCTTGAATCGCTTCAACAGCGTAGAACACGAAACCGTTACAGGCACAACTCTTATCAACACGTGTGGGTCTTCGGGTGCTTTCTCATTGGCCTTGCGGCCTTTCTTGCGCTCCTTCCATTCCTCCTCACGCTTGCGGGCAAGAGCATCTTCTTCGTCGAGTTGACGTTTCCAGAGGTCAACAGCATTCTTACAAACGCTCTTGTTTGATGCCTGCTCACCACGGATGATGCTCATCAGCCCGAGGCGGTGGACGTTGCCATCACAATATTCAATGGTCACTTGGTCAGCGTAGGCTGCTGCAATCGGCATCACCGAACAGAGCACAGGCATGTGCATCGACACTGGCACACCCGCAAGACTTTCTTTCAAGCCTATAGGCAGCGCCTTGACATTCACCTTCACGCCAGTCTCTTCTGCTACCACCTCGGCATCCTCGATTTCATCAGACGGAATACCCATTTCGAGCGCACTCACAATCTGATCCATCAGACGCGAGCCTTTTGTGGGTTCCTTACAAGCCGAGTGGATAATGCCCCGCATTTCCTGAGCCGACAAACCGTACTTAGGCATCACCTCCAGCAACCACTCTTCGTTATTGTCGCAGATGGCACGGAGGTTAGCAGCCAACTGATGGAGTCGTTTATTGCGCTCACCCTCACTGGGTTCACCACCCGTCCTGCGCCAGTACTCACTAATAATAGAGGTATAAGGCACACCCTTGAACTCCTGCGGATAACGGCGTTCTTGCGCCTCAGCGACACATGGGGTCTGACCTTTCTGTGACATCTCGGATGTCACAAGGGGGTCTGACCCCTGTGTGTCGCCCTCATCAACCCCAACCACCTCAAACAACTTCTCGCTGACGTATCGGGTATGATCCTCGGGCACCATATAGATGCACCTGTCAACGCCCTTCACCTGCTTGTCCGGCTCGAAACCCGTAGCCTCTTTCATCAACTGCTGAGCCTCTTCGGCTGACATGCCCGCAGGCAGTTCCACCAGCACATGTGTACCTCGCCTTGCCGACTCCTCAATCATCAGCACCACCAACGACCCCAGTGTCATTTCACTCCCCTCGCCATTCGGAGAGGGGCTGGGGGTGAGGCTTCTCACGATCTCATCCGTATGCCCTTTCTCGTCGAAGTCCAGCATCAGACGATTCAACGGCTTGATGGCATCGGCAGCAGCACGGTGATTGTCACGGAATTCAGCACAACAGGGCGTCCATACTGGCAAACGATGCTTCAATTCATCATCTCCACGTTCTATACGCTCGCACATCAGCTTCAGCCACGGCTCTCGGCGCATCATCTCCCAAGTCTCTCGGGTGGCTGGGAAGCAAGGGGCTCCATGCCCCCTGCCTATGCATGTAAAATACTTAGCTTGCTCCATCTGATTCATTTCCATACGGTTTCCTCCTTGCGTGTTTTAAAGTAAGACATAATCTCGTCGGCTTCCTCCTCGTAGAGGGCCTTGGTCAGTGCCAGCCCGTACTTCTTCGGGAACTTGAACATGACATAGACGAACTCCTCATCCATACGGCGGCGACCATTATAGGGTCGAATCTGCGGACGGGTCATCTTCACGGCTCCGTGAGGGGTCTCGTAGAGGGTTTCCAACTTGGGGCCGTTCTTGCCATCGTTGTAACGCTTCACCCTGGTGCGTCCGTCGGCATCCACCTCGATGCCTGCACGATACTTCACACGTTCGCCACCTGTCACCTCTTTGTCACTCTCCCACGGGCACGGCACTATCAGCAAGTTGCCGTTGGTCTGGAAGTTAATACTTGCGTCCATCTGGACAGCGTTCTGTAAAATCTGCTCTTGGAATTTTGTTGTGTTCATTGTTTTCTGAATTTTGGTAGAGCGAAGTGTCAGAAGGGTGGCCACCTTTCGTTTGTGATTGAAATCTCGCGAGACTCCGTTCACCTCAACTCAGAGTTAAACTTTAGTTAGCGATTAAGAAACTTTGTGTAGAAGGGTTGGTTCGCTACTCCGTTGCCTCCTTTGTGCATTCGGCATCTGTTCATCAATGCCAGTTGCTTACGGGCCTCAGTAGCCATCTTTGAACGATACTCGTTCTTGTCAATCATACGTTTGTACATATCTTTCTTTTATTTACCGCTCCTTAGGCGGGGTCTTAATTGGTTCGTTGGATGTGCTTTGTTCAAGTCAGCATCCATAATCCCCGTCCTACCCCCTGTTTCTTCGGGAAAACGTTCGGGTAAACATTCGGGAAGGGCGTACTTCACCCCTCCGAGCATAGAAAAAAAGAAAAGCGGAACCCCTTGTGTTTCAAAGAGATTCCGCTATATGCGAAAATTTTTCAAAAAAATCTGTGCTTTCCCGAAAGATTTCCCGAATAACCTTACTTCTTATGCCAATGCATATCTTGTTGGTCATATTCGTCGTATTTCGACTGGAAATCCTCATCTTCCTCATAGTCACCATTGAGCAGCCGCTGCGGGTCGGTCTTCATCTGTTTGATGCACTCCTTAATCACCGGCATAGCCTTGTCGTTGGCTGCGTCGCCCTTGTCAAGCCCCGTCAGCCACTGGTCATTCTTATCCTTGAAATGACCTTCGAGAATAGCCGACAGGGTAAAACCTTGCGGCACCTCTATCAGCCCCGCTCCCGCCATCTGCTTGAATAGTTCCACCAACGTACCCTTACCGTACTTGCCCAGCCACACCAGTTCGCAGTCCTCATCACGACTACCTGAAAACAGGGCTTTGAAGTCTGCATCGTTGCCGTCAATCCACTGTTCTTTAGTCAGAGCCATATACAACAGCAGGAGGTGTGGCTCAGTCACACTCCCTTTTCGTTTGAAGGTCATCGTCTCACGAGGCTTTGGTAGCTTCTCGTCAGAATCCTTCTTGCCACTGCCTTTCTTAGAGTTGGCTACCTTTGGAGTGCTGCCATTTACGATCTGTATGCCGATACCACCTTCCTCAACGTTGGCTACCTCATACTCCACATTCTTCTCCAGCACCAAGTCGCCAGCCACCTGAATGCCACTCTTACTGATGGCTTCGAGAGCCGCCTGAAGATCTTCCTTTTTCATTTCTTACCCTTTCCTGTTTTGTCAACACTGATGCCCGTAGCACCTGCCGCAACGCCGTTCACCTCATGATCCACGTGCTTGGATACTACATAGTCGCCATCAATATGCACTTTAGCCTCCTCTTGTTTAGCCAATATCTGTTCATGGATATGAGGTGAGCATTTAAGCCACGTCTGATTTTGCGCAAGCAGGGTTGATACACTGCCAAAGAGGCCCAAAGCCAGATTGGTAGGGAAACGTAGAAATGCTGCTGTCAAGTCATCAGACGTGATTTTATCCGACTCCACATCCTTCACGGCATTGGTCAGTTGCTCCAACACCTTATTATATCTATTAGTCAAATCGTCCACCGCAGTCTCCAGTTCCTCATACGTCTTCGGACGCGATTGTTTCAACACGTCTTCCATTACCTTCGGAAAGAGTATGCCGCATAGCTCATTCAGGTTATCTGACTTAGGGGTTGATTTGATAATCTGCTCCATCTTTTCCAGATGCCGCTCTGCCTGCACTCTCACGCTCTCTCCGCTGTGAGGGTCAATCAATCCTTCAGGGCATAACGAATCAAACTTGGCCTTGAAAGCCTTGTAGAACAGGTGCATGTAAGGGCGACTGGTCTTTCTGCTACATGCCGTATTGGCAAGGGCCGCGAAGTTGTCAACGCGCATACCTACGATATAGTGAATCAATACGGAATACATGTATTTGAAGAACCCCCAATTCAATCGGAGCAACCCGAACAACTCGTTTTTCTTCTCTCGCGAATTGTTGCTCAGCTCTATCATCGTAATGCCCATCAGCAGACAATGCATCTCACTTAGTTTGAAGTTTCCTGATTGCTGGGCTCTGGCCAACTTCTTCTTCAGGGTCTCGTAAACAGCCTTCCAATCGGTCTTGTAATCACGTTCCAGCATTATCTTCATCATCCAGAAGAAGAAATTAGGATCATGATTGTCAGCTATCAGCTGTTCAGCCCAATTTTCGGCAGCCTGCACGATGTCAACGTCATTCAGTATCCTACCGGCATAATGCCCCTCACCCTCCAGCAGTTCCTGAAGCGTCTTCTTTGCCTGAGAGTCGGTATTGCCGTTGCGGAAGAAATCCTTATCGGCCATTATCAGTTTATGATAATAGGGTGTCAATGCCTCGCGTACATCCCAGAACGCACCTTCACGCCTGTTTCTGCGAGCACACCACCTTAACTCCGACCAATCCACGTCCTTCTCGGTGAGGTAGCCACTCAAATAGCCGTCAAGCGGCTCTACTATTCCTTCTATTATATCCTGTCTCATATCAATCTGCAAAGGTACAAAAATTCCAGCACATATCAGCCGACTATGGCAAAAATAATAAAGTACACAAAAAGAACCGTCCCTTTTGTGTACTATATGTTGTTACTCCTCAAAAAAATCGGGGTCTCCGAATTTTCTATACGCCAGCCGCGCACAGCCGAATGCCTTGCGGAAGTAGGTCTTCTGCTTGTTGTTTGGCTTCAGCTCTATTCTGTGCGCAATTGAAATCATATAATTCTTACTTTGTCGGATTTATAAACTTTACGATGCAGTCAATGCATATTGGCTTGCCTGTTATCGTATCGATAAACACATTGGCGGGATGCATGTCTTCGAGCGCCAGACGGTCTGAGATGTAATTAACACCCTCGCCGTTCCAGTTGTCACGGAAACCTTTGGCTGCAACCATATCGTCAATCTCCTCCTTTGTTGCCAGTCGCAGACAGTTTACGTAGGGCTGTGTCAGCACAATACGCATCAGACTGTCGCTGTCACGAGTAAAACCAATAACTTTCATAGCCGTTTCAGGAAAGAGATAGTTGTGAAGGGCGATGGCATCCAAAGCCTTCAGCCAAGTGGAATAGATGGAAGTTCGTTCTTTTACAACCGATGTATTGCCATCACTATAATACACCTTTGCTTCGGCACCCTGTGCAATCATGGGGCCAAACTCCGCAGTGAGTATATGCTCCGAATCGTCCTCCCACAGATTCGCAGCCTTAGCCCATTGTTCTATGAGCTTTTCCTGCTGCTCGTCTATTTCCCAGTTTGCTGGGCTTCCTTGCTCAGTAGAGCGAGCACAGGCTGCGTCTCGGCAAAAGTCAAGCGAGCTTACTTCTGCTCTCGACTTGCTCTGTCCTTCGCGGCCTTCAGCATTGCAACTTGCTCTAAGGCTTGCTGTCGCGTAGCATGCGACGATGGACGCCCCAATGAGAGGCGAGCCTCCCTTGCAGAGTCCTGCATGCTCCGATAAATTGAATCTAAAAAAATCTTCTCTCCCATTTTGTATATCGTTTGCGTAGTTATCAATCATTTGCAGCGTTCCGGCAGTAAAGCCTTCTGCTGCAATGGCGGCATATATTTCATTCAATACATCCATAACCTGATTATTCTCTTGTGCTGGCAAAGATACAAATATTTTCTGAGATTATTACATGAAGTCCAGAAAAATACACATTATTTAATTAAAAAGAGATGCCATGCAGCATCTCCCCTATAGTTTCGAATCTTCTTTCAACTCCTCAATCAGCCCATCAAGCGTGTTTAACTTCCGCTTGCCGTCCATCGACTCCTTGGCCTCAATGAGTGCACCTCGAAGTTCGCAGTAATATCCCTGTTCGTTTTAGTTGCCATAATTATTACTTGTTTTCGTAAATAATATCTATAAACGCGGCGATGTGGGATAATGTTTAAGGTTGCCGGCGTTCTTCCCTTGCGGCGCGAATCTCCGCATTGATTTCATCCAGAGTGAGTTCTGGCTCCTCACTGGACTCTGCTGCTTTACGCTGTTGCATAAACAGATCAAGGGCACTGGGTGTTTCCGTCTTGTTTGCCCTGATGGAGAACGGAATACTGCGACTCCTGACTACTGCATTCACAAAAATGTTGAAAGCCGTGTTTGCACTCATGCCAAACTGCTCGCAGAGTTTGTCGAACTGTGACTTCATCTCCGAGTCTATTCTTACTGTAACTGCCGATTGTGCCATAATCTGAAATTTTAGTTATGATGGCAATATGCCACCATTTCGGTGGCAAAAATACAACAAATATCTGATATTACCAAATTTCTCTTCAATTATTTTCCCGAAGATGTGACTTCGTGACTTTGTGACTTTGTGACAATAAGGAGTTTCTATCATCTGAGGGAGTATTGGGAGGAAGAAGGAGTATATAGTATATAAGAAATTATATATATTATAATATATATAATTTTAATAAGAGGTATTTGCACATCTCCACCTGCTTAAAGTTGCGATTGAATGAGAGCAGAGTCAGACAAGTCTGACTCTGCCGAATGTGAGCAAGTTCAAGGTCGAAACGACCTTAATGTCACAATGTCACAAAGTCACATTGTCACGGCAGGTGTCAACGTTTTCAGTACGAACCAGCCCGCAGATGCCGGGAAGTAATCTCACGGCCTCGAAGATTACGGCTTCGAGGCATCGGGAATACTGCTCGTAAAAAAACGCTCAAAGGATGCGATTAAGCGAGAGCAAAGCCATGCTTGCATGAGCTATGCCGAGCGTGAGCATCCTCGATGAGAAATCTCATCAATTCGTGCTAAAAATCGCCCGAATGTTGCGGTTATATGAGTGCAGAATGATGCTTGCATCAATTCTGCCGAATTTGAGCAACTTCGATGTCAAAAATGACATCAATTCGATGGCAAAAATTTGGAAGTGTAAGAAAATTGTTGTAATTTTGCAGTGTCAATCAGAAGATAGGGCAAGCGCGCTGTCAAGGTCGGACGAGTGACGAAGAATGCGGGATGTCGGCCACCCGATGTAGTTGGCCGCAACGAGTCTAATACCATCAAAAACACATTTAAAATTATGGCAAAGATTATTTATGAAGTTTATCAAAACCAGAACGAGCACAATGCTGCTTTCGGCAAGTGGTATGCACGCGTGAAGTATCTGGAGAGTCTGAACACCCGTAAGCTGTCGAACCACATCGCAGAGCACGGAAGTATCTACACCCCCGACGTCGTGTACGGCGTGATGGAGAAGTTCCGCAGCTGTCTGCTGGAGATGCTGCTGAACTCGAAGAAGGTGAAGATTGAGGGTCTTGGCACGTTCTACACCACGCTGGAGTGTCAGAAGGGCGGTGCTCTGACGAAGGACAAGTTCAACATTCTGAAGGACGTGAAGGGTCTGCACATCCGTTTCCTGCCCGAGCAGGAACAGGAGCAGAACATCAGCTCGCGTGAGTTCCTGAAGCAGGCCGAGTTCGTCAACGTGGAGAACCTCCTGAAGAAGGAGGACGAGGAGAGCCTCACCCCCGACCCCTCTCCTAATGGCGAGGGGAGTGATAACCAGGGCGGCGGCAACGGTGGCAACTCCGGTAGCGGCTCCGAGAACCAGACACTGGCTTCGCCCACCATCAGTGGCAACACGTCGTTCCTACGGCTGAGAGCGCGCTGTACAGTGAGGCATTCACGCTGAGCGCAACGACCACCGTCAAGGCTATCGCCATCAAGGACGGCCAGTCGAGTGAGGTTGCCAGCCGAGTGTTCACCAAGTCGAGCAACGACGACGGCATGGGACAGGATTAAAACGTTGAACATTGAACGTTGAACATTGAACATTGTAAAGAGTTCGCTCCTCGCGGGCGACTCTTTTAAAGGTTAAAGGTTAAAGATTAAAGGTTAAAGGTAAAAAGCTATGAAAAAGGAAACTTGGAAGACCATTATTCAGGTCATCGTATCAATCCTCACGGCAGCCCTGACTGCCCTTGGAACCACGTCATGTATGGGCCACGGCCCGATAATGTTCTAGACAGATTGTCGCACAAAAAAAACAGGAGGCAAGCACTGGGCTCGGCCTCCTGATTTTTTTTGTAAGGGATGAGGAATTACTTGTTCCAAGTGAACTCAAATGCGAAGCCTGAGTAGTAACCATCACCGTCAACAAGACCAAGCATCTCAAAATAGTAGGTATTACCCTCCTGCTTCGTGAAGCAATAGTCGGGAACATACTGCTCTACCCAGCAGAACGTGTACTGGTCAGCTTCAGCCACGACACCACCAGAAGCGACAAGGCTGATAGCACCATTTGAACCTACTGTAAACTGGAAGCCTGTATCTGAAGCAAAACCGTCAGGAGCAGGGCCGTAAACAGCTATCCAAGGCTTGATGACACGGTAGAGGTTGGTAGCCTCAGCGTGCTCAACGGCTACGTTCTGGGCTGTTGCACCATTCTCTGCGAAGGTATAATCGGTGAAGGTACATGTACCTGCACTTACCCATGAATAAGCCTTGTTGATTTTAACATTTACCTTGTTCGTACCAGTATGATACGTCGGTGAGAGGTTTATTATGTCGTTATACTCTAATGTCAAGTCAAGTACCTTACCCATGGGCAGGAGGGTGACATCGACACTGATTTCTGCTTGGTTGACACCATTGGCAAAAGTGAAGTCACTCACATTGCAAACACTCTGATAGTCAACTGTATCGCCGTCAACAACAGCTGTAATCTTCCCTACTTTTCCCGTGAAATCACCATTAGAGTTGCCACGGGTGATACCAATCTTATAGACAGGGCTGTTAACAGGAACCTCTACACTACCCAGCGAAGTATTGGTAAATGCGACACACTGTCCGTTACCTATAGAGTACCTTTCACCCTCATTATCAACATTACACGAAGTGAAGAGAGCCATCGCAGCAATCGTCAGTCCAAAGAATATCTTATTAATCTTCATAATTCTTGATGATTTAATGATGAATAAACTTGCTGTTTCTTACTTTTTGTAGTCACCAGTAGGGTTCTGATCCTTGTCGCCGTCCATATTCTCATTTCCGTCGAACTCAGCCTGAGGAATGGTCAGTACATTGCAGTATGCTTCAGGATCCTCTGTGTGAACATTAGGAATGAGAGCACCACTGGGCCAGCCCATAGCCTCTGTACGCTTGAAGCCCTGCTTCAGACGCTTCAGGTCATACATACGACCAAACTCACCCCAGAGTTCAATACGACGCTGGATGAGGATTTCCTCCAACAGAGAACCAGTTTCATTAGCTTTCTCAGAAGTCTTACCCAGTCCCGTACCAGTCTTGATAGTACTGTAGTTTGGATCACGCTGTTTCATCAAAGCATAAAGATCTTCCTTAGCAGCGGCATCGTCACCCAGACGGCACTCAGCCTCAGCAGCGGTCAGGTACATTTCCTCAACACGCATGAAGATGTAGTCACCCATCCAAGTAGAAACATCGCTGAAGCGGAACTTCTGCTGAACCTTACCGACTCCATCTACGTCGAACCACCATCCACGGCGAGCATCGTTGGCACTCATCTTAGCATACAACTCCAAGTTGATACATTTCGGAGCCTTAAGAGCATAAGAAACTTTTGACAGATAGTCCATGTGAGAGTAGAAACTGGCGTACATACCAACCTGGTCACTGATAATCTCAGCACCCCACATCACGTTGTCAGCACCAACATTATTCATACCTATGAACGAAGCAACAGGCAGGATTTTACAACCGCTGGTGTTAATTGCCTCATGGGCAGCAGCCTTAGCCTCAGCCCACTTATTCTCTACCATACAGATACGAGCCTTAAGAGCCTGAGCAACAGCATAGTTGATATGACTCTTGTTATCCTTGTAACGCTCAATACCCTTCAGCAATTCGCAAGCCTTGTCAATGTCCTTATCAATTTGGGCATAAACCTCAGCATTGGTAGCACGAGGCTGACCAGTGGTCTGAGGAGTTGTGGGATCATTATAAATAGGTACACAAGGATCACTCTCATGACCAACCAACGTACGTGCAAAATACTGAGACAGCATGAAATAGCTGTAGGCACGGATGGCATAAGCCTGACCGATAGCATAGTTCCTTTCCTCAGTAGATCCTCCCATCGTCTCCTCTGCAGCAATAATGTAGTTGGCATTAGAAATCCAAGTATAGAAGGCAAACCAGAGATCGTAGCTACGCCATGCACTGTTTGCAAAACGACCCTTTACATTATAAATTGCATCAAACCAGAACCAGCCCGAGCCCTGAGCAGCCATCACATGGTCTTCACCCATGACATCAGCGCAAAGGTTGTAGGCTGTAATACCGAAGCACTGGTGTGTGTTACCTGTTGTAGACCAACCGGAAGTGTACATCTCACGGTAAATACCGTTCAGAGGAACAAGGGCAGCCTTACCATTGGCAAGCAATCCCTGACCTGACATGGACTGTGTAGGAACGGTTACGATCCTATCTTCGCTACATGAAGCAAGCATCATGCCACCCAGCAGAGCCATGAATGTATATTTAAATATTGCTTTCATATTATTTCTTATTTATTATTTTATCAAAACCATTGTCAATTAGAACTTAACCTCTAAACCGATACTCCAAGTCTTGTTGGGTACATAGTCGTAGTCTGTACCACCAGTGAAACTGTACTGAGGATCCATACCATTGAGGTGGCTCCAAAGCTTCAGGTTGTCAACAGAGGTGAACACACGTACGTTCTGCAGACCAGCCTTGCTGACAATCTGGCGAGGCAGGTTGTAACCCAGTGTAATGTTCTTGATAGCAAAATAAGAAGCGTCAATCAGGAATCGGTCATTAGTGGCATACGACTGACCAATCTCAATACGTGGAACGTCAGTCACATCACCAGGCTTCTGCCAACGACGCAGTGCGTGTGAATGCCATGTGCTGCTCAGATAGGTCACCTCCATAGCTCCTCTATAAATGCCGTCATATACCTTACCACCAATACTGTAAGTGGTGAGGAGAGAGAAATCGAAGCCCTTATAGTTCAGGTTCGTGCTAATGCTACCATAGAGATCAGGAATACGGCTGCCCAGATAGTACTTGCTGTTAACAGCTGTAGAATAGTCATCAGTGATATACTCAGTACCAGGAATCATATCACCATTATCATCCTTCTCGTAAGCCCAGTAAAGCTGTGCACCCGTTGCAGGGTCAACACCAGCCGACTTAGACATGTAGAAGGTGTTCAAAGGATAGCCCTCCTTGATAACACGTATGCCATTTACGATTTCAGGGCTCTGCTGGGTCAGTTTCGTCACCTTGTTGCTGACGGTAGAACCCATCAAAGTAATATCCCAGTGGAGATCCTTAGACTTGATCGGAGATACGGTCAACTCCATCTCAACACCCGTATTACGCAGATTACCTACGTTAGCATTGTAACCAGTGAAACCAGTAGACAAAGGCAACGGATAGTTCAGCAACATATCGGTAGTCTTCTTATAGTAGTACTCAACACTGAAACGCAGCATGTGGTCGAACAAAGTACCTTCCAAACCAATGTTGAAGTTGCTGTTTTTCTCCCAAGACACATCCTTGGTCTCCAGCGTCTTGATGACAGCACCGATATTATTGGCGTTGTTCCATCCCAACTCATACAAGCTCTGCCAAGCATAGTAGATAGAATAACCATCCTGATCGCGCAGGTCATCGTTACCCTGCTGACCATAGCTGGCCTTAAACGACAGATTGTTAATCCACTTGATGTCCTTCATGAAGTTCTCCTGAGAGATACGCCAGTTGGCACCCAATGACCAGAACGTACCAGTCCAGTTATCCTTATAGAAACGCGACGACTGGTCAGCACGCAGAGAAGCGGAGAAATAATATTTGTCAGCGTAGTTGTAATTAATACGACCCATGAATGAGTTGATTCGATAATCAATAGAGTAAGAATCTGCCTCATACATGTTTGCTGCAGGTGCCAGTTCGTAGATACCATCTACCAGATTGGTACGACCAGCGGTCAGATACTTGTAGTTGTAAGCATAGAACTCATGACCAAGCATGACATCGAAGTTATGAAGATCGAAGGAACGATTCCAAGTGAGCAACTGGTTGAAGGTATAGCTCTGAGTACGATAGTTGTACTTCTGAATCAAACCACCAGACTTAGCTTGGTTTCCATGATACATGTTCATGTAGCGCATACGGTTCCGAGTCTGATAGTCCAGACCGAAATTAACTGCAAATTTCACGCCCTGCAGGATGCCAGCAGAAGCGTCATCTGTACCCAGTACGAAACCAGTACGCAGACCAGCAATATCGCGCAGATTCTCACCGGCATCATCAACAAGACCACCCAGAGCGTTAAAGTCACTGACATTACCATAACGCAGACCGAGTTCCTCGTTGTCACCATAGTCCAACTGACGGTTTCCGTCACCATCGAGCAGGTCGTTACCCTTCAAATCCTTCATATAGGTAGGGAACAAAGGAGAAATGAACTGTGCGGTATACCATACGTTTGAGGTAGAAGTACCATCGTAGTCGTTCTGGTTGGTCTTCGAGTGAGCCAGTGAAACATTGGCATTCATCTTGAACCAATTGGTCACCTGAGTCTCCACATTGGCACGGGCATTGTAACGCTGGAAATTGGTAGTCTTCAGAATACCATCCTCATTTACATAGCCCAATGAAAGCAAATACTTAGTACGGTCCGTACCACCGTTTACTGACAACTGGTGCTCATGACGGAAAGCATTATTGTTCTTGATAGACTCCATCCAGTTCTCGTCCCATGCAGACTGAGCGTCAGCACGAACCTGACCAGTAGCGGGATCAATAATTGTATCCCACGTGTAGTTCTTGAACGGATTGTAGTGCTCACCACCCAGATTACTACCTAATGCAGCACGGGCAGCAGCCTCAGCGTCAGCCCACGACATACCGTTGTCATAGATAAAACCGTTGCGCAGTCCCTCGTAGGTCAGCTGGACATATTCCCGCTGATTTACCAAATCGTACTCAGGGATTGCACGGTTAGACCAACCGACAGTAGAACGCCAAGTCACTTGAGGTCTACCTTCCTTACCTCTTTTGGTAGTAATCATGATAACACCATTAGCACCACGGGCACCATACAGAGCACCTGCAGAAGCATCCTTCAGGACGGTCATCGACTCAATATCAGAAGGATTCAATGAACTAATATCACCATCATAAGGAACACCATCAACCACGTACAGAGGAGCTGACGAAGCGTTCACAGATCCATAACCACGAATGCGGATGCTGGGAGACGAACCAGGCTGACCACTGGCAGAAGTCATCTGCACACCACTTACCTGACCTTCAAGTCCCTTAGCTACGTTGGTGATAGGACGAAGCTCCAATTTGTCGCTACCTACGCTCTCGGCAGAACCGGTGAACGACGACTTCTTGGCTGTACCATAAGCCACAACGAGCACCTCGTCGAGGGCTGTCTGGTCATTAGTCAGCACGATACGCATGTTAGGACGGGCACTTACCTCGATAGGCTCCATACCTATATAGGTAATACGCAGTACGTTCTTGCCAGCAGGACATGTCAGCGAGAACTTACCATTAGCGTCCGTTACGGTACCAACCTGTGTACCTACAACGAGTACGGAAGCGCCGATGACGGGCTGTCCGTCTTCCTGAGAGGTAACGGTACCGTTAACCTTAGTCTGGGCCAGAGCCACTCCTACCATGAGGAACATGCTGGCCAGAATCATTGTTAATCTTTGTTTCATAAATCTCTCTCGTTTTTTTATAAATAATTAATTAAAATATGTACGTGTACGTTAATATATACAATCTGTCCTTACTCGGTTTTAAACTTTTTTAAGCTAAGACCGTGCAAAGGTAATGGATAGTTTTCTAAAAAACGAATAAATTTATAAAAAAATCACAAAATTGTGCAAGAAATTACGAAATGTCACATTCTTGCCACCATTTTGAGGTATTTTTTTGCAGAAAAGTTGCACTTTGTCACTCGAACATTCGCGACCATTCGAGGAACTTCAGTACACCTTCGTGGCCGAACTTCTCTAACGACTGGGCTGCCTCGGCGACGGTCAGCACACGTTCCATTCGAGACTTGGAATAGAACTTATCGGCATAGCAGACGATTTGTTCCTCCAGCGTCTCAGGGGTAAAATCCTCGTGCGGCAGGGGCAGTTGCTGGCGTTCTATCTGTTGCAGCGTCAGTCCCGTTCCCGTATGTCGCTCGGCCACACGGGCATGACGGGGAAAACCCTCCTGACGCAGTATCTCGCCACCGATGACCCCGTGACGGATATATGGTTCCGTACCGTTACAACAGATGCTGGGGGCATTACAGCGGAAGATGCCGATGTCGTGCAGCATGGCTGCTTCCTCCAAGAACTGCACATCGATGGGCAGTTCCCGATGCGTCCGTGCAATCAGCAGACAGCGGTCAGCCACCTGCCGTGAATGTTGCAATAATACCCTGCGGAGCTCGTCGTCCGCAGGGTAATACTTATCGATAATGGCTTGATAATCCATAACCATTAACCACTAACCGTTAACCATTAACCTTCTCTCTCAATCCAGCCGAGGTTGTCGCCACGGCGCACCTTGGCACCCTGCTTGGCAGCTACCTCAACGAGTTTACCACCAAGGCAGGCGGGAATGGGAACAATCTCGCCCCAAGGAGCCTGGATGTAGCAGTAGGTGTCGCCTTCCTTGTATTTCTGACCGATGAACGGTTCGAGGCACGGTTCGCAGGCACCTTCGCCAGAGAATTCGTAATAGACCTGTCCGGCAACAGGAGCGGTGATGGGATCGGCCTTTGCATGCTTGAAGGCAGCAATCTCGGCGGGGCTCAGCTTTGAACCGAGCTTCGCGTCCTTCGCCTTCTGGATATCAGCCAAAAGCTGTTTCTTAGCCTGACCACTGCGGAACGGACGATACTGTTCGGGGTGCATCGCGAGCTCGAAGAGTTCTTCGTTGTCCTGACCGTAGTCCCAGCCGTTCTCGTCCATCTCCTTCTTGAAGCCGTCGAGGGCATTGGGAATGAGGGTGTGAGGATCGGCGGTGGTAAATTCGCGCTTCTGCTTCTTGGCCAGTTCGATGAACTCGGGATCGATGGTTCCAGGCACCTTGCCGCTCTTGCCGAGAATCATACCCCAGATGGCATCGTCCATCATGACATAACGGCCCTTGCCCTGTTCGATGGTCAGCAGGTTCATCAGCGCAATATTCTTCGTGTACTGCGAGAACGGCGTAACCAGTGGGGGATAACCCACCTTCGGCCATACGTACTCTACCTCGTTGAACAGCTTCACCAGCATGTCGTCCATCGAGAGTGTGGGCTCGCCCTTCTTCTCACGCAGTTTGTTAATCATCGTCTGGATAGGACCGAGGTCAGCCATCATCGAACCCATCATGCCACCAGGCAGACCACTGCCGAGCAACAGACTTGACATGTGTTTGTTAGCAGGATTGATGAAATAACCCAGCCAGTCGTCCACAAACTCCTGAGTCAGCGAACGTGCCTGCATGTAGGCGTTCATATTGATATCTGCCACCTCGAAACCTTCGTTCTTCAGCATCGACTGGACGGAGATGATATCGGGATGTACCTTACCCCAGCTCAATGGTTCAATGGCCGTATCGATGATGTCGGCACCATTGTTACAAACCTCGAGGATAGAAGCCATCGACAGTCCTGGACCAGAGTGGCCGTGATACTGGATGATGATGTCGGGGTGCTTGGTCTTGATGGCCTTCGTCAGGGCACCGAGCAGGGCGGGCTGACCAATACCAGCCATATCCTTCAAGCAGATTTCCTCGGCACCGGCAGCAATCACCTCGTCGGCAATGTTTGAGTAATACTCAACGGTATGCACGGGGCTGGTGGTGATACACAGCGTAGCCTGTGGAATCATGCCTGCAGCCTTGGCCCACTTGATAGAGGGGATGATATTACGCGTGTCGTTCAGACCGCAGAAAATACGGGGAATGTCCACACCCTGGGCTTTCTTGACCTTATACATCAGTTCACGAACATCGTCGGGAACGGGATACATACGCAGGGCGTTCAAGCCACGATCCAACATGTGGGTCTGGATGCCCACCTCGTTGAAGGGCTTACAGAAGGCACGTACGGCCAAGTTGGGGTTCTCGCCAGCCATGAGGTTCACCTGTTCGAAGGCACCACCGTTGGTTTCCACACGGGCAAAGCAACCCATATCGATAATCACTGGGGCAATGCGCTCCAACTGGTCCTTACGAGGCTGGAATTTACCTGACGACTGCCACATGTCGCGGTACACGAGACTAAACTTAATCTTTTTCTTCATAATGTGATAAAAGGCTTAATTATTCGATATTTCTGCAAAATTACGAATAAAAGCGCAAAGTGCAAAATAATTTTCGATTTATTTGCACTTTGCCCCTAAAAATACTTCTTACCTCTGACTTCTGCCTTCTTACTTCTCAAAATGCTGATAGTCCTTCAGCGAGCGCCAGTCACCGCCCCAACGGAAACCATATCGGGTAAACAGCCTATAACACAAGTCGCTACGGCTGATTTTATAGCGGAACAGCTTTTTCCTGTCCACATACGGCTTGCCGGTTTCGGGTTGGATAAGCAGTGTACCATCCTTCTTCCGGCGTACACAGGGATTATACAGCGGATTGATGTCAATGGCCATTCCCCGTGCGTGCTTCGACAGTTTGGTGCTGCCTTCCACCACACGGTAACAGTAGCACGACGTATTGTTGGCACGCATCGAACGTTCGTCGTCGTCACCATATTCCGAGATGGGACGGATGCGTTCAATGGGATATTTCTCCTTGTAGAGTTGTTCGAAGATGGCACGCAGGTCGTCGGCAATGATATGGTTGCAGATGATAATCCCCTCCTGCGTACGGCCTTGGAAATCAATATGTTTCACCGTCAGTGTGTCGAGCTGTACACCGGCAGGCTGCGCCGTAGCCCCAACTGCCACGTGTAGGAACAAAAATAAAAAAATTTTTGAAAATTTCGTGTTCATCTAAATTAAATGTCAAGTATATCCATTGGTCGTTCTACGAATGTCGTGGCACCGTGCGCCAACAGGAATTCACGGTCGCGGAAGCCCCATAGCACACTGATGCACGGCAGGCCGCTGTTCCGTGCCGTTGCAAGGTCCACATCACTGTCACCCACATACACTGCACTCCCCTGCCCTAACTGCCTCATCGCGGCAAACACCGTATCCGGTGCGGGCTTTTTACGGATGCCCTCGGCCTCATGTTCACCGATGGCCACCTCAATCTCCGGAAAGAAGTGGTGTACCAATTCCTGTGTCGCAGCCATCATCTTGTTGCTCACCACCGCCATCCGGCATCCACGCTCTTTCAGTTCGTGGATCAGTTCCGGAATGCCGTCGTACGGCCGTGTAGTATCCAGCGAGTGTTCCATATAGTATTCGCGGAACGTGGCAAAAGCCGCTTCGAATGCCGGATTTGCCGCTCCTTCGGGTACCGCACGTTCCATCAGTCGTCGCACGCCATTGCCCACAAACCTTCGAACGTCATCTATCGAATGTTCCGGCATGTGGTGTTGGCGCAAGGCATAGTTCACGCTGGTTGCCAAGTCCTGCAAGGTATCCAGCAGCGTCCCGTCCAAATCAAATATGTAGGTATCGTACGACATGATACAATAACCGTTAACCTCTAACCGTTAACCTTTAACCATTTCCCGGTTCAGCAGGCGTTCTTCGGCCATTTTTTCGTACTTTGTGCCCGGCTGTCCGTAGTTGGCATACGGATAGATTGAGATGCCGCCACGGGGAGTAAACAGTCCTACCACCTCGATATACTTCGGTTGCATGAGCTTCACCAAGTCCTTCATGATGATGTTCACGCAGTCCTCATGAAAATCACCGTGGTTACGGAACGAAAACAGGTAAAGCTTCAGACTCTTCGACTCCACCATGCGTTCACCGGGAATGTATGCAATCTTGATTTCTGCGAAGTCCGGCTGACCGGTAATAGGACACAACGACGTAAATTCCGGGCAGTTGAACTGCACCCAATAATCGTTGTCCTTATGCTTGTTCTCAAACGTCTCCAGCACTTCCGGAGCATACGTCATCTTGTATTCTGTCTTGCGGCCCAACTGTTGCAGGCCCTCGTTTTCTCTGTTCATATTTTCAAAATATTAAAGATGTTATAGTTAATGTCCTCGTCGTACACATCCTCATGGTCGCGCTTCTTCGTGTATTCCACCACACGGATAGTCACTGGCAGCACTACGATTTCGTACAGTGTCTTCAGCGTCACCTGTGAAATCATCAACGACGGCATCTCCTCCCAGGGAATCACGCCACCCAGTGCCAACGGGAAGAAGATGACGGAGTCCGTCAGTTCACCGAATACCGTACTCAGGATGGCACGTGCCGAGAAATTCGCACGATACGCCCCGCTGTCCTTGGATGAAATCTTCATCTTCGACATCACGTAGGCATTGATAAACGAGCCGGCGATAAAAGCGATAAACGACGCCAGGGCGATACGAGGAGCCAGTCCGAAAATGACGTGGAATCCCTCGTCACCATGCCAATATGGTGCTCCGGGAATCCAGTCCGCTATGGCTCCCATGATGACAAAGAAGAAGTTCATCGCGAAACCCATCCATATCAGCATTCGTGTACGTGCATAACCCCATACTTCGCACACCACATCGTTGATGATATACGACACGGGGAACACGATGATTCCTGCCGTCAGATTCACTGGTCCGAAGGACAATTGCTTTGTTTCCAATACGTTTGCCGTTATCAGGCAGACGCAGAACAGTGTGCCGAAAAGCATAAAAAGCACACTGACTTTTCTTTTTTCTTGTTCCATTTTTTACTTGTTTTGTTAAAGGGGGTCGGCCTCTCACGGCCTAGGCAAGTACCCCTGTTATGATGACTGTAAAGATATCAGACCCATTTGGCGGGCTTTTTCGAGAAGGAGAGCCATCAGCGGCTCATGCTCGTTTTCCACACGGTTGTCAAGGACGGCATCCTTGAGGTATTGCTTGAGGACACCCACCTCGCGGGAAGGCTGCAGATGGAAGAGTTCCATGATCTCATTACCATCGATGACAGGCTGGAGGAGGCGTT
The DNA here is from genome assembly GCA_900318555.1 of uncultured Prevotellaceae bacterium. Classification (GTDB taxonomy): domain Bacteria; phylum Bacteroidota; class Bacteroidia; order Bacteroidales; family Bacteroidaceae; genus Prevotella. The sequence continues at coordinate 47,899 of ONKX01000006.1, read as the reverse complement.
TGTAGTCTTTGACCTGGAGGTCGGCAAGTTTTTCGCGAACCATACGGAAATTCTCAAGGAACATCCGTTTTTTTACCTCGTTCTTCGATGTAATATCCGCCTCGCAGAGCAGCATAAGGTCGTCGATGTAGTCGCCGGCATCGTTTAACAGACGGCGCACGGCGGAGTCAGTAACCTCGCTGTCAGCAATGACCTGCGGTCGCATATGGAGGTCGACGAGCAGCTGGACATACTTCATCTCGGCACCCATGGGGAGTTTGAGGCGCCGGAAGATCTGTGGCACCATACGTGCACCGATGGTATTGTGGTTGTGGAAGGTCCAGCCAATACCCGGTTCCCAGCGTTTGGACTTGGTCTTTCCCACATCATGCAGCAAGGCCGCCCAACGGAGCCAAAGGATATTTTGGCTATTAACCATTGGCTCTTGGCAGTTGGCTCTTGCGACGTTTTCGAGGACTTCGAGGGTATGATAGAAATTGTTTTTATGAGCACGGTTGTCACGCTTTTCAACGATGTCAAGAGCTGCGAGTTCGGGCAGAATAATCTGAAGCAGTCCCGAACGTTGGAGCAGTTCGAAACCAATACTCGGATGGGGTGCCATCATGATTTTGTTCAGTTCCACCTCGATACGTTCGGCACTGACAATCTTGATACGTGCAGCCATCCGTTGCAGGGCCTCGAAAGTCTCGTCCTCAATCTGGAAGTTCAGCTGCGTAGCAAAACGAATACAACGCATCATGCGCAACGGATCGTCAGAGAATGTCACCTCAGGGTCGAGCGGCGTGGCAATGATGCCATCCTCGAGGTCAGCAATGCCGTTGAAGGGATCGACGAGTTGTCCGAAGCGACTGTGGTTCAGACAGATAGCCATCGCATTGATGGTGAAGTCACGGCGATTCTGGTCGTCTTCCAGTGTGCCGTCCTCAACAATGGGTTTGCGCGAGTCGTGGCTGTAGCTTTCCTTTCGTGCCCCCACGAACTCTATTTCGAGGCTCTTGGCTCTTGGCCCTTGGCTATTAGCTAACTGCCAATTACCAACTGCCACCTTCACCTGGGCAGTACCGAAATTGCGGAATACCGAGAGATGGGCACGACGGCCAAGACGCTGTTTCAGGGCCTCAGCAACACGGATACCCGAACCGACGACGACGACATCGATATCGTCAGACGGCCGTTCGAGGAATATATCGCGTACGTAACCCCCGACGACGTAACACTCCACCCCCAACTCGTCGGCAACATTGCCGATGAGATGGAAGATATCTTTGTCCAATATCTTTGCCAGTGCTGCGTCCGAATATAGTTTCATTTTGCGTAAAATCAATGAATGCGGCTGCAAAAGTACAAAAAATTTAGGGTTTAGAGAGATAATTTAGATTTTTTTATTATCTTTGCACCCAAATATAATAATATTAAAGGTATTAAACGATGAAACTACGAGCTATTCTGGCCATATTAGTCTGCGGAATGTGCAGTTTTGCGACCGCAAGTAATTTCACAACAACGGAGCCACTGAAGTTGGAAGTCCCCGAGATGAAGGCAGAGTTGGTAAGCGTTCCGGCAACTGATGTGTTGACACTGGACATGAAGGCACCCGAGGCTTCACCGAAGATGGACTTCGATTTCTTCAAGTCGAAGACCAATCCCGGCGTGAAGCCTTATAAGTTCATGGACGACATGACATTCGTAGGCGTTCCCTTGTTTATAGCTGGTATGCTCATCAAGGGCGACAAGGCTATGTTCCGCGTAAACAATAAGGACGGCAAGAAGAATACGCAGTTGTTGACGGACTTCAAAACAGGTATTGACGACTATACACAGTATTTCGGTCCGGCCTTGACGGTTGGTCTGAAGCTGGGTGGATACGAAGGCCGTAGTGACTGGCCCCGACTGCTGGCCAGCGCAGCAATGTCCTACGGATTGATGGCCGCCCTCGTGAATGGCATCAAATATACCGCCAAGGAGATGCGTCCTGACGGTTCGCAGGCAAATTCATGGCCCTCAGGCCATACAGCCACGTCGTTCGTCGGTGCCACATTGCTGCACAAGGAATACGGTCTGACGCGCTCACCGTGGTTCTCAGTAGCCGGCTATGGTGTGGCTACTGCTACAGGTGTGATGCGTGTACTGAACAACCGTCACTGGGTTTCTGACGTCATGTCGGGTGCCGGTATCGGTATCCTGTCCACAGAGCTCGGTTACGCCTTTAGCGACCTGCTGTTCAAGGGCAAGGGCCTGTTGCGCAATGATCTGCAGATGGACTTCGAGAACCCTTCATTCTTCGGCATTTCGATGGGTGTAGGTCTTGGCGGCAAGGATATAGACTTCAGCCTTGCTGACCTGCAGGATCGTGAGAAATACGGAATTATGGAAATCGGCGATGTAGAATCCGAAGATAGTCGCATACAGTTCCGTGCTGCTACTGTGGTGGATGCCGAGGGCGCCTATTTCTTTAATAAATATATTGGTGTCGGTGGACGTTTACGTGTTCGTGCTATGTCTGCAAAGAGTTTCGGACAGTTTAACTACATCTCCACAGATGACCCCACCGACTATTGGTCCACGATGGTAGCTCCAGTATATGAGGAAGCTCGACAGACTTTCCCCTTAGCGTCTCTCAGTGAAGGCGGTCTGCCCGTCACGAACCTGACTGGTACGGTGAAGAGTGACCATCTGGCAGAATTCACCGTCAGCGGTGGTCTCTACTTCAATATTCCCTTAAGCAAGCAATTTGCCCTTGGCACCAAGTTGCTCATCGGACGTTCGTTCACACAGGAACTCGATATTGACGGTCATGCAGAGGGTAATGTCAAGGATATTCCATACGATCTATGGGTTTCTAACGGTAAGATCTACGAGGATGAAACCGGCCGCTGGTTCATTCTACAAGACCCTAAGTCTACTGGCGAAACATACAACGTCGATTGGGACTACGTGACACTGGGTGCGAAGAGTTCTACGTCGTGGGGTACGGGTATTTCACTGACCTACAAGTATAAGTCAAACTTCTCGTGGCGTCTGTTCGTTGACTACGACTATACGAAGAAGACCTTCACACTGACCGGCGACACGTTCAACTTTATGAAGCATGCGGTGACGCCAACGACTTACGACCTGTTGAACACCAGCATCGTATCACCTTTTTACATGTTGCTCGACCCAATCGTTTACAAGAAGGAGAAGAAAATGAATTACGTTACCATCGGACTGTCGTTCATGGTGAATCTTTAAGAGGTAAGAGGTGAGAGGTAAGAGGTAAGAAATGGAAAGTAATTTTGAAATAACCAATCGCCAGTTTGAACAGATTATCGGTGAATGCCGTACGCTGTTCGAAAAGAAGCTCCACGACTACGGGGCTTCATGGCGTATATTGCGACCATCGTCGCTGACCGACCAGCTGTTTATCAAGGCCAAGCGTATCCGTTCGCTGGAAATCAAGAAGGAGTCGCTGGTGGGAGAAGGTATCCGACCAGAGTTCATCGCACTCATCAACTACGGTATTGTAGGACTCATCCAGATATACAACGGATTCAGCGATACGGTGGATATCAGTGTCGAAGAAGCCATGAAGCTGTATGACAAGTATGCCAACGAAGCGCTGGAACTGATGAAACGCAAGAACCACGACTACGACGAGGCGTGGCGTGGTATGCGGGTGAGCAGCTATACGGACTTCATCCTGACGAAGATTGAGCGCATCAAGGAGATTGAGAACCTCGGCGGTGAGACGCTAGTCAGCGAAGGCATCGACGCCAACTACATGGATATCATCAACTACGCCGTGTTTGGCGCCATAAAGTTGAAAGAAGAGCATTGAGAAAGACGATAGTCAACATAGCCCGGTTTGTATTGGCCACCGTACTGATTCTGTCAGGATTCGTGAAGGCCGTTGACCCGCTGGGCACACAATATAAGATAGCCGACTACCTGACGGCGATGGAGTTGGGCAGAACACTGCCTGACTTCGTGACGCTGGGAGCTTCCGTGCTGTTGTCGGCCGTTGAATTTGTGTTGGGCATCTGCCTGATGTTCGCCATCCGCCGCCGACTGGTGTCGCGATTGGTATTGCTGGTGATGCTCGTGATGACTCCGCTGACGTTGTGGTTGGCAGTGGCCGACCCCGTAAGCGACTGCGGATGTTTCGGTGACGCGCTGGTTTTGACCAACTGGCAGACGTTCTGGAAGAATGTCGTGCTGCTGGCATGTGCCGTCCTCGTGGCGTGGCGGCCACTGGACATGATGCGCTTCGTGTCGAAGAGCAACCAGTGGATTGTCATCAACTATACGGCGATATTCATATTGGCCGTGTCGGGATGGTCGCTGTACAACCTGCCCTACTTCGATTTCCGCCCTTACCACGTAGGAACGAATCTGCGCGAGGGATGGCAGAAGATGATGGATGGACAGGACTCGCCATACGTCGACTTCTTCGTGGAACGAATCGCCGAGGGCGACGATATCACGGAACCGATGCTATTGAACAAAGGCTATACGTTCCTGATGGCGGCACCGCACTTGGAACAGGCCGACGACAGTCAGCTAGACCGCATCAACCTGCTGTATGAATATGCTGCCGGAAACGGATACCCGTTCTACTGTCTGACGGCCAGCGGACCAGAGGCCATCAACACATGGCGCGAGACGACAGGAGCGGAATATCCGTACTGTCAGACCGACGAGACGACACTGAAGACGATGATTCGCAGCAATCCCGGCGTGCTGTTGTTGAAGGACGGCGTCATTATCCGTAAGTGGAGCCACAACCGGCTGCCGGACGAACAGGCTCTGGACGGACGTCTGGAACATACGGCACTGGGGCAGCTGCCCGGCAATTCGGTACCCGGCAAGATTCTGGTCATTCTGCTTTGGTATGTGCTGCCGCTCGTGCTCTTGGTCATTGCCGACAGGCTGTGGACATGGACACAATGGCTTAAGAAGAAAAAAGTATCAAACAAAGATATCAATCAACAATTTAAAAGTAACACAACAATGAGAAAGAAAATCGTAGCAGGCAACTGGAAAATGAACCTGAACCTGCAGGAGGGCATTGCCCTGGCAAAGGAACTGAACGACGCACTGAAGGCTGACAAGCCCAACTGTGACGTGATTATCTGCACACCGTTTATCCACCTGGCATCAGTCGCTAACGTATTGGATGCACAGCTGGTAGGTCTGGGTGCCGAGAACTGCGCTGACAAGGAGAAGGGTGCCTTCACGGGTGAGGTGAGCGCCGAGATGGTGAAGAGCACAGGTGCTCAGTATGTCATTCTGGGTCACTCTGAGCGTCGAGAGTACTACAAGGAGACTCCCGAGATCCTGAAGGAGAAGGTGCTGCTGGCACTGAAGAACGGTCTGAAGGTTATCTTCTGCATCGGTGAGACACTGGCAGAGCGTGAGGCTAACAAGCAGAACGAGGTTGTAAAGGCCGAACTCGAGGGTAGCGTATTCAACCTCAGCGAAGAGGAGTTCAAGAATATCGTCATCGCTTACGAGCCCATCTGGGCCATCGGTACCGGTAAGACCGCTACTGCTGAGCAGGCTGAGGAGATTCACGCCTACATCCGCTCTATCGTAGCTGAGAAATATGGTCAGGCTGTTGCCGACGACACCAGCATCCTGTATGGTGGTTCGTGCAAGGCCTCTAACGCCCCTGAACTGTTTGCCAAGGCTGACATCGACGGTGGTCTCATCGGCGGTGCTTCGCTGAAGTGCGCAGACTTCAAGGGCATCATCGATGCATGGAAGAAGTAATAATGAGACGTCTCATCCTATTTTTCACGCTGTGTGCTGGCATTGTCGTCAATGCCAGTGCACAGACGTTTACCCAGCGTGTCCAGCAGAAGAAGGCGGGACAGGGTACGGTGACCATTGAGGAGAGTGCGGAGATAGACCAGTTGGTAAACAGTGCCGTTCTCGGTGCTGCAACAACTACTACAAAACCTACCACCCCAACCTCCCCTACGAAACCTACCAACCCTACCTCATCTACGACAACAACGAAACCTACCACCACTCCTGACAACGGCACCACCGCCGAGGAGGCACCCGTGGAGATTACCAAGAAGATCAGGACTGGCGGTACGAAGGTCACTGGCTATCGTGTACAGGCCTATGCCGGCGGCAACTCACGCAAAGACCGCATACAGGCTGAAAGCGTGGCCAGCAGAATCAAAGGCTGTTACCCCGAAGTTCCTGTCTATACTCATTTCATCTCCCCACGATGGATATGCCGTGTGGGCAACTACCGCACCTACGAGGAAGCACACCAGATGCTGCTCAGTCTGCGGAACATGGGCTTTAAGGAGGCTATCATCGTCAAAGGTAAAATAACAGTTTACGACTAAATGGCAGAAGAATACGAATATCGCGCAGGACTGGATGAGTTGGCAGCACAATACCACCGCATCCTGGAATTGTTGGGCGAGAATCCTGACCGTGAGGGGCTGCAAAAGACCCCGATGCGCGTGGCCAAGGCCATGCAGTTCCTGACACAAGGCTACGAGCAGGACGCCCACGAGATACTGCGTCAGGCATTATTCCGCGAAGATTACTCGCAGATGGTTATTGTCAAGGACATTGACTTCTTCTCACTCTGCGAACACCATATGCTGCCGTTCTACGGCAAGGCACACGTTGCCTATATTCCTAACGGTTACATCACGGGACTGTCGAAGATTGCCCGTGTGGTGGACATCTATGCCCACCGGCTGCAGGTCCAGGAACGTATGACGCTGCAAATCAAGCAGTGCATCCAGGAGACATTGCACCCACTGGGTGTCATGGTTGTCATTGAGGCCCGCCATATGTGTATGCAGATGCGCGGTGTGGAGAAACAGAATAGTATCACCACCACCAGCGAATTCAGCGGCGCCTTCAACCAAGCCAAGACCCGTCAGGAATTCATGAATCTATTGCATAATCAATAGTCACTAACCCCTAAACCCTAAACAACTAAAAAAATAAACATGGAACAGTTTAACCCTAACACCTACAAGAAACAGAGCGCTGCCCAGCAATTCACCGGCAGTTGTCTCGGAAAGATTGTCATTTGTGCAGTCATCTGTATCGTACTGCTGATTGTTGCAGCCATCTCACGTCCTTCTGACAGCTATATGCGCTGGCAGATAGAAGACAACATCACGGAATGTATTGAGTCCAGCGACAGCATTGAAAGTGATGTCATCGACGACTACGTAGGCAACTTGGGACGTATCTTCACCCATGCCGACAGTACGGAGGTGAATCCCGAGCTGTGGGAGACCTACAAGAAATTGAACAAACTGGAGATTTATCCGCACACATTCTTCAAGACAGCACGCATCATCAACAACATCCATCCTGAGGGTGTGCGCGTAGGTATCGGTATCTTCGGCATTGTCATCCCAACTGTCAAGTACTCTGACCTCCTGATGAATACCGGCGCCGTACGCGGTGACTATAATCAGAAGCTCATCAAGGACGCCACAGTACCTGACATGTACACGGGAGATAATCCCAACATCCAGCCTTTCCACTACAAAGGTAATCCGGATGACTAAGAAACAAAAGGCTCCCAACGCGGGAGCCTTTTGTTTTAACCAAGTGGTTACGTTTATCGTACCACTTCCGTGAATTCGGGCTTCGCATCAGCTGCCTTACCAACGGTAACGTAGATGATGGAAGTAGACTCTTCGCCGTTCATGCCGCGACCCTTGACAGTGAACTTGTAGTCCGTGCTGTCGCTGGTTGCACGCTTGCCGAAGGTCTGGGGAGTACCCAATGGGAATTGGTAGCTTGAGCATGCTGCATCGAAGATGGCACGCTCGGCATCGGTTACAGGCTGCTGGACTGAATAGTCCGGCAGCTTTTCTACTGTACCCTGCTTATAGCCGTTCTCCTTCAGGAAACGGTCGAGTTCCTTGGAGGCAGCGGCCACACGGGCTGTACGGACACCATAGCCTGCGGCGATATTGGCCTTAGGCAGAGCCTTTTTCAAATCGGCCGACGAGGTGTTCAGACCACCACTGCCGAAGGTGCAGAACGGCACGACGGTCTTGCCGGCAAAGTCCTGTTCCTTCACGAGCGTAGTAATCGGCAGGGCGTAGGTGCCAAACCAAATGGGATAGCCGAGGAAGATGACGTCATAGTCGGCAACGCGCTTTTTCAGCGGTTTCAGAGCAGGAGTCTCACCACTCTCACGTTCACGGTTGGAACGCTGAATAGTCTCCTGGAAGTTACCGGAATAAGGCACTACAGCCTCGATTCCCTCAATGTCGGCACCCGTCTGCACCTGTATCTCTTCAGCAACGGTCTTCGTCGTTCCCGTTTCTGAATAATAAAGCACCAGTGCCTTCTGTGCATAGGCTGTTGAAATAGTAGCCATAGCTGCAAGTGATAATATAAGCTTCTTCATACTTTTAGAAAAAGGTCTCGGACTATTTTCAATCGTCCCCGGACCTTTTCCCAAAGTTCTCGCTTCTGCGAGACTTTAGAAAAAGGTCTCGGACTCTCTCGAGCCGATGCCTTTTTGACAAAAGGTCTCGGACTCTCTCGAGCCCGAGACTTTCACATGTAAAGTTCTAAAAATTACCTCTTGGTAATATATTATACCTTAGAGATTACTTGTTCACAAACTTCTTGCCGTCCTTAACAACGATGCCCTTGAAGTTATTGTTAACCTTCTGGCCAGCGAGGTTGTAGATAGCAGAAGTAGTCTTACCAGTATTAATAATTACGTTATTGATACCAGTGTAAGGAGCAGTTGTAGCTTCCTCCTTCATGTAGAAGTTGCTAGCACCGCTAATCAGGTTCTCATAAGTCTGACCCTCTTCCAGAGATGCATCCTTGATGTACCACTGAACATTCTTAATCGAGTAATCGCAAGCAGCCTTAATTTCAGCCATATTGAATACGATTGATCTCATGCCGTTGTCACCACTAGGAACTTTGAACTCAGTCTCGAAGTCCTGCCATTCCTCAGTAAAGTCTACATCACCAATAGCCTGCCAGTTGAGATAAGTGCAAGGTTTGCCATCATCACCAACCTTATGTACCTGTGTAGAAGTATGAGCAGCAATTGAACCCTTATACTGGAATTTGAGGACAGTTACTTCGTCGGTCTTAAGATCGCGGTCAGCAGCAATCCAGAACTGGCTGTCCCAAGGCTGTCCATTACCGATTTCACCACCTGGCTCTCTTGAGTTACCATCAGCATCAGCAGTAAGGAAGTCACGCTCTACAGCATGGAGAACGAGTTCATCTGCATAGGTGAAGACAGGAACGGGATCGGGCTCCACATAAGGAGTACCCTCGAGCATTTCGAATGTCATAGCCGAATATCCTGGGTCGAGGACAACCTTCCAAACGCCAAGGCCTGGGAGATCAATTCTTGCGTTAGAAGATGGTTCATAATCATGCCACTCATCAGGATCGGACTTTCTAATCTTATCCTGGGGTTTCAGGGTAGCACCCTTATAAGCAGCATCATCACCACGCTTAGTAGAAATCATCACCTGATCTACATAAGTAGTAGCGTCACCCTTAGAACCAAATGTAGCTACAAGAAGTTCTCCCTCATCCTCGAACGGAATTGCGTTGTCCAGATCATCGTATGAGGGGTTGACACCTACATTAACACCAGAGATAAAGTAGCCCTCGTCAAGCTGCAGATACTGCCAAGAGAGGTCATCGAAGTAGAAAGTAACAGCGTCCTTAACAACTGAGTTCAGGTTGAATGCGATTGACCAACCATTGGCCATGTCGTCACCGATGGTCATTGTATTATCAAACTGCTGCCATTCTTCAGTGAAGTGGATGTTACCAATAGCGTGCCAGATGAGGTAGTCAGAAGGAGTCTGATTGTGGATCTGAGTGTCGGTAGAGCTTACATCAGCAGAAGCCATGTAGCGGAACTTAATCTTCAGCTTTGTACCAGAAGTCCAAGGATGCTTTGACTGAATCCAGAACTGGTTGTCCCATGCAGAAGCATCACCCGATGTGGTAGCGGGCTGACCATGGCAAACAAATACGTGGTTGTTTGGATCCTTCGGGTCAACTTCGATGTCAGCGGGGAATGGATTCCAAGGCTGACCATCAGCAGTCTCATCCACATTGCGTCCCTTCTCCTTTGACCAAGCGCAAATCTTGAAGTTTCTCTCCATATCATTATATGTTATACCATCAAGCTGCATCTCAAGCCAAGACTTCTCGGCATTACCATTGTCGATGTCCTCAAGCCAAACCTTTGGTCTCTGACCTTCCTTTTCCCATGCATAAACTTCAAGGCTCAGCCATTCGATGGTTTCAGTGCTTCCACCGGGCTGTGCAACGAGGTTACAAGAACCACCATTGATGCCTTCGTAGGTCCATTCTACCTCTTGGAAGTCACCACCTTCAGGGATAGCAACTGAAGCGCTGGCCTGTTCGCCGTTTCCCCAACCCCAACCCATGTTGACGTTGATAGATACAGCTGCAGTAGCCTTTACTTTTGCAACGACTTTATACTTGCCGTCAACTTCGGTCTGGATACCATCAGCAATGAAATACTGGTGCCAAGCGGGTGCATCAAGCAAGACCTTGTGGTACACAGTACCGTTTGAGGTAGCAACCGTACCAACTTCAGTTCCACCAGTAAAATCAGCCATTTCGGCATCGGTCTTGTAACCGTACTGGGCACCAAAGTCGGTCATGCAACCATTGCTAAACTCTGGTACATAACCCATTACGTAGAACGGGAAACCCTGATAAGTGGAGTAGTCAATTTTGTAAACCGGCTCATCACTCCACTTTGCACTTGCTCCCAAAACCATTGCCATGAGAGCAACAAGAGTAAATAGTCTCTTCATAATAGAAAAAAATTAGTTAATAAATAAATGAATTAAAAAAATAATAATTATTGATATACTTTAGAGAGATGATTGCCAGGAAAATCAGACGAATCCTTTTGTTCACTGACAATCATCTGAGATCTCATTTATTGTAGTCCACCAAGTGCTTTGCAGAAAGCCTCGTAGGTAGCATTACGTAACCAGTCGCCGTTAGCAGCCTTAGACCAGAGGCCTACAGGAGCGCCTGCGCCGCTCGACGCATCAAAGAAATTGCTTTTACAGAGACCTGCCTGTTGTGCAGCAGGAATCTGGGACATGTATAATCTGATGACACGGGCATGGTAGTCGGCCAGAGCCTGACGCTGGGCCTTCGTAATCTTATCTGCTGTAACAGAAACGCCATCAGCATCCTCATACGTGATATCGAAGTTAGAGAGACGTATCAGCTTACCTGTTTCAGCAAGTTTTCCGAAGAAGACTTTCAACGCTGCCTCATTAGCTGCCTGCTTGGTGGCATCCTCGCTATAGGTAAGATTCAGCTCGCCATTGATACCATCAATCTTGGCACCATTAGACTCCCATACATTTATCCAATACTTGAGGCTCGACAGTCTCTGTTGTTTCTCCAGTCCTGTCTCACTGATGAAGAACTTCAATTCTTCCGGGTTACCACCATGCTTCTCGAAGGCAGACTTTGCCACCTTTGAGACAGTAGCAGCATAGAGCTCACTGCCGCTCTTGCCACCTTCCTCCAGATAGTCCTGCCAGAAAATCTTTTCATCAGAGTGCTTCAGGTCGAGCACATTCTCACCCTCGTAAGTAACACCCTCGAGCACCGTTGTGCTAAGAGGTTTGTCAACAAGGTCAAACGACTTGATATATCCGGCATTGGCCTCCATCAGACCATCGCACCACTTTCTGAGTGCATACTGAATGGTGTCGTTCTTCTCCTGCTTGGTCTGCTCACGGTGGTTGTCGGGTGTATGCTCAACATGTACATTACGGATGTAGAGGATTGTGTTCAAGTTACGCTCAATCATCAAGTAGCCCTGTGTAGCTGTCTTCGCCGGCACCCACTCCACCTTGACAGTCTGCCATCCACCGGGTCTGATGGTGAAGTTCTTTTTAATCAAGTCACCATTTTTATCCTTACCGGTATTCACCACACTATCGGCAAAAGTACAGTTGATGTTCTCTTCCTTTTCCATTTCCGTCTTCTTGTCATCTTTGTAACCCCTCACGGTGAAAGTGATGGTATAATAGCCTTGAGGATCGACAGGGAAGCCTTCAACGATATAAGGTTTTGAATTCTTTGGAATTTTAAGGGCATTACCTTTATCATCGAAATTCTTTACAATGACAGGTTTACCTCTCAGCGACGTACCCGTGAACTCATCTACCGTAGAATAGTCAAGATCCACATCATTGATGGGGAGCACCGAGATTTCAACAGGAGCTGTCAGCGCACTAAACCATTCATCAGACTGCTGCTCGTTGGCAACGATAGGACTACCGTAAACCTTATAACCAATCGTTTCTGAGTGACTAAGGGCATCCTTCAAAGCCATGAAGTTCATATAACCCTTCTTACTGACGTACTTGTCCGGCATAAAAGTATAGCCAAAGGCAACGCCGTCGAAGTTGGTCACTGCCACGGAATGCTCCAAGCCCTGTTTGTTATAGGTTGTCAAGGCCATGGATGTCTCCATTGACATGTTCGGATTAGCCGTTCTGTTGATATAGTCCTTCACAGGATCCAGGTTAGCATACTCATCTGTGTAGCTGGGATCCGGTTCAGCTTTAAAGCCACCCAAATCGTTATAGTCAGCACAAGAAACGGCCAAAAGCAAACAGCTAAAAGCAAAAAGCTTATTTACAATTCTTTTCATATTCCAATCCTCCTATAATTAATTACCTGGAAGAACAACAGGTTGGTCATTATACTTGTAATCGAACCACCCTCTCTTGTTCGACTCACGCGTCTGAACAACCATCGTATCAGCAGTTGCTATCTGAATATCCTTGCCAGTGCCGCTAAAATCAACTTGATAGGCCAGACGGAGGATATCACGCTGGACAAGTTCTCCATTGATGCTTCCCCACTGGTAGTCCTTATACTCAGACTTTTCAGTTCCCTTGATGATATATTCACCGGAACCAGTAACTGTCACACCCTCATCTTCGGTAGAGATGGTGCACTGGTTGCCATTGAAGGTCAGAAGGAGATTACAGCTAATAGAAGCTCCAGAGGTCTTGAACGATACAGGGAAAATAGCCTGCGTCATGTTCTTGGTAGTGATACCGCAAATTTCGTCGTACTGGTTCACAGGGTTCGAGGGATCCATCTTGCTGTAACGCTCAACGTCTGAATTGTACATGCTGAAATCCTTACGGACAACCTTTGTAGCCTCGCCACCATTTTCTGTCACCATGTCAACACCACGGCGGATGTACTTACCCTGCCAGGGGTTCATATATCTCACGCAATAGAGCACATAGTCCATAGGAAGTACCGACCAGTCCTTCGCGTTCTGGCGGACAGGGTTAGAGGTGTTGGGTGTACCGGAAAGAATGCCATCAATGCCCGTAGCTTTCACCATTCTAACGGGAATCACATAAGTGGTGTCGTTAGAAGTGGTCTTGGGATCCTGGAAGAATTTATCCGTAAACTGGATTTCCAAATAGCCACGAGGATTACCATTGTATCTGATAACAGCGTTTTTCACCTCATCGTAGTTATAGTAATCGTGAGGTAAAGGAGCAACCTTTGCACGCTCGTATCCGCCATCATCCAGGAAGTAGAGGTTTTCGCAAAGCGACTCGTCAATGATAACATCTATCACTGCATCACGTCCACCGTAGGCACCACCCATGGTGGACCAAATTTGACACTTGTGTGCATTGTCCAGCGTGTTGTCATAGATGTCAGTACCAAGTACGAGTGTACGTATTGGGTTCTGGTAGGCGAAATAAGCCTTCGCACCCCCTTCGTAGTCTTGGAAGTCCTTGTCTGCATTATAGCATGCTGCCAATGTGAGAGAAAGGGCTCCCAAGGCTACACCGTATATATATTTCTTCAGCTTCATCATTGTAAAACTTTAAACTTTAAATTTTCTAATCGTTTCCTTAAACGCTTTGTACCTTTAGGTCAAAGAACTTTAAACTTTAAACTAGTGTTTACCATCCCTCGTTCTGTTTCAGTGCATTCCACTGGAGCACTTCACTGTTAGGAATGGGACCATAGTACTGGTAAGACTCGTACTGGCGAGGCTCTACGTCAAGAATGGTATAGCTAAAGGTATCGTCATCGACCTGGTCGACCTGCACACCCTTTGCACTGACATTGATGGGCAACAACCAACGACGGAGATCATAGAAGCGCTTGTTCTCGAAGCAGAGCTCAATACGACGCTCGTTGCGAATCAAGTCACGCATCTTAGCACCTGTATTATCGTTTGCGCACTCATCCAGATAGGGGTCGCCTTGATATTCACCAACCTCGTTTTGACCGATACCACCACGCTGACGGATCATCTTGATAACATCGTAAGCCGAGAGACCCAGGCCTGCACCATCCGCTTTCGGTCCCCATGCATCGTTGGCAGCCTCAGCGTATGCCAAGAACATCTCTGTATAACGGATACGTGGGAAGATGTGCGGCTGAAGTGCTGCAGTCGTTGATTTTGCCGATGGACCGGCATCATCACGGAGCAACTTCTTCATGTAATAGCCTGTAAGCGTATGTTGAGAACCGGCATTGTTGATATTGTCTTTGTTGTCAGCCGGTCCATAGGTACCAGTAATAATCGTGGTGCTTTTGAATACGGAACCATCATGAATAATATCCTCATCCAGACGCGGGTCGCGGTTGGCGTAAGGATTCTGGGGATCGTAATTCGATCTCGAATCGGTGATGGGGTATCCGTTAGCCATGGGGAATGCATCCACGAGATTCTGTGTGGGATTGATTCTACCACTACCATTCTGCGAGGGAGGGAAGTTGTCCGTCTCCTGAGAGGCATCAGCTTTTTCCCACTCAGCACGCCATAGGATTTCCGGCATGATACTTGTACTTGATGACAGCTGAGAGACATTACGATACCAGATGTTACCTTCCGGATCAAACTCCACGCCCTTCAGTACAGCTGCGCATATTCTGGCAGCCTGTTCAGAAGAGACACCACTCTTCTCACGATAGGCAGGACTTGCAGCCAGCAAGGCAGTCTGTGCCTTTACGGCCTGAACGATCTTGCCGCAAATCAGGTTCTTGGCCATCTTAGCACCAAATACGAGGTTATAACCTGACAACTGTGCACCAAGATGCAAATACTTCTCAGGAATTAAGCTCTCGTCGTCCAGATCGATATACTGAGCAGGAAGCAGTGTATCAGCCTTATCGCAATCCTTGAAAATCTGCTCTACAACTTCTGCGAAAGTGGCGCGCGGCTGGTTGTAGTCAGAGCTACCGTCTTCCGGCTCTGTCAGCAAGGGTACACCAAGCAGTTCACCGCCTGCATAACCGGCATGAGCCAACAGCAGATGGTAGTAGAAGATGGCACGGAGACCAAGGGCCTCACCCGTCAGACGGTCAATGAACATCTGCTGCTTGGATTTAGCACTCTGAGCCCAGTTCACGTCATTGACGTACTTGAGGAAAAGATTGACATACTGGATACCGTCCTTGCACGCATTCCACTGTGTCATCGGATCATTGTCTGATGTCCATGTACCGAGAGCCATCTTCTTATAATTATCATTTGAATTGTTGGTGACAGCATCGTCGGTAGCCACGTCGGTCGTAGTGACCCTTAAATAAGGAAGGCGGGTATATCCATAAATCAGCAGACCATACACATAGTCAGTCTCCTGAACCATCGCCTCCAACTGTCGGGTATTTTCTTTTGCCGGCTCAAACATGTCGTCGCAGGAGCTGAACAAAAGAAGACCGATGAGATAGAATATAATATTTTTTGTCTTCATTGTCTTATCGTTTTAGAGAGTTACCTTAACACCGAGGTTATAGAAACGAGTCTGTGGAGCATAACCAATGCTGGTCTCCATGATCTTACGATTCTTAGAGATTGTGAGGAGATCGTTTCCGTTCAAATAAACTGAGAGTGCCTTGACCCACTTTCCTTCGAACCATTCCTTCGGGAAGTCGTAGGTCACCTGTACCTTACGGAGGTTGAAGCGGTCTGTGCTATACAACCAGTAGGTAGAAGCAGCACCATTGGCAGGCGTATTCGCAGCACTCAGACGGGGATGAGTAGCATTCGAATTTACGAAACCATTGATAACGCCGTTAGCATCATAAGTGTACTGGTAGTGGTCACGTACGTTCACAGAATACTTGTTGGTACCCGACATATAGTAATATGCGCCATTAGACAGGGCAGAAGCGCCGAACTGTCCATTACCCAATACGAAGAGCGTCCAGTTCTTATATTTCAGCGTGAGGTTCAGGCCGATAGTCCAAGGAGCACCGTATGTTCCCGACTTTCCTAACTCTACCTGGTCCTGGTTATTGATGGTTCCATCGCCATTGACATCTTCATACTTCAAGTCACCAGGCATCACAGTACCACCAAGACCATATTTACCCTCCTTCAAAGTGTAGGTAGTCTTGCCATTGTCGTCCGTCTTCACATTAAAGTCGTCAATGGTATAAACGCCCAAACATCTGTAACCTTGGATGACGTCAAGAGGAGTGCCCTCGTGCATGAGTTGCTTAGCGGAATTCAGCCAAGGGGATTTTGAATCAGCAACCTCATCATACTTCTTCCATTCGGTCTTGAGATAAGTACCAACGAAGCCAAGTTCAGCATGCACCTGACCAAACTGCTTCTGGGCTTTGATGCTGAAGTCGAGACCCTTGCGATTGGCAATATTGTTGTTCAATGCAGGGGAGAACTTACCTTGACCGGTCTTCAGGTGTGACGGATACGAAGTCGGGTTCTGGATAATGTAACCGTCCATGTCCGTATTGAAGTAGGTCAGTTCGGTACTGATCAATTTCTTGAAGAACGAACCGCGCAGTGACACGGAGAATTCCTTGCGATGAATGTAGTCGAGAGCAGGGTTGCTACCTACTGTAGAATAAGTAGAGGCGTGAGAGTTAGCTCCATCAGCCCATGTATAGCTCGTACCACCATCCGACCATGCTGCATCGTAAATATAGTAGTAGTTGCTTCCATAATAGACATCCGCATCATCATTCAGATTACTATAGGATGCGCTGAGCAGCAAGTCGTCCACGAAGCTGCCTTCCATAAACTTCTCCTTGGCAATGTTCCAGCCGAGGGTGAAAGAATACGAGATGGCCCCACGGTTGCCCTTAGGAAGACGGGCTGAATGTACAGCAGCCAGACCGACCTCGGCAAAGTAGCGACTCATGTAGTCGTAACCACCCTGAAGGCCTAAGTTTGCATTGGCATAACGATGGTATTCACCACTCTTGGTAGTCGTGTACATACTAGCGAGCAGCATACCCGTTACATGATGCTTCTCAGCAAAGGTGTTGTCATAGTCGAAATGACCATTCCAAGTAATGGTCTGGCGATACTTCGAATTAGACATGGTCATCGTACCAGTCACCACCTCGTCCTTCGGCTGTTTGATATCCACAATAGCATCCGTCGTGTTATAGTTACTCCATGTGGGGAAGAACAGCGAATACGTGTTGTTGTATGCCAAGTCATAGCTGGCAGCATAGTCAATAGAGAACAGTGTCTTGAAAGACAAGCCCTTCAGGAATTTGTTCATGTCATAGTTGATACCGGCATCGAACTGGAACTGACGGCTTACACTTTGCGTTTCACCGCCGAAGTAGCAGTCAGCAATGGCATTCGTCTGTGCACCGTCCGTACCACCGCCAGGGAACCAATATCCGTCAAGCAGGTTCAGTGACTTGCCGAGAGTGGCAAGTGCCTTGCTGGCATTGGGATCGACCATACTCAGAGGAATCAGTGGAGCAGCACCCTGCGGGAAGTTCGGACGCATACTGGACGCATCACTCCAGAAATTACCCTTGTTCTTATATTCATTATAATAGGTAGCACTGACGTTTGCCCAACCTGTGACGAATTTGTTTACAACAAGGTCAACGTTACCACGTACACTGAAGCGGTCGGTATAGTTATCCTTGGCTTTACCAAAATTGATCAGGTCCTCAGCACGATAGTAGTTGATGTTCGTGTAGAAGTGAGCACGCTTACCACCACCCTGAATCTCCAACGTACCTTCTGAACGGTTATAGGCCTTACGGATATACTCGTCAGAATAGTAGTTCACGTTGGGATAACGGTAGGGATTGACACCTGCAGCATGATTATAGATATCCTGCTGAGAGTACGGCAGCTTTACAGTAGCAGCATTACCCTGACCAAGAGCATCGTTATAAAAAGCTTCATTATAGAGCGTCATATACTCTGCAGATCCTAAATACTCAGGGAACACCTTGGCAAAGTGCCAACCGGTGTTGGCATTGGCATCAATCTGCAGGCCATCCACCTTACCACGCTTGGTGGTAATCAGGATAGCACCCTTGGCACCCTTGGAACCATAGAGCACGACAGCCTGTGCGCCCTTCAGGAAGGTAATCTGCTCAATCTCAGAAGGAAGCACGTTGTTAGACGGACGCTTCACACCGTCGATGATTACAAGCGGCATATTGTCGTTGTCGTTATTATCCAGACGGTCGTTGTCCATTCCCCAAAGGTTGTTGCCGTTCCATCCGCCGACAAGGCCATACATGTCTTCCAGACTACTTTGTGTATAGTCCTTCTTCGACAACTCTTCCATATCGACGTAGGAGACACCTCCGAGAAGATGGTCGGCATCTACGTCGCGGAATGCAACATGGACTTTCTTTTTCACCACTGTAGAGTCAGCGTCGTCAGCAGTCTGGGCAAAACCCGTTACTGGCGATGCCATCAACATGGCAAAGAGAAATATGTTTGTTTTAATATGTTTCATAATCTTCAATAATTATCAATTTTCAATTCTCCATTGCTTACCATCCAGGATTCTGTTTAAAGCCTTCGTAGAGATAAACATCCTTCTCCGGGAACGGGAACCAATAGTGCTTTGCTTCCAAGGGGCGCTTGATGAGCGTTTCCCTGTGGAAATTAGCAACTTCAGCATCCTTCGGATCGTTCTTCTTGAACCAAGAATCCTTCTGCATACGCTCAAACTCATGAGAGTATTTCTCAGTGTAAGGAGCCTCTGTCAGGAGGAGCCAACGCTGCAGGTCACACCAGCGGAAGCCTTCAAACGCAAGTTCTACAGTACGTTCGCGGCGTACCTCATCAATGAAATGCTCACGAGTATCCAGGAAGTTTTCCTGTACACCTTCCATACCTACGCGGTCGCGAAGGGCATTGATAGCGCCAACAGCCGACATGGAGGGGCAATAGGTCGTCGATTGCTTCAATTCTGTCATATCCGTAGCAAAACCAGCCATAGCCTCTGCAAACATCAGATAGACATCAGCAAGACGCATATATGGGAGATAGGTCTGGAGATTATAACCCCAGTCATACCACTTGTCACCAATATTACACTGGTGAGGAACCAGCTTCTGGATGAAGTAACCCGTGCTACTACCGTTATCGACAGAACGCATGGCACCATTTGTGTACAGCGAGCAATATTCATGCTCTTTCTGAGCTGCATTCAAACCATCGGTCTTCAGAACATAGTGGAAACCGTCGAACACGATATCATGATAGAATCGTGGGTCACGGCCCTTGTAAGGATGTGTGGGATCCCACTCAGCCTTTGGATTGATGACATAGTGACCATTCTCTACCAGATAGATGGGCTGACCATTGGCCATACCGTATTGGTCAATCAGGTTAGCTGTGGGGTGATGGATAATGTTATCATGTTCCACCAGACCGGCAACCTTCGGACCAAAGATCTTGGCACAGTTCCAGTTAGATGAGTTCGCACCGGGGTGAGAACCACGCATAATGGCCTCGCAAGCACCTGGCATCTTCCAACCTTCACTAACAGTATAGAAAATGTTTGAGTAGAATTCATCAGATTCGATAGCACTTGACTTCTCATGATCATAGATGCTTGCGAACTTGAAGGTAGCAAGGTGGTAGGTTACCTGACCTTTATTGACCAAATCAAGCGCCTTACCGAGAGCATCAGCAGCCAGTCTGCAGTACTTCGCGTCATAATCATAGGTCTTGGCATTGGCACCGCCCTGGCTTGCACCCAAAAGGACGGGCTGACCACCCTGATTCCACTTCTCAAACTCCTTCATGAGCGGAGAACCTGCCCAGAGATAGCACTTGCCTAAGTAGCAGAGAGCCGTGAACTTATTAACACGCAGGAAGTTGTTGTTTCTAGTATTATTATCCTGAGCAATAAGTGTCTCATCCCATTCCTTTGAATCCAGAGGAAGGAGCTCGTATGCTGCTAGGAAGTCTTCAGCGCAACGCTCTGCACACTTCTGGAAAGACAGACGCGGGAGTTCGGGAATATGACCATCTACGAAGGTCTGGTCGATATAGGGCAGACCACCGAAATAGCACATCAGCTCGAAATGCCACCAAGCACGGAAGAAATACATCTGTCCGAGCAGGATATCGCGTTCCTCGTCCGTTCCGACAAGTGACTTGATATTGTCAATACCCATGTTACACTTACGGATACAGTACCAGGCGTTTCTCCAAAGAGAACTTCTTGCACCATTCAGCCAGCATTGGTTGTTGGTGTACCAGTTACGATAGTTACCAAGGTCAACTTGGTGATCCATGTGTGCATAGCCTTCCGGGTTATGGACAGCGTCATCGCCGAAGTTCCAGGCGGTACAATAGTTGACCATCTCCTTACTGGGAATCAAGGAATAAATCTCCTCAATATAACCCTGGAAATTTCGGAAGTTCTTGAATGCCTCATCCTCAGCAACGATAGAATCCGGATCCTTGTCCAGCCAGTCGGTACAAGAAGTGAGGGAAACTGCGCCTACCAGAAAGAGCAGCAAACCACACGAAAAGGATTTGATATTATTATAGTATTTCATAATAGATAATCGCAATTAAATGTTAAGCTTGAATCCGAAGTTATAACGTCTGACAGTCGGGTAAGCACCGCCACCGCCACTCCATCCGTAGTTACTCTCGCGGTCGTCAGGCATCTTTGTAATCAGGAAGAGGTTGTTACCATTCACATAAATCTTCAGACTTGAGAAGCCAAGCTTCTTGATCCAGCCCTTTGTCCAGGTGTAAGCAATCTCCACATTCTTCAGACGGAAATAAGAACCGTCGTAGAGATACTGTGTACCGTCATTATAGGCAACCTGAGTGGTGAAACGTGGTACGACAACGTCGCCACCTGCATCGACAGGATTCCACCAGGTACCATTATCATATACTGTAAGCAGCTTATTATTAAAAGAGGTAAGACCAACGTCACGTGTGACGCCTGTTACACCATAGAGCTGAGCGAAGCAGCTCCAGCCTTTCCACTCCCAGCCGATAGTGGCATTGTAAGTATGTTCGGGGTTGCCAGTGTAACCGTATGGTGCCTGGTCGTATGTTTCATCAACGACACCATCAGCATTGAAGTCAACGATATAGTGGTCACCAATCAAGACCTGCGTATCGTCCTTCTCACGCTTTGGCGTGCTGTAGAGTTCATCGTAAGTGCCAATATAGCCGTTGTCAATGAATGAAACGTATTGACCCTGGGAATAACCCTGAGCGCGACGATAAGACGGCAGCAATGCGGGGTCATCCTTAATCTTAATAGTATTGTGCGCGTACGTATAGTTAGCATTTGCCCAGAAACGCATACCATTCTTCAGCACCTTATTGAATCGAAGTTCAAATTCGAAACCAGTATTCTTGATTTCACCCTTGTTGATATCGGGAACGGTCCATGCACCATAGTAAGTAGGTACAGAACGGTTGCCACCGGAAACGAAGATGTCATAACGGTCATCGCGGAACCAGTCGAAGCTACCGGCGAACATGCCATGCAGGAATGCGTAGTCGAAACCGAGGTTCTTCTTTGACACCGTAGCCCACTTCAGGTCAGGGGCGGCAATCACAGACTCCTTATAGCCCTGGAATGGACTTTCGCCATCAGTAAGCGTCATGTGGACCTTGTTGGTTACTGCCCACTGGTTCATATAAGCCCAACGAGCACCTGCGTTATCGTCACCGATTTCACCGATAGAACCACGAATCTTAAACATATCAATGATTCCCTTGTCCTTCAGCTTCTTCATGAAGGGCTCCTCGGACATCATCCAACCTGCAGCTCCTGAACAGAAAAATGCGAAGCGGTTGTCGGGAGAGAACTTCTGTGAACCGTTGTAAGCACCGTTGAACTCAGCGAAATACTTGCTCTTATAATCATAGGTAGTACGGAACACCCAGTCCTCACGACGATTCTCGAGGTCAGCATTACCAGCATCAATACGACGCTTCCAGTTACCCATCGCAGTGATGTTATGATCACCGAACTGACGACCCCAGAAGAGCTGGAGTGACATTTCCGTAGCACGATAGGTCCTACCTACGCTACCTGCCTCAGTGCTCCAGTCGACCTTTTCATAGAAATCGAAACCGGTATTCGTGAAAATCTGGTTTTCGGGACGCAGCACACCGTCCTCAGGAAGCATATACATTCTCTTGGTAGCGTGACCACCACCGGCCTGGTTAATACCGCGATTACCCTCATCGAACTGGTTATCCCAAGAGATGGTACCACGCAGGACTAGACCCTTGGTGACGAAATCGAGTTTCTGTTCGAGGGCAAAGTCGGTGAATACGCGGGTATTGGTTTTCAACTCATAACCTGACAGTGCAACGTTCATGGGAGAGTTGGCAACGTTGGATACCAACGGATAATAACCCCATGAATAGTCTGAGAACTGTACAGGGAATACGTTGGGCGGCATACCGTAAGCACCGGCCCAGTTCTGCTGCTGGAAGTACTCACCACTATTACCATAATAATAACGTGGGGTCTTCTGCTGGGCATTAGAACCAGCCAGGTTGACTCTGAACTGAGTAGTCTTCGTAATCTGGAAGTCCAGATTTGAACGTACGTTCAGACGATTGTAAGCATAACCGCCTTCATAGCCCTGGTGGTTATCCCAGACCTTGGTCATATCACCTTCGTTCTGGTAGTCGAATGCAACGAAATACTTCACGAACTGCGTACCACCGGAAATATTCAGGTTGGCATTATAAGACATCGCGGTACTCTTGAACATCTCGTCCTGCCAGTCTACGTTAGGATAACGTTCTGCCTGGCTGTAGTCACCGAGGAAGTTGCCGTTGGCATCATAGTTCGGCTTAACAGTACGGTCTTGATTGCGGAAGTTGTTGATGAAGGTCTGTGGACGATAGTATGCCCAAGAAGCGTCACCACCGATGGCAAGCTCGTGTTCGAGCGCCTCGTTACGAAGCATATAGCCATCGTAAGAGTCATACTTACGCGGCAGTTTTGACACAGCCTTCAACGTAGCGTTGAAACCGACATCGATACGTGCCTTACCTTCCTGACCACGCTTGGTGGTAATCAGAATAACACCATTAGCACCCTTCACACCATACACGGCTGTTGCAGAGGCGTCTTTCAATACGGAAACAGTAGCCACGGACGAAATATCCACGGACTTGATTTCACGCTCGACACCATCAACGAGAATCAGAGGCTGAGCATCTGTATTCCAAGCTGCTGCACCACGAATGTAAATACGCGGGTCCTCTTCACCGGGCTGACCGGAAGAAGCGATGGTTGCAACACCGGGGAGGTTACCTGTAAGTGCCGCACTGACACTACCGATACCGGCTGCACGTTCTAGAACTTCACCTGTGGTCTGGGTAATAGCACCCACGACTGAGGCCTTCTTTTGTTGGCCGTAGCCTACTACTACGACTTCTTCCAGCTGGGTATCGTCGTACAGCGTCACGTCGAACTTGCGCTGCTTGCCGATCTTGACTTCCTTAGTGGTCATACCCACATAAGAAATCACCAGTACCGTCGACTCCGACGGCACCTTCAGTTGGAAGTTACCATCGAAATCAGTCACAGTACCCGTTGAAGTGTTTCCCTTCACTACTACCGAGGCGCCTATCAATGCATCCCCGACACCGTCTGTGACTGTACCCGTTACCGTGATGCCGTTTTGAGCCTGCATTGTTGTGCAGAATACCATCAGCATCAAGATGGTTGGAAGAGTCTGTCTGAACAGTTGCTTTAGATTCTTCATTTTGACAGATTTTGATTCATAAATTATTTTTTTGTTAGTTAAAATTCAAATGACGGGGCAAAGGTACACCTATTATTTTAAATAGCGTTTGCTGGGTGTAACACGATTTTTTTATTTTGTAACATCTCTTAAAAAAATTAGCTTTTTAGCCATTTTTCGATACATTTAAAGCATTCATCTCACTAATCCAAGCCAGCACTTACAACAATTATTTCAATGTTTCGCGCGTACATTATTAAATAAAAAAATGGGAGGCGATTCACATCGGCTCCCAGTCGTTTTTACATACCAAAACTACTAACTCTTAGTAACTATTAACTATTATAAGCCTTAACTTAAAAATAAAGCGATTTGAAAAAGAATTCTAATGTAGTTCTCAAGGCCACTGGCCCAGAGCTTTTTTACGAATGCAAATTTAGACATTATAAATGATACAAGCTTTATTATTTGTAACACGGACTTCATAATTTATCGTGTATTACAACAAATATTACAAAAAGCAAGCATTTTGTTACATCACAAAAAGTATTTATGTTACTTCGAAACAAAATAATGCTTAACTTTGCAAGCGTTATAACAATCAACAACGAAAATAATAAGAAATTATGAAAAAGTTATTAACCATGTTATTATGCATGTGCGCGCTAGGCGCGCACGCGCAGGATCCTAATTTTTACATCTTCCTCTGCTTCGGTCAGTCGAACATGGAAGGTGCTGCACGTCCTGAAGCCCAGGACCTGAAGAGTCCCGGACCACGATTTCTGTGGATGCCGGCAGTAGATTACCCCGCAACAGACAAGCTCCCAGCACGTAAGATGGGAGAGTGGACCGAGGCCATTCCCCCACTCTGCCGTCCCAACACAGGACTGACTCCCGCCGACTGGTTCGGACGTACGCTTGTGGCTTCGCTGCCCGAAAACATCAAGATCGGTGTCATCCACGTTGCTATCGGCGGTATCGACATCAAGGGGTTCCTTCCCGACAGCATTTCTGCTTACATCAAGAAAGCTCCGGGCTGGATGAAAGGTATGCTCGAGGCTTACAACAACAATCCCTACGAGCGTCTGGTCACACTGGCAAAGAAAGCCCAGAAGGACGGTGTCATCAAAGGTATCCTGATGCACCAGGGCGAGACAAACACCGGCGATCCGAAGTGGGCAGGCATGGTGAAGCAGGTTTACGACAACCTCTGCAGCGACCTGAAACTGAAACCAGAAGATGTAAACCTCTATGCCGGAAACATCGTCCAGGCTGGCGGTAAAGGCGTTTGCATCGGTTGCAAGAAACAGATTGACGAGCTGCCCCTGACGCTCCACACCTCACAGGTCATCTCTTCCGACGACTGCACCAATGGTCCTGACCGTCTGCATTTCGATGCTGCCGGCTATCGCGAACTCGGCTGCCGCTACGGCGAGGCTGTGGCTCGTTTCCTGGGTTATGAACCCAAGCGCCCGCATATTGATATGCCCAAGCGCATAGAAGTTCCCGCCGATGCCGTCACCGCAGAGACTGCCATTCCCGGCAACGAATTCCCGAAGGTTGACAAGGAGCGCCGTGCTTATTTCCGCATCCAGGCTCCACAGGCCCGCAAGGTCGTCGTCGATATCTGCAGCAAGAAATATGACATGCAGCCCGACGGTAAGGGTGGTTTCATGGCCGTCACCGACCCGCTGCCCGTGGGATTCCACTATTATTTCATGAATATCGACGGCGTGAACTTCATCGATCCCGCCTCAGAGACCTTCTTCGGCTGTAACCGTGAATCGGGCGGCATTGAGATTCCCGAGGGTCCCGAGGGAGATTACTACCGTCCACAGCAGGGCATCGCCCACGGACAAGTCCGCAGCATCTACTACCACAGCCCCAACTCGAAGTTCGGCGAGTGGCGCCACGCATTGGTCTATACGCCAGCCGAGTACGAACTGGCCAAGAATGCCAAGAAGCGCTATCCCGTGCTCTATCTGCAGCATGGTATGGGCGAGGGTGAGACCAGCTGGGCTATCCAGGGTAAGATGCAGCACATCATGGACAATGCCATTGCCAGCGGCGAGGCCGTGCCGATGATCGTCGTCATGGAGAGCGGTGATATCAAGCAGCCCTTCGGCGGCGGCAACAACCAAGCCGGACGCTCGGAGTACGGCGCCACCTTCTATCCCGTCCTACTCAACGACCTCATTCCCTATATCGACGCTAACTTCCGCACGAAGAGCGACCGCGAGAACCGCGCCATGGCCGGTCTGAGCTGGGGCGGTCACCAGACCTTCGACGTCGTGCTCCAGAACCTCGACAAATTCGCCTGGCTCGGCACGTTCAGCGGTGCTATCTTCGGTCTCGACGTAAAAACCGCCTACAACGGTGTCTTTGCCAATGCCGACGAGTTCAACAAGAAGATACATTATATGTATATGAACTGGGGCTCCGACGACTTCATCAAGAGCGGCGACATCGTGAAGCAGCTCCGCGAGCTCGGCATCAAGGTCGATTCCAGCGAGTCTGCCGGCACCGGCCACGAATTCCTCACCTGGCGCCGCGGCCTCCACGAATTCATCCCACACCTCTTTAAATAATAGAGCATGTTTCAAAATCCATCGAGGCTCCCGCTTGGGAGCCTCGATTTTATTTCATTTTTTAACCCCAATGAAGCAACTTTAAATAAATATTAAACAAAAAGCGTTAATATATAAAAATGGACGAATTTGTTTGCGGAATGTACACTAATACAACTGTTGATACATTTTGCAAAGTATTTGTAACACAAAATAAATGACAATTTCTTGAAATAATATAATTTTGCAGCGTCAAAAGCGCAATTGAAGGCAACAACAACTTATTATTACAAATAGACGCAACCAAAATCGACATAATTAATATATAAATTAAATTTTAATAACAACATTATGAACCGAAACAACACTTCCTAAAGCCCGGCCTAACGTCTGCCAAGCAGATTCGTAGGCCACTGAGAAGCTATGCTTCCACCCAAACCTATTTGTATTTATTACAAACCAATTAAAATAAGAAAACACTTAAGTATGAATCAAAAAATCAGAAAAACAGCGCTGTTGATGGGTGCATGTTCCCTGTTAGGACTGTACTCACCAGTGGCAGCCAATGCCGAAAATTCGGTACAGGCTGTTCAACAGTCAACGAAGAAGATTACGGGTACTGTCTCTGACTCTCAGGGTCCCGTGATTGGTGCAAGTATCGTTGAAAAGGGTACCACCAATGGTACAGTTACAGACCTCGACGGTAACTTTACGCTCAACGTGAAGTCTGGTGCTACGCTGGTCATCAGCTACATCGGCTACACTACTCAGGAGATTGCTACCGGCAGTCAGTCTAATTTCAATGTAACCCTCGAAGAAGACAACGCCCAGCTGGATGAAGTCGTCGTTGTGGGTTACGGTGTACAGAAGAAAAAGTTGGTGACAGGTGCTACTGTTCAGATAAAGGGTGATGAAATCGCCAAGCTGAACACCACCAACGCATTGGAAGCCATGCAGTCAAGCACTCCTGGTGTGCAGATCACCCAGAGTTCTACACAGCCTGGTAAGGGTTACAAGGTTTACATCCGTGGTATCGGTACCACCGGTAACTCTGCACCTCTTTACGTGATCGACGGTGTAGCAGGTGGTAGCCTTGACGACATCAACCCCGCTGATATCGAGTCCATCGACGTGCTGAAGGATGCTGCTTCGGCAGCCATCTACGGTGCCCGTGCTGCAAACGGCGTTATCCTCGTTACTACCAAACAGGGTAAGGCTGGCAAGATTGAGATTACCTATAACGGAGCTATGGGTTGGTCTAACGCCTACAAGCGCCCACAGTTGCTCAATGCCAAGCAGTACATGACCATCATGGACGAGTACACCTTCAACACTTCTGGTCAGAAGATGGATTGGGCAGGTTTTGTTCCCGCTGACATCCTCAAGAGAGTTGAGGACGGTTGGGAAGGCACTGACTGGTGGAAGGCTTTCGATAATAAGAATGCTTTGCAGAACAACCACTCTGTAACCCTGACTGGTGGTACGGACGCATCGAAGTTCATGATGTCGTACACCTATACCGGTAACGAAGGTATCATGGGTGCCGACAAGGCTTCTTACTACAAGCGTCACACCATCCGCCTCAACAGCGACCACGTGCTCTTGAAGAATAAGGACTTCGATGTCATCACCATCGGTGAGAACATCTCAATTAGCTACAACAGGAGCCACGACTTGGCTGAGGACGGTATGTATTGGAGCTATATCCACAGCCTGCTTCAGACTTGTCCGCTTGTACCGCAGTATGGTGACAATGGCGACATCTATTACTATCAGGATTTTGACGGTAATGTGAAGTACGGTCAGGGCTGGAACGCTTCTTTGTTCAGCAACCCATGGGAGAACCTTCAGAAGGGTGGTTTCAACTCTATGGCAGAAAGCCGTAACATCAATTCTAATGCTACTGCATTCGCCGTCATTCAGCCTATCAAGGGTCTGAGACTCCGTTCTCAGTTCAACTACAACTGGGGTTCTGGCGCATATCGTAGCTATGGTGAGCCTGCTTCTTCTGGTTATGGTAATGCAACTTCTACCACCTATAGTGTTAGTCAGAACGCTTGGCTGAGCACCAATTGGTCTATTGAGAATACCTTGACTTACGATCTTCCTATCATTTCTGGTCACAAGATCACCGCAATGGTTGGTCAGACTTACCAGAGTTCTGCTTGGAGCTTTAACGTCGGTGGATCTAACAAGGTTAACTGGGGCGAACAGCTCGCAACCTTAAAGGGTTGGAATTCTGCATGGCTGTCAAATGTCAAACTGACTGATGCTACTCAAGCTACTTTGAATGGTAAGCCCAATGATGAAGAGTATCTCGCTTCTTGGTTCGGCCGTCTGACTTGGGACTGGAACGAGACCTACATGGCTACCGTTACCCTGCGTTATGATGGTTCAAGTATCTTCACCGACGGCAAGCGTTGGGGTTGGTTCCCATCAGTTTCTGTAGGTTGGGTAATGACCAACGAGAAGTTCATGGAGAGCACCAAGAGCTGGCTCGACTTCTTCAAGATCCGTGCAAGCTGGGGTCAAAACGGTAACAAGGACATCGACAAGTACCAGTATCTGGCAACGATCGCTCTGTCGGGCGACGCCTTCGACTCTGGTTACAAGTTCGGTTCTGATATTGCAACCTCAGTTGCCGGTACTCCAAACGTCGGTGCTTACGCCAACATCGTACCGAATCCTGACCTGACTTGGGAAACTTCTGAGCAGCTTGACTTCGGTTTCGACGCACGCTTCCTCAACAGCCGTTTGGGCTTGACCTTCGACTGGTATAAGAAGACCACGAAAGACTGGTTGATCGCTGGCCAGCAGGTTGCCGTTGACGGTACCCTTCCTGCTGCTATCAATGGTGGTGACGTGAAGAATACGGGTGTTGAAATTGCACTCACTTGGAACGACAGAATTGGTAAGGACTTCCGCTACAACGTTGGTGTGAACTTTGCTACCAACAAGAACGAGGTAACTCGTATCGCTAACCAGAACCACTACATCGATGGCCCTGGCGGCGTCCTCTCACAGGGTACAGAGTTCATCTACCGTGCTGAGGAAGGCAAGCCCATCGGTTACTTCTATGGTATGTCTTACAGCGGTATCTTCCAGAACCAGGCACAGATTGACGCAGCTAACGCAGCATCTATTGCCAATCACCCAGAAGTTGTTAAGGCATATCAGGAGCAGGGCAAGGTATTTGGAGGTACTTGGGAAGGTGCACAGCCTGGTGACTGCATCTGGGACGACTGGAATGGTGATGGTGTGATTACTTATTCAGAAGGCGATAATTGCGACCGTCATGAGATTGGTAATCCTAATCCCGATGTCATGCTGGGTATCAACCTCGGTCTGACTTGGAAGGGTCTTGACTTCGCTATCAACGGTGCCGGTGCATTTGGTCAGCAAATCATGCGTTCTTACCGTTCGTTCAGTGATGCTCCTTATCAGAACTACGATACCTCTATCTTTAAGCGTTGGTATGGTGAGGGTACTTCAAACGACCAGCCACGCATTTCTGCAACTGGTCACCCGAACACAAACTATGTATCTACCCGTTATATGGAAGATGCTGACTACTTCAAGATCAAGACTATCACACTCGGTTACGACTTCAAGCACATCTGGAAGGGTTGCCCATTCCAGCAGCTCCGCTTCTATGTTCAGGCTCAGAACCTCGTGACCTTCACCGGTTACACCGGCCTCGATCCTGAGGTAGGTAATACTGCAGGTGCAGAAATTAACGGCAAAAGAATCCAATGGGCATCTGGTGTTGACCTGGGTCTTTACCCGCCATCTCGTACATATCTCGTAGGTGCAAGTATTAAATTCTAATTCGACAATTAAGTTATGAAGAAATATATTTTATCATTAGCTGTTTTGTCTGCAGCGACTTTGTTTACAGCTTGTAACGATAATCTGGACACCGATCCGCGTGTCACAGAGTTGACTGCGGCTACTTTCCCTGGTAAGCCCGGAGATGTTGAAGCTTTGAATGCGGCTACCTACAGTATCATGAATACGTTAGGTGGTGGAGATAATAGTAATATATTGAACAATCCTTTCTACTGGTGGTCACTGATGTCTGACGACTGCTACGGCAGTGGTGGTTTGCAGGACTATGTGGCTAAGTCACTGCATCATTTCACAACGCAGGGTGCTAACCAGTATGAGGCTGATTTCGTCCTTCTCTATGGTGGTATTTCACGTGCCAACAACCAAATTGAAACCATCGACAACGTGAATTGGGATGGCGGAAAGGACAATGTACAGCGCAAACAGCTCCTTGGTGAGGCTTACTTCATGCGCGGTTTCTACACCCTCTTGCTGACCCAGATGTATGGTGATGTACCTCTGATCACTTCTACCTTTATTACTGACGATATGAGACAGGAGGTAAGTGCTGAAGATGTGATTTACCCGCAAATCATTTCCGACTTCACGTCTGCCAAGACGTTTATGAAGGCTGAGAGAGCTAATGGTTCTGGTCATGCTGACAAGTATTGCGCTGAGGCATTCCTGGCACGTGCATGGATGTTCTGGGCCGGCTTCTACAAGGGCAAGGGCGACCTTTCCACTGAAGATGCCACTATTGAACTTGTTGAGCAGGATGGTTGCCCTGGAGGTCCACTCTCTAAGGATGGAGTTGTTGCTGGTCTTCAGGACATTATCAACAATGGCGGCTACAAGCTCTGCCCGGACTTCCGCTCACTCTGGCAGTACTCTAACAGTTTCCTCTGGGACGAGGCTCACGACGGTGAGGATGGCAAAAATGCAGAGGGAACTCATGCATACGCTTTCATCGCTGACATGGACCGCGCCAATTGCTTCGACCAGCCTGGCATGGGTAACGGCAACACCGAGGAACTCTTCCAGATTCAGTTCCTGAATGCATCAAACTGGAGCATTGGTGGAACTTATGGCAACGCCCGTATGTATTCAAACTATCTGTCATGTTTCTGGGGTCTGCGTAACGGTGCTACCAACGACAATGGTAAGCGCGACAAGACTTATCCGTTCAACCAGGGCTGGGGTCAGGGTACTCCTTCCTGCAACATCTGGGATGACTGGACAGATGCTGAGAGAACCGGTGGCTACACTGACATCCGTAAGCTTGGTACGCTGATTGACCTCGACAATGAGCTCGAATCCTATACCTATGAGAAGGATGACAACGAGGAGTCTGGCTATGCTGTCAAGAAGTATGCTGATGTCAACCTCGATGCCAACCCGAAGGATAATGACTCATGGTGGAAACAGTGTGAGGGCTATGCTGGTAGTTCACTTGGCAACGAGCAGCAGGGTGACCACTTCGAGGACTTCTATCTGATGCGCTATGCTGACGTTCTCTTGATGATGTCCGAGCTCACTGGTCAGGTGTCTTACATGAATCAGGTTCAGGCTCGTGCCGGTGTGCCTCTGACGCAAACCTACTCTTTGACGGCTCTTCAGAACGAGCGTCGTTGGGAGTTTGCCCTCGAGGGCCTTCGCTTCAACGATATGCGTCGTTGGTCTGGTGTTAAAAAACACGGTGTGGATTCATACGCTGCTGTGGCTCTTCAAAAACAGAGGGGTAAGCAGATTGTATGCTATGGTCAGAAGGCTTCCAAGCGTTCTTTGGAGCACATGACCGTTGGCTGGGATAAGCGTTATGCAGCAACCAAGGGCTTCTTGCCTAAGCCTCAGTCTCAGATTACACTCTCTTCAGGTAAGATGAAACAGAATCCTGGATGGGATGAAAACACACCTTCATCAGATTGGACATATCAAGTTTTGTATTAATTTTTAACAAGCAATCAATATGAAAAAAATATTTTTGTTTTTTGTCGCAGTATGTGCCATCGTAGGTTGTGATCCTACTAAAGAGGATATCAGCAATGCGGGTCACATCACTGTTGACGAACTCAAGGCAAAGTCCACTGTCACTGTTGACAAGGCTGAAAATGGTCAGAATGGTAACGTCATTACCTGTTCTACCTCTGCTCCCGTCAATGCCAAGTGGAATATCGGTGGTAAAGATTTCATCGGTAACTCTGCATGGAAGAAGATGAAAGTTAATAAGGATGATGCTGGTAATTATGTGAATACCGACTACGTAGTTACCCTCACAGCTCTTTGTCCTGACGGTACCGAACTTAAAGCAGATTTCTCTGTAACCTGTCAGACAATTACCAACGCGCTCCAGAAGTACTATATCTATGGAGTGGAGAAGAATCCTGAGCATGTTCCCTTCAAGCCTGCTGCCTGGGAAGCTGCGGACATGCGTTTCAGCGACAGTGAAGGTAGACACCTGCCCACCATTCCCGATGATGTTTACTTCGGCCTGAAGACCCTGATCTTCGACGTATCAGATGTTACTGAAGACTTCGATTTGAAGGTCATGAATGGCTGGTGGAGTAACACCTACTACGATCACGTTAAGTGGCATGATGGTCTGAACGAGCTTCAGATTACTGAGACTCTGGCCAACGAGTGTGCTAAGGGTGGTGAAGGTCGTGACCTTGACCTCATGCTCTACAGCGGCTCTATGACGCTCAACTCTGTATACTACGAGGAATAATCATTCCTTATCGGTATAATTCATAAAGAGCCGGCTCGTATGAGTCGGCTCTTTTAGTATATAATGTAGTCTGTCTAGCCCAACGCGTAAAGTGTTTATCGTAGTTAACATATTTGAAACAAAATCGTTCTTTACAAAGAACAGATTATAGCAAAAAGTGTTTCTTGTAAAGAACACCTAATGTAGCCTTTGGATTTCTATATTAGGATTTAAAGTTAAAAGTATTTTCTCTTCCATCTTCCATAAATTTACGAAACAACCTTTATTTACAATGGTTTTCAAGATGGAAGAGGAATTGTTCTCTTCCATAGTTCTTCCATCAATACTCCGGTATTATTGCAAAATACTCCGGCATTATTGGAAAATACTCTGGCATTATTTAAAAATAAGTGGCACTTATCATTCGTTAAGAGGGCTTTAATGGAAGATATATGGAAGACAAATTTTCTCTTCCATCCTCCAAAATACCAATAAATACATGCGATGACGTTGATTTTGTGGAAGTGGAAGAGATTTTATAAGATTTTTCTTGGAAATATCATTCGTTTTTTGTATCTTTGCAGTCACTAATCATTCAATCAAGGAAATATGACAGACATTCACCAGTCAAAAGTGACACTCATCAACTATCGTGACGGACAGGAACGTTTTACCCGCTATACGCTCCAGAGTGCCGTTGAGATGATACGGACAGGCATACTGAAAAGTGGTAAACAGTTCAGTGAACTGACAGAACTGCCCCGCATCTGTTTCGCTTGCGCCATCAAAAACAAGTATGGTCAGCAATGGAATTACATCTACAACGGCTTTATCCTGTTGGAGATCAATAATCTGCCAGACCGCAAGACGGCAGAGGAAATCCGTGACGAGGCGGCGATGATCGACTATACGATGTTGGCATTCGTGGGTGCTGACGGACGGAGTGTGAAACTCGTCTGTCAGGCCGTCGAACGCAACCAGTGGCAGAATCCTGAGGGCTACTGGGAATCGGAGGTGGTGCAGTTCAATCTGAACGCCTACGCGAAGTTCCACTATCTCTATTCTACGCAGCTGGCCATCCGTGTTGACAATATCCCCCCGTCGATGCGCTCCAGTTGCTTGATGAGTCACGATCCTGATGTGCGTTTCAACCCGTATTGTGCTACGATGGTGGTGTCGCCTAAAGACCAGACGGCTGAAAGACTGTCGAAGACGGTACGCTATGACAGGGAACAGGAGACTGGAGACAGGAGACAGGAAGGAATAATTCCGGGCCTTTCTACTGAGGCCTCGATGCGTCATGAATATCAGGCTTGCAAGGCCGATGCCCTCGAAGAGTGCCGCTTGGACAAGGAAGAGGATTTCGTTGCCCATTGTCTCGAAGTGCTTGCCCATAACTGTCACGAGAGCGGACTGGAGGAAGCCTTTGCCGTGAAGATGACACTCTTCGACGGACGACTGAACGAGGATGCCGACTATGTACAGACAGTGTTCGACTCGCAGTATTCGAAGACCCTCAAGGCTACCTGGCCTTTGAAGCACGTCAAACCCTCGCAACTTTTGACCTATAAGACGGAGGCATTCCTCAATTCCCGTTATGAACTGCGGAAGAATGTGATGACGGGTGTGGCGCAATACCGCTCGAAGGACAGTTACGACTACCGATTCTATGACTTGACGAAGGAGGCGATGAACACCATGTCGATACGGGCTTTGAAGGCGGGACTTGACTCGTGGGACAAGGATATCAAGCGCTATGTGGAGTCGACATTGATTCCTGAGTTCGATCCCGTGAACGAATGGCTGGAGCAGTTGCCGAAATGGGATGGGAAGGACCGGGTGACGCCATTGGCAGAACGTGTCAAGACCGATAATCCTCACTGGATTGGCGACTTCCATAAATGGATGCTTTCGATGGTGGCCCATTGGAAAGGC
The DNA here is from genome assembly GCA_900318555.1 of uncultured Prevotellaceae bacterium. Lineage (GTDB taxonomy): Bacteria > Bacteroidota > Bacteroidia > Bacteroidales > Bacteroidaceae > Prevotella. Next base: position 12,841 of record ONKX01000006.1, on the reverse strand, counting down.
ATCGACCGCAATCACGGCAATGCCATCGTTCCGATGCTCATCGGTAAACAGGGCTGTGGCAAGTCTGCCTTCTGCGGCATGTTGCTGCCCGAGGCGTTGCGCGACTACTATATCGATAAGATCGACTTTAAGAACGAGACGGCCATCAACCTCGGTCTGACCTCGTTTGCGCTGATCAATATCGATGAGTTCGACATGCTCTCGAAGAGTCAGCAACCGCTTTTGAAACACTTGATTTCAAAAGCTGACGTCAAGATGCGTCCGCCCTACGGCAAGGCCTACGAGCAGCGCCGGCGCTATGCATCGTTCATTGCCACCACAAACAACCTCCGTCCGTTGCCTGATGACAAATCCGGTTCGCGACGTTTCATCTGTATCGTAGTGAAGGAACAGATAGACTATCTCACACCCATCGACTATCCGCAGCTCTATGCCCAGCTCCTGGCGGAGATAGCCCGTGGCGACCGCTATTGGTTTGAGGAGGACGAAAACCAGCGTATCATCAACGAAAACCGCAATTTTGAGAAAGTGGGCAATATCGAGAAGATGATTGCGATGATGTTCTGTCCTGCTGACAGCGGTGACAAGTCTGCGCTGAAGGGCATCGATGAGATCGTGGACATCCTGGACCGCTCCTTCCCCAATTTCCACCGCACGAAGGGCATCAATGTCGAGGTGGGCCGCGCCCTGAACAATATGGGTTACTTTCCCCATAAGACAGCCTCTTGCCAGAAGTATTTCATCAAGGAAATGAAATGACAGAAGAATAAAGATAAAAAACGTAAAATACGATTTTAAGTTTTTCACAAAAAAGTTTGGGGATTCTAAATATTGTTGCTACCTTTGCAGCTGAAAAGTAGCCTAATAAATATGAATAAGACTAACAAATTCTCATATTTTATCTTTTATGGAAGTCTGTTGGCTTTCATCGTTTATGCCGTTTACATATTGTATATCAATCAAGAGGTATTCTATACGGCACACGACCGTTCCGAATTCCTCTTCGGAACACCATTCTTCCACACCCTAATGCAGAAGCCCTTTGGGCTGATGCAGTATGTGGGCGCATGGCTCACGCAACTGTTCTATCATCCTGCCGTAGGATCAGCCGTTCTGGTTACTATCTGGACACTTATCTTCATAGTAGGCGCCAAAGCGTTCCGGTTAAAGTCCAGTGCCTCAGCACTGATGCTCCTGCCTGTAGCCTGTCTGCTGACCTCTGTTGTCGATTTGGGCTATTGGATTTATATCTCAACCATCAGAGGCTATTGGTTTTCGCAATCAGTTGGCTATCTCGCCATGCTGTTGCTCTTGTGGGCAGCACGCCAGACACCGCGTAAATGGCATCTGGTTTGGTATCTGATAGGTTTTTGCCTCTATCCCATACTGGGATGGTTCGCCCTGCTGTTCGTGCTCTGTCTCGCACTCTGCGAAAAGCCCACATGGCGTGAACTTGTAGGTTTTGTCCTGCTTTTCTTTACCGCGAGCATCTGTCATACACAATTCTATTCGAATCTAAGGTTCGACGATGTTGTATTTGCTGGCTTACCCCGCTTCATCACCCCAAGCGACCGCGCTGATCATCTTTCCATCCCATTCTGGGCACTCGGTGCCATCTCTGCACTTATTGCAATGGGAGGCCACTACCTGACCAGTAAAGATCAAAGGTCAAAGGTCGAAGGTCAAAGGTCAAAGGTCGAAGGTCAAAGGTCAAAGGTCTATGGTCTATGGTCAATGGTCCCAGTGCTCTGTGCTATAGCTGGTATCATTTTCACCTCGTCGCAGATGTACTATGACAAGAATTACATCAACGAGATGCGCATGGTGCGCTATGCCGAGGACGACAATTGGAAGGAGGTGCTCAATATTGCAGCCGAGAGTCCTCAGCCTACTACCACGATGGTTTTTCTCAAGAACATCGCCCTGACAAACGAAGGCGGGCTGTTTGACCGTTCGTTTAAGTTGGGTAACAGCGGCAATCCTATCTATAACCCCGATTCTCTCCACGTCACCCTTTTGGACATTGCATCGCCGCTGGTCTATTACAACTACGGCATGATGAACGAAGCCATCCGACTGAATTTCGAAAATGCCATACAGGCAGGTTTCTCACCTTTCTACCTGAAGGTGCTTTCCCGTTGTGCCTTGGCTGGCGGAGACAAAGAACTGGTGGAACGCTATACCACTCAGCTGCATCACCATTTGTTTTATGATAATTGGCAACCGGCTCCAGTCTCAGAAAACATCAAGGAAATGCAGAAAGCCTACCCCGACGAGCTCACGGGCGTTGAGAACAGCGACAGCTATATTGTCAATGCCATTAGTCTCTGGTACGATTCCGACAGTAAAATAGCATCCGACCAGGCGTTGCTCTATGCCATGCTGCGTTGCGACTCCCGTCGTTTCTGGCCTTCGTTGCGCAAATATGTGCAATTGCACATCAACGAGGAATTTCCTGTGGAGGCTCAGGAAGCTTATATCTTGTTTATTGATAAGGCCCCTGAAGAAAAACGCATGATGCTCCCCGTCAAGGAAGACATTTACAATCGCTACAAGCAGTTTTGGGCAACTCTTGAAAGTAAGGTAACGCCCGGTATGACACTTGAAAAGGCCGGTGAAGAAATGCGTAAGGAATATGGAGATACCTATTGGTGGTATAACCTTTTCGGAAGGAAACCCATTAACATCAGTGGTAAAATTGGAAACGAAACTCACTCGTAAATCATTATGAAAAAATATATCCACTCTTATACCCTATTACTGGCAGCAACCCTGCTATTGTTATCGTCGTGTGCGAATCACCCCGATGTGCCTGCTTCCAGCAAGGAGGCCAAGACTTTGCCAGCCATCTATCCTGACTATTGCAATGTCACCGTGCCCTACAATATTGCACCGCTCAACTTCATGCTCCCTGCGGATGACTACGAGGCATGTGTGGCTCGTATCACCACACCTGATGGGCAGCAACAAACCTACGGCAGTGGCGTAAAGGTGCAGATTCCCGAAGAGGAATGGCGCGAGATGCTCAACACGGCAAAAGGCAAGAGTCTCAAAGTTGAGGTTTGGGGGCAGCAAAGGGGCGAATGGCTGTCGTTCAACCCCTTTGAAATCCGTGTAGCCAAGGAGCCCATCGATGATTATATCTCGTACCGCCTCATCGAACCCTCGTATGTCGCCTGGACCTTCATGGAAATCGCCCAGCGTAACCTCACCACGTTCGAAGAAACGCAGATTTTCAACAACGAGATTACCATGAACGACCGTAAGATAGGCCAGTGCATCAACTGTCACAGCTACCAGAACTACAAGACCGACAACATGCTCTTCCACGTGCGCCTTGCAAATAGTGGTACTGTGATTGTGAACGATGGCAAGATTTCGAAAGTCAATATGAAGCGTGACTATACCATTTCCTCGGGTGTCTATCCCGCATGGCATCCTACCGCCAAGCTGATAGCCTTCTCGACGAACAAGACACGACAGGGATTCCACACGTTAAACCCCAATAGGCTTGAGGTTTACGATGAGGCAAGCGACCTGATACTCTACGATGTAGAGACCGACTCGGTACAGGTTGTCAGCAACGATTCCACACTCTTGGAAGTGTATCCCACCTGGTCGCCCGACGGCAAATACCTCTATTATTGCAAGTCTGTGCCCCTACCTGAAGAGATGCGCGACAAGGACATCCGTACCTTCTATCCGAAAATACAATACAACCTCTATCGCCGTTCGTTCGACGTGGCAACACACACTTTCGGCGACGAGGAACTGGTGTATGACGCCGCTGGTAACAACAAGAGCGTTACCTTGCCACGCGTCAGTCCTGACGGGCGCTATCTGCTCTTTGCTATAGGACAGTATGGCTGTTTCCATATTCGCCACAATGATGGAGATATTGCATGTATATCACTTGATCAAGATTCGATAGCGGCTCATACCGAAAATCCGACTTTCCTCGATATGACCAACGCCAACAGCGAAGGGCGCCCCGACAGCTATTCTTCATGGTCGAGCAATGGCCATTGGATCATGATTGCCAGTCGTCGCGACGATGGCAACTTCTGCCGCGTCTATTTCTCCTATTTCCACGATGGGAAGGTGGAGAAGGCCTTTATGTTGCCACAGGAAGACCCAGAATACAACACCTTCCTATTGAAGAGCTTCAACCGTCCTGAGTTCATGGTGGAACCGGTTAAAATCAGTGTCGATGAATTCAGTAAAGTGTTTGATAAGTAGTCTGTTCGGTGTGGCTGTCCTGCTCTTTTTCGGACTGGCCTATCCGCATCATCTGCATTTTCAAGAGCAGTTTCAGCTGTTCCTCTTCGACAACACCTACGTGTGGGAGATAATCCGGCAGCCCGGAGGCGTTGCCGACCTGCTCGGACGCTTCTGTACGCAGTTTTTCCTCTATGCCTGGGTAGGCGCTGCCATCATCGCCATTCTGCTCTCGGCGATACAACTCCTAACCCTCCGACTTCTTAATTGTCATTGCAACGCCACACTCTCAAAGAGAGAATTGTCAACTGTCAATTGTCAATTGGCCTACGGCCTAACCTTTGTGCCCTCTTTCCTGCTGTGGCTCTATCTGCTCGACGAAAATGCCCTAATGAGTGGCGTCTGGGCAGTCCTGCTCACTCTGCTCGCTGCTTGGGCTATCGTATCATTGTCAAAAGGTTGGACGCGCCGCATACTGCTTATCGCCGCCATTCCCCTACTCTACTTTCTGGTAGGCCCGGTATGTTTCCCAATACCCATCGACGGTCTTTGGGCCGGCATACACTACCACCGCTATCCCACCGTATTCCCGTGGCTCCTGTGGGGTGCAGCACTGTCTATTTGGGTGATTTTCGGGTTGAATTCCCTAATCCGTCGTCGTCAGGTACATTTCTCTCACCTCTCACCTCTCACCTCTTACCTCTCTTTTGTGCTCGTTGCAGCCATCATGGGCTCACTTGTCTGGAAAAATGCTAATTTCAAGGCCGAGAAGGTGATGCAATACGACTTCATGGCGCGCCACCAGCAGTGGAACCGCATTCTTCAGACCATCAGTGCCGAGAAGCCCAACAACCAAATCGGTGTGACGGTACAGAATCTGGCCTTGGCGATGAACGGTATGTTGCTGGAACAAATGGGCAATTTCAACCAGAACGGCATTGCTGGTCTGCTGCCCGACGTCAAGGAAGACGCTACGAGCCCTCTGCCCACCGCTGAAGCCTTCTATCAGCTGGGTATGATCAATGTCGCCCAACGCACGGTCTTCGAGGCTCAGGAGGCCATTCTCGACTTCCAGAAAAGCGGTCGCTGCTACAAACGACTGGCAGAGACCAACCTCATCAACGGCCAGTACGCCGTGGCTCGCAAATACCTCATGGCCCTGCAAAAGACCATCTTCTATCGTGACTGGGCCAACGAGACCCTCCCACTGTTGGGTAATGAAGAGGCCATTGCCCGTCATCCCGAATACGGGCGTCTGCGTCAGTGGAACTACAAGGATGACAGCTACTTCAGCGACCATACGACCCCCGAGATGCTCGAAAGTCTCTATTCCCGCAACCAAGACAATCGTATGGCCTATCAATATCTGTTGGCCTACTATATACTAACGGGCGACCGCGAACGCTATAATCAATTCATGTCCACTAAGCAATGAGAAAGATTCTATATAGATGTTGGCTATTGGCTATTGGCTGTTGGCTGTTCGCCGCTTGCACAGAGACTGTGAGCGACGCGAAGCAGGAGACCGCACAGCCCGATATCTACCCCGACTACATCGGTGTCACCATACCCGTCAATATCGCCCCACTCAATTTCAGCATGACCGACGAGACGGCCCTGCGCATCGATGCCGTCATTACCGACCGCCACGGCCACGAGCTGCACAGCCAGGGCGACGATGCCGTCGATTTCGACCTTGACGACTGGCACACGTTACTTGGCGATAATCGCGGCGACTCGCTCACCGTCACCGTCTCGGCCAAATACGACGACGGCTGGCACACCTACCGTCCCTTCGCCCTCTACGTCAGCCCCGACAGCATCGACTACGGCCTCTGCTACCGCCTCATTGCACCGGGTTACGAGGTCTGGAGCAAGATGGGCATCTACGAACGCGACCTCTCCTCATTCGACGAGCGTGCACTCATTGAAAACACCCAGTTCGAGGGTTGCGTCAACTGCCACAGCTTCAACCGCGGTAACCCCGCCGACATGAGTTTGCATATCCGTGGCCCGCATGGTGCCACCCTGCTGCGACATAATGGTCAAAGGTCAAAGGTCGAAGGTCAATATGGTTCTCTCGACGCTTACGAAACCAAAACCGACCAGACCCTCGGTCTCTGCGTCTATCCCTACTGGCATCCCTCGGGCCGCTATATCGCCTATTCCACCAACACCACGCGTCAGCTCTTCCATAGTGCTGACCCCAACCGCATCGAAGTGTTCGATGAAGCCTCCGACGTTCAGGTTTACGACGTCGAGAAAAACGAGCTCATCCTCTCGTCCCTGCTCAAACAGGACTCCATCTACGAGACCTTCCCCGTCTTCTCGGCCGACGGACGTTCGCTTTATTTCTGTGCCGCCCGCGCCATTCCCCCCGCCCTCGACAGGGAGGGGCCGGGAGTGGGTCTTGACTCCATCCGCTATAACCTCTGCCGCATCGCGTTCGACCCCGCTACAGGGACCTTCGGCGACCATATCGAGACCATCATCGATGCCGCGGCACAACATAAATCCATTTCCTTCCCCCGCCCCTCCTACGACGGTCGGTTCCTCTGCTACACGCTCTCCGACTACGGACAGTTCAGCATCTGGCACCACGAGGCCGACCTCCATCTGCTCGACCTCACTACCGGCGAGAGCCGTTCTATGACCGCCGCCAACTCCGACGACACGGAATCGTTCCACAACTGGAGCACCAACTCCCGCTGGCTCGTCGTCAGTTCCCGCCGCGACGACGGACTCTTCACCCGTCCTTATTTCTGTCACGTCCGCGCCGACGGCCGCGTCAGCAAGGCCTTTATGTTGCCTCAGCGCAATCCCCGCCAGTTCTATCGCGACCGCTTTCTGTCCTTCAACGTCCCAGAATTCATCATTGCCCCCACGCGTTTCGACGGCCGCAACGCCGCCCGCATCATCAATAGTCCCGCCCGTACACCCTTCAATGTACGTAAGTAAAACGAAAACGATAACGAAAACAAAAGTATGATGAAAAAGCATTTTTTCCTTATTCTCGCCCTGATGTGCGTGGTGGCACAGGGCCCATTGCTGACATCGTGCAGCAAGGATGATGATAAGAAATCGGTAACACCACCAACACCGAAAGAGTATTTCACCCTGTGGAACGACTGCGAGGCCCTGAGGACGTTGAAGACGTATGTCGAGGACGTAACTAACCCGAACTCCAGCAACTACATCAAGGAGGAGGACCGCATCGCCACGTTCGACATGGACGGCACGTTCATCGGCGAGCTCTACCCCACCTACTTTGAGTACAACCTGTTGGAATACAGAGCCTTGGACGACCCCACGTACAAGGACAAGGCTCCCGACGATGTGCGCCAGGCAGCACAGAACATCCGCGACTTCGTGCGCAACGGCACGAAACTGCCCGACCATTTCGACATGATTCACGCCTATGCCGCCGCCAAGGCCTATGCCGGCATGACGCTCAAAGAGTTCGACACCTACGTGAAGGCCTATGCCGCCACGCCGGCCAACGGCTTCAAGGGGATGACCTACGCCGAGAGCTTCTACAAGCCCATGCTGGAGGTGTTCGACTATCTGAAGGACAACGGCTTCACCTATTACGTCGTCTCTGGTTCCGACCGTTTCATCTGCCGCTCGCTAGTCGAATCGCTGGGTATCGAGCCCAACCGCGTCATTGGCATGGATGTATGCCTCAGCTCCAACAAGCAGGGCGATAACGTCGGTGTCGACTACACCATGGGCACGGATGAGTATCTGGTGCGCACCGACAGCCTGATCATCAAGAATCTGAAGACCAACAAGGTGCGGCAGATCAGTCAGGAGATTGGCAAGCAGCCCGTATTGTCGTTCGGCAACAGCAGCGGCGACTGTGCCATGCACAACTACTGTATGAGCAATCCGAAGTACCGCACCGCCACCTTCATGCTCGTGGCTGATGACGATGCCCGCGACCATGCCGACCTTGCAGAGGGTGCCCGTCGTGAGGCGAAATGGCGCGAGGCCGGCTACACCATCATCTCCATGAAGAATGACTTCAAGACCATCTACGGCTACAGCGTGGAAAAGACCGACTTCACCTTCAAGTAAGAGAAACCTGTCAGGAATACATAGTCGGTGCAAACGCCCTTAAGCCGGCTTTTTAGGCCAACTGATGCTTCTCCTCGCTGACGCCAGGTACATTCAATACAGCAGACCTACCACCCAGAGGGGCAGCTTCTTGCCAACGGGGAATTCCATCGAGTCTGCTAGAATGTATGAGTTTGGAATGTCTGCTATCTGGTCGAACGATTTATCTTGGCCGCCCACTTCTACCGTTATCTTGCCGTCAATCAAGAAGTCACCCTGTGTTTTACCATACTCAACGGTATGACCTACCGACAGTTGGTTGACCACAAAGCACTCTCGCTGGGTGCCTACATTCAGATTCGAGCTCAGCGCGCAGAGCATATTGGGATTGTGCACATATATCTTGTCAGGCTTTTGCATCTTGGTCACCGACTTATTGTCCGCATACAGCAGATGCAGCAGTTCAGCCCTCTGCATACTCGACAGATAGCTCAGCACCGTATTTTTGTTCAGTTCCAGATACGATGCCAGTTTGGCTATATTCACATCGTAAGGCACATTATTGGCTAGAAACAGCATCATTGCCTTGAGTTTGCGTGTGTAGGCAGGATCAACACCACAGAATTGCGTCATCTCCTGGTCGATGATAAAGCTTACCACATTCTCTATGCGACTGTAGTACTCCTGTTCGTCGCCATCGTAGAAGGGATAGTAGCCTGCACGCAGATACTCCTCAAACAAGGGTTGAGGATGACACACCTTGCACACCTCGTCGCAAACAGCATCGGCATCCTCCAGCACCTCCTGCAGCGTATGTACAGGCAGTTCGATGTTCTTATAGAAACGTAGATACTCTCTGAACGATAGTCCAGCCATATCGTAGTTCAGCACCCTGCGCGACAGATCGGCATCGGCATTCAGGATTTGTAGTAGCGACGAGCCTGTAAAGGTAATCTTCATATCGGGCCACAGGTCGATGATCTCTTTCAGTTCCTTGCTCCATGTGGGATATTTATGCACTTCGTCGAGGAATAGGTGCTTGCCTCCCATCAGGTGGAACCGCTCAGCCACTTCCATCAGCGTATGACTAGCAAAGTACATGCTGTCCATCAGGCAATATAACGCCTCGCCAGCATTCACCCCAAACTTCTGCTTGATATACTGTCTCATCAGCGTTGTCTTGCCTACGCCTCGCGAACCACGTATGGATACAAGCTGCTTCTCCCAGTTCACAGACTTCATGATTTCGCGGACGATACCAGTGTTCGTCTGCGATATCAATATGCGATGTTTCTTTAAAAGGGTCTCCATAATAATTATTTTTGCGTGCAAATATACGCAAACTTATTGTAATAACCAAATTTTTAGCCAAAAAGGTTAGCGTAACAAGCGATTTTGCTTGTTTTTGGGTTGTTTAAGTAAGCGTTTTACATCTTTTGTGCACTTTTTAAAGAATAAAACAGGAAACGGAAGTCCAATCGCGGCTTCCGTTTTTTCGTCCGAGACCCTCTCTTATCCTCCTGTGTAGGGGGAAGAAGGATAAAAAAGTGGGATAAAATTTGGAGGTTATGAAAATATTACCTATATTTCTCCTTTTGGAGAAAATAGGCTGCACCTCAGAAAAACTCAAATAAATTTGGTTTTTCGTTCGGTTTGCACTATCTTTGCAGCAGAAAACAAATAAAACAATAAGATTATGCCAGAGATATTAAGAATGTTTGAAATGGAATGAATATTTTGGAGGGAGTGTGAAAAATGAAGATTTCTAAGATTTGGTTTGCAAACGACCGCATTTACGGTCTGACGGACGATGGACGTGAACTATGGCAGTCACTTCTCTATTACAGGAGATTGCGTAATGCCACAGACGAGGAGCGTGCCAACTATGAGATAGATGACGAGGGGATACACTGGTATGACCTTGATGAAGATGTCAGCTTCGAGAGTTTTGAGTATGATGACCCGGAGCCGACAGGAATCTCACGTATTTTCCTGTCTCATCCCGAGCTGAATGCTTCTGCGGTAGGCCGTCGTCTTGGCATCAGCCAGAGTTTAATGGCTCAATATATCAATGGTACCAAAAAGCCCTCGAAGGAGCGTGAACGTCTTATCATGGATGAGATTATCCTGATCAGTCAGGAGTTGCAAAGAATTTGTGCCTGAAAAATTGCTAAATCCGTTGAAAATAATCGGGAAAACATTTGGTTTTCTCGATATTTTTTTGAGCTCATATCGGGATGGTTCCCGTTATGTATCTCCGTAATAGATTGTTAAAATCACATTCCATTAACATTAATTAAGGAGAAGAGTGTAATGTTGACATAATTTCTTTGTAACTTTGCACGCTATTAGTCAGACATTAATGTATCCTGAACGAGGACAACCGCATCACCATCTTCAGCCTCATTGGCCGCCGCGACCTCATGGCCGACGTTACCACCTGAAACAGATTATTTTAAAATCAGTGCTCGGGGACCACAATAACGAAAACGAAAACAGAAAAAATATGAAAAGAATTCTCTTGATGGTTACTACCCTGCTGTTCTGCCTGTCTTCCTCTTTCGGTGCGACGGAGGATAGCAAGAAAGCGTCGCAAATGTACCGTCAGTTCCGTATGCTCTATGACAAGGGCGACGATAGCGCATTCTACCAACATGCGCACGCCTTCGAAGAGTATCTGAAGAGCACGAATGACTGGAAATCGTACTATAAGACGAAAACCAACGAGGGGTTCTATGACATCAAGCAGAAAAATCTGTTTCGTGCCATCGTGACGGCTCAGTATCTGGATAGCGACGCCAGGAAGAACAAGGACGTGGAGTATTACTACCTCGCCACGGCCTTGATGGGAAACATCTATCGCGCCTCGCACGACACCCGCAGGGCAGAAGAGTATTTCGTCCAGGCGCTCAACGAAGTGGACGACCGCGACCCCAAGTTTACGATGGTTACCCTGCGCGACCTGGCCCAACTGCTTTGTATCAAGGAACCCGCCAGGGCTATCGAATATGCCACGCAGGCGGAAAAACTCGCAACGAAGAGAGAGGACACGGACAACCTCTCGCTTTCGAAGGCTATCAAACTGTATGTCCTGTTCCTCAATGGCGACAAGGCGGATTTCGAGAATACCTATCGGGAGTATGAGCAACTGCGACTGCAAGGCGACACGACATTCAATCACCAGTATGACAATATGGTGGAGATAGCCCGTCTCACCTTCGACGGTGCCTACCAGAAAGCCATCGACAAGCTGAAGGAGGGCCGTGTGTATGTGGACAGTTCGCTGGTGGCTGCAACGATCTACAGCCGTGCCGGAGACATTGACAACAGTCTCCTGGCCATGAAGCACAAGATCTTCGAAATGGATTCTGTGTTCGGACTCATCCAGAATGCCCACTATAACCAGATGGCTACGGGACGGTCGCTGATGAGGACGCGCGAGGAGGCTATGGAACATAAGAAGTCGGTGAGACGACTCACCAACTGGATCATCGGTATCTGTGTGGCCTTCCTGATTATCTATATCATGGGGCGCCGTCGCCTGACGCGCATCATCTGGGATAAGAACAAGAAACTGAAGGTCGCCCTTGACCGCGCCGAGGAGTCGAACCACATGAAGTCGGCATTCATCAACAACATGAGTCACGAGATACGCACGCCCCTGAATGCCATCGGAGGATTCTCCAGCGTGCTTTGCCAGCCGGGTCTCGAGCTGAGCGAAGAGGAGAAGAAAAACATGCGGGAACGCATCACCCATAATGTCGAGCTCATCACCACCATTGTCAACGAGGTGCTGGAACTCTCGAAGAGTGAGAGCGAGAAGAGCCTGCGTCCCGACTCGGAGATGACGGATGTCGCCATCAACGATCTGTGCCGCAAATTGCTGCATTCAACGGCTGACGACAGCCACGAGGGCGTAGAGACCCGATTTACCACCAATGTTGCCGACGACTTCATGGTGCATACCCATCCCTCCACCGTGAGCCGCATCCTGACGCATTTGTTTGATAATGCCCAGAAATTCACGGAGAAAGGATATATCGAACTGCGTTGCGAGTATGACAAGGGCGTCCGTCAGATACGTTTGGTTGTGGAGGACACCGGTGTAGGTATCAATCCTGAGGACAGGGACCGTATTTTCGGCCGTTTCGAGAAGGCATCAGACAATTTCAAGGAAGGTATCGGCCTCGGTCTGGCTATCAGTCAGCGACTCGCCAGTTCAATAGGCGGAGAAATCACCCTCGACGCAGCATATACCGACGGATGCAGGTTCATCCTCTCGATACCGAAACTTTGACCGGCAACGCAGAATGTAAAATATTGTTAAATCCTTTTGTGTTTCGGAAATAATCCGTAAATTTGTAGTCCAAAAACTAACCTGTAAAAAGATATGAAAATAAAAGCTGACTACGTAAACGAACCGCAGTGGAAGATCTTGACCGTCAAGGCTACGCTTCCCGCAGAACTAAAGTGTTTGGATGAGATGGCCCACAATATGTGGTGGGTGTGGAACCACGAGGCCCGTGACCTGTTCCGCGACATCGACGTTGACCTCTATCATGAGTCG
>ONKX01000009.1 GCA_900318555.1 uncultured Prevotellaceae bacterium | reverse complement strand
GAAAGAACCTATCTGGAAATCATGATGTACCTTTGCTCGCAAATTTCAAAAACTAAACAGACATGGAAGTAATTTCAATTGAGCGCAGTACCTACGAGGAACTGCTGACGAGCTTCAATAGCTTCGTAGCACAGATGAGAGCATTGGCAGATAGAGGCACAGACAAAGGGATGGGTGATTGGCTTGACAACCAGGACGTTTGCCAAATGCTGAATGTCAGTCCAAGAACATTACAGACTTTACGGGATAATGGAACATTGGCCTATTCTCAAATCAATCGTAAGGTGTATTACAAGCCTGAGGATGTAGAGAGTATTCTTCATGTTGTGGCTGATAGGGATAAGGAGAGTAAGATGAATAACCTCAAAACGAGCAGCCTATGAACGAACTGATAATGCCGCATAACGTTGGAGTGAAGAACGCATTGGAGAATATGAAGGAGGTGCTTGCCCTATACAAGAATGTGATAGGCTGCTATCGCCCGTTGCTTGATGGTGAACGTTATTTGACGGACAGAGAGGTGGCCAGCATTCTGAAGGTCAGTAGACGAACGCTACAAGAATACCGTAATGGTGGCTTGATACCTTATGTGTTATTAGGTGGCAAGGTACTTTATCGTGAGAGTGATTTGGAGAGAGTTTTGGAAAGTTGCTATCATCCGGCATACAAACGATAGGGAAAAGGAAAGAGCCGTTAGTGGTTCGTGTGCAGAGGGAATACAACGCAGAAAGACGGATGACAGACTTCGCTAATCATTCGTCTTTCTGCTTTGAGGTTTTGAGGCGCTGTGATCTATGCCATCTTAAGCCCTTTGAAAGATGCATTGAGTTTGTTGCCAAGCATCGTCAGGTCGTTGTCAAGTTTTTGACTTGTGATTTTGGCGTAGATTTGGGTGGTCACCCCGTTCTTCCCCTCTTTGCCTTTATTTCAGGCCGAATTGCGTTAATCTTCCAAAACAGCTTCGCTTTTACAAGCTTTTTTCGTAACTTTGCCATTGAAATAGCGAGGTTACTACGTCTCGGCAAAAAAAAGAAACGAATTTCTTTTATTTTGCTCTCAACTTTCCGTAACTTTGCAAGCGAAACAAGAAAGACAATGGCAAAACAAGATGCAATATTCAGGCGCTCAGAGCTACTGCTGGGCGATGAGGCGATGGAGCGGATAGCCCAGAAGCGTGTGATTATCTTTGGCGTGGGCGGCGTAGGGTCGTGGTGCGCTGAGAGTCTGGTGCGTAGCGGCATCCGACGGTTGACGATTGTTGACAGCGACCGTGTGAGCATCACCAACATCAATCGTCAGCTGATGGCAACGACGAAAACGGTGGGGCAAGTGAAGGTGGAAGCCCTGAAAGAGCGCTTGCTCACAATTAATCCGTCGGCAGAAATTACTGCCCTGCAGAAAATCTTCACAGAGGAGAGTGCCTCCGATTTTCATTTGGAGGACTACGACTATATCATCGACGCCATCGACTCACTGAAAGATAAGGCTGCTCTCATCCTTCTGGCCACATCCTTCCCTTCAACAGGGGAAAACAGAAGGGGTCCCAAGCTCTTCTCGTCAATGGGAGCAGCCCTAAAACTAGACCCTACACGTATTCAGATCACGGAGTTCTGGAAAGTGAAGGGCGACCCCTTGGCTCGTGCCCTTCGTAACAAATTCAAAAAGGAGAAACAGTTCCCCAAGCGCAAGTTCCAATGTGTATATAGCGACGAACTCTTGGCGAATAAGAGACCTATCGATCCTGACGACAAAGGCAACGGCAGTATTGTCCACATCACTGCCATCTTTGGTTTTATGTTGGCAGGTCTCGTTGTTCAGGATGCGAACAGATTGACTGCGTAATACCTACTTCTGATTAATCTGCTTTTGCAGGACTTTGCAGGTGCGCAATGCTTAAAACCTCGTTTTTAGGTATTGCGCACCTTATTTATTTGCCGTACCTTTGCACCGTGATTAGAGAACAATAAAAATGAGAACAACGACAGCAATTCCCACAGCGCTTCAGGTGCTGATGAACCACATCTACGAACTGCATAAAGGTGTGCGCCACATGGTGCTGTTCACCTGTAATAAGAAGTATAGTGAGCAAACTATTAAACGACTGGAAAGTCAGGGTATTCCATACCTGCTACAACCTGCAGGACAGCAGAACCTGAACATTTACTTCGGACGGCGCGAGTGTCTGGAGGCTATCCGGCTCATAGTCACCCGTCCGCTAAACGAACTCACGCCAGAGGAGGACTTCATCCTCGGTGCTATGCTCGGCTACGACATCTGCGCACAGTGCGAAAGATTTTGCAAGCGCAAATTAACAACTTCTTAAAATAAATCATAAAATGAACACAACAATTGTAATCTATGGTTCCTCAACAGGAACCTGTGAGGCTATCGCAGAGAAGATTGCCTCGAAACTGGGCTGCAAGGCCTTAAACGTACAAGACTTGACAGCCGACATCGTCAGCGCCAACCAGAACCTGATTCTCGGCACTTCAACATGGGGCGCAGGCGAATTGCAGGATGACTGGTACGACGGCCTGAAGACGCTCCAAGGTGCCGACCTCAGTGGCAAAACCATCGCCATTTTTGGCTGTGGCGACTGCTCATCGTATAGTGACACCTTCGTAGGCGGCATGGGTGAACTCTACAACGGCATCAAGGATAGTGGTGCCAAGTTCATCGGCAGCGTAGAGACCAACGGCTACACCTTCGACGATTCGGAGGCCGTCATCGACGGCAAGTTCATCGGTCTGCCCCTCGACGACATCAACGAGGACGACAAGACCGATACCCGCATCGAGGCTTGGATAGCCGCCATCACTCCTGAAATGTAATCACAGGAATAAAATTCATAAAGGTATTTGTTTAGTTTTGTGAGATGGCTGGCTGTGATGGTCAGCCATTTATTCCAAACAGTTTTCATATTTATTCTTAATTTTTGGAAAAAAAAATCGCAAAACCGATAATTATTCGTAACTTTGCAAATAAAATCCACAAAAACTATAACGATTATGAAAAGATTTATTGTAAGCCTTATGGCAATGATGGGCGTGCTGACCCTTTCTGCACAGTCAAGTATTTATGATTTAAAGGTAAAGGATGACGTAGGACAGGAAGTTTCGCTCTCTGACTACAAGGGTAAGGTGCTGCTCATTGTGAACACCGCTACCCGATGCGGATTCACACCACAGTACAAGGAGCTTGAAGCACTTTATGAGAAATACTCGAAGGATGGCTTCGAGATTCTGGACTTCCCCTGCAACCAGTTTGGCGAACAGGCTCCTGGAACTATTCAGGAGATTCACCAGTTCTGCACGGCCAACTTCGATATCCAGTTCCCGCAGTTCGATAAGATAGATGTGAATGGAGCCAATGAGCATCCGCTATACACCTTTTTGAAAGCACAGAAGAGCTTCGGTGGTTTCGATACGAACGACCAGCGAGGCAAGTTCATGGACGATATGCTCCGTAAGCGCGATGCCGACTACGATAAAAAGAGTGATATCAAATGGAACTTCACCAAGTTCCTTGTCTCTCGTGACGGACGAGTGTTGAAACGCTATGAGCCTACGGACAAGTTGAGCGACATTGAGGCTGACATGCAGATGGAGGTGAATCCGGTACTGAGCAATATCATGGCACGTCGCTCCATCCGCAAGTACCTCGACAAACCTGTGGAGCACGCCAAGCTGGAGGCCGTAGCCCTTGCTGGTATCAATGCTCCAAGTGCGATGAACCGGCAGAACTGGGCTGTACGGATTATCGAAGACCAGAAACTGATGGCAGATGTGAAGGGCCAAACCCGCAACGCACCGAGCCTCATTTGCGTCTGTGCACCGGCTGACGGCAGGTTTGACCTCGATGCAGGCCTCATGGGGCAGAACATGATGCTTGCGGCTCAGGCTCTGGGCCTTGGTACCTGCATCCAGACAGGCCCCATACGTTTCCTCACAACTGACGAGAAAGCCAAAGCCTTCCGCGACAGCCTCGACATCCCTGAAGGGTATCGACTGCTTTATGTCATTTCAATTGGTTATCCCGACGAGCAGCCCGACGCCAAGCCCCGCGATGCCTCGAAGGTGAAATACATCAAGTAAAGACTCATCAAGTAAATTACAATCATCTTTAGGAGTTTTCCCTACTCACAAATAGGGAAAATTCCCCTTCATATTATGATTTTTCCTTTGTAAATGCCGAGAAAAGTTCCGAACTTTGCCGTCGCAAACAAGAAATAAATGTCTCACCATTTAAAGTATAGGAGATTAAGGATGGTCATGACTATCTCGGCCAACGCAATGAGCTATAACGCAGCAAAGCACGAGGCACTGTTCCTGAGCGACAAGATGGCTTACGAGCTGAACCTCACTGCTGCACAGTATGAGGCAGTCTATGAGATCAACCTCGACTACCTGATGAGTCTGAACGGACACGCCGACGTGTTTGGCATCTGGTGGGACCGCCGCAATGCTGACCTCCGCTATGTGTTGAACGCCTGGCAGTACGACAAGTACATCACTCTGGCACATTTCTATCGTCCTGTGGCTTGGCATGCTGGTGGCTGGACGTTCGCAGTGTACTCCCACTACAACAGGGGTCGTTTCTTCAACGCACACCCAAAGGTGTTCGTAACTTACAAGGGTGGAAACAGCCACAAGCACGATCGCTTCTATGCCGACCGTCACATGTCGAAGCCCGCTCCTACAGTGCATCACAACACTCCGACGGCTCACGGCAACAAGACTTGGCGCAACAATCGTCAGATTGCACAAAACACTAGCGGTCACCACAGCGGTTCAGGTCACCACAGTGGTTCAGGTCACTTCGGCGGACGCAGGTAATTTCCGGAAACTCTCTATATGCCTCGAAAGAGGATTTGCGGGGAATCTCAGCAATGGGGTTCCTCGTTTTTCATAAACAATCCTAATTTTTGGAACAGCGAGAGCCATGCTTGGTGTATTTGCCCAATGCACTTCTCCTGACAGGAGTATTCCCTGTCACCATTCGGCATGGAGGTCGGCATCACCCACTACTTCCGATTTGAACGGGCCTGTACCGCCTTCTTCCACTACTTGTTTCTGAACTGTCTGGGCATTCATCCCCATACTCATAGCGATCATCATCGCTGTCATGAGTAGCTTCTTCATAATTTTTATTTTATAACCGACTTTTGTTAATTGTTGGTGCAAAGATACAAATAATTGTAGAATTATGAGTACTTTTGCAAATAAAAATTCGTTGAAAGAATCGGGATGTTCATTGAAAATATTTGGTAATTGCCCCGATAATCTTTACCTTTGCAACATTATTACAAACGATTAGGCGATATGAAGAAGATTTTAATGTTATTGACAATGCTGGTAGGGGCGTTGACAGCGCAGGCCGAAGATTACACCTACCTGACCTTTGAGACGACGGACGGGGCGAAGGCTTCGGTATCCGTTGCTTCGGACGTTACGCTGACCATCAGCGGTACTACTCTGACGGTGGGCTCGCAGTCGTTCACGCTGACGAACCTGAGCAAGATGTACTTCTCGAACACCGACGAAACGACCGGCATCGAGGAAATCACCAGTGCTACTCTCGACGAAGCCACCGACATCTACGACTTGCAGGGTCATAAGGTCACGAAGGACCAAATGCGCCGTGGCGTGTATATCGTGAAGACAAATAGCAGGACTTATAAAATGGTGGTAAGATGAGACGCGCATTATTATCTATGATAGCCCTCGTGCTGACAATAGCAGCAGGGGCACAGACGCTGAATGTCAAGGTGGGCAGCGTGACCTATCAGTTTCCTGCCTCGCAGACGGGTGAGATGACCTACGCCAATGGCGAGACGGTGACCATCATGGGCAAGACCTTTACGCTCACCGACATCACAGCGATGACGGTGGACAACAGCAAAGTCAGCGACGGCACGATTGGCGTGAGTTACGACGGCTCGACGGCATCGGTGACGGTGGCAGGCAACGTGGCGCAGTATGTCACGCCAACCGTCAGCGGAGCGCATGTGTCGATAGCCCAGAGCGACAATCTGGCCGAGGAAATCACCTACACGCTGAGCGGCACATCCGCCGACGGCGAGTTCTACATGTCGGGCTCGTACAAGGCCACGATAGAACTGAACGGCCTAACGCTGACCAACGCGACACCAGTATATAGCGGTGCTGCCGTACACATCCAGAACGGCAAACGCATCAAGGTAAAGATTGTTACAGGAACGACCAACACGCTCAGCGACGCTTCGACTGGTTCGCAGAAGGGCTGCCTCTACATCAAGGGCCACGCCGAGTTTGCGCAGAAGGGTACGCTGAACGTCGTTGGTAACGTGAAGCACGGCATCAAGACGGATGAGTACATGACGCTGAAGAACGCCACCATCAACGTGACTTCGGCCGCAGGTGACGGCATCAGTTGCGCCGAGTACTTCCTCATGGAGAGCGGCACGATTAACATCAGCGACACGCAGGACGATGGCATCCAGTGCGACATCGACGGCGATGCCTCGACGGGCGAGACCACCGACCACGAGGATGAGGACTCAGGAAATATCTACATCAGTGGCGGTACGATGAATATTACCGTCACCGCCGATGCTGCCAAGGGCATCAAGGGCGAGGGCGACATGCGCATCAGCGGTGGCGACATCACCGTGAAGACTACGGGCGGTGGCGTATGGGACAGCACGAAGATGAAGACCAAGGCCTCGGCCTGTTTCGGTGCTGACGGCAACATGACCATCAGCGGCGGCACGCTGAACCTGACCAGCACGGGTGCTGGCGGCAAGGGTATCAACGGTGACGGCACATTCACCGCTACGGGTGGCACCATCATCATCAAGACCAGCGGCAATGCCGTTGTGGCATCGTCGAGCGGCACACTATCTACCGTTAACAGTTCGCAACAGCTCGACAAATACGACAGCGACTATAAGTCGTCACCCAAGGGTATCAAGATTGACGGGGCTATCACTGTCAGCGACAATGCCGCCATCTTTGTCACCACCACAGGTGCAGGCGGCGAAGGTATCGAGAGCAAGACCAGCATCGATATTACGGGCGGATGGGTGACCGTGAACGCCTCGGACGATGCCATCAACGCCTCGTATAACGACGCCACCAAGAGCCTGAGCAATGCCGGCGACCTGACCATCAGCGGCGGTTACGTCTATGCCCGCTCCACCGGCAACGACGGCATCGACGCCAACGGTAACGTATATATTAAAGGTGGCGTGGTCTATGCCATCGGCACTTCGACGCCCGAGGTGGCCATCGATGCCAACAGCGAGGAGCAGAAGAAACTCTACGTCCAGGGCGGCACCATCATCGCCATCGGCGGACTGGAGAACGGCGCACAGCTCACACAGGCGTGCTATCAGGCCTCGTCATGGAGCAAGAACACGTGGTACGCCATGACCGTCGGCAGCGACACGTTCGTCTTTAAAACACCATCCAGCGGTGGCAATACAATGGTCGTCAGCGGAGCCTCACAGCCCACACTGAAGAGTGGCGTTACCGTCAGCGGCGGTACCAGCATCTTCGACGGCGTAGCCTATACCGGTGCCTCTTTCACTGGCGGCTCGTCCGTTAATCTCTCGTCATACACAGGCGGTGGCGGAGGCCCCGGCGGTGGTGGCGGTCCTGGTGGCTGGCATTGATTCCAACAATGCCTGGCAACCCTCAAGGACGTCGCGCCAAGTGGCCTCGAAGTCGCCTGTGTACCAAGGGTCTGCTACGTCGCCAGGTCGTGTGGTGAAGTCCATCAGCATCACGATCTTTCCTTCAGGGTCGCCACCGCAGATGTTTCGCATGTTGCGGATGTTCCACGAGTCCATGCCAATCAGCAGGTCAAAGCGGTCATAGTCCGAGCGCGTCATCTGTCGTGCCGTCTTGCCCGCACAGCCGATGCCGTGTTCCGCCAGCTTCCGTCGGGCAGGGGGATAGACACTGTTGCCTATCTCCTCTGTCGAGGTGGCTGCCGACTCAATCACGAAACTGTCCTCCAGCCCCTCCCGCTTCACCAAGTCCTTCATCACGAACTCCGCCATCGGGCTTCGGCAGATATTCCCGTGACAGACAAAAAGTATTCTATGTATAACATTGTTATTCAATATATTATATTTATTCATTTTATATTGGTTTACATTATAGTTTACATATTTTATGATTTGTTTCAAATTTTGTTCTATCAAGATGATTGTTGATGCAAACTTCGCTTCCTTGCTTTTGGAGCCTTCTTCTTCCTTTTATTTGGTTGGTGAGACGAGTTTTAAAAACAACACACAATTATGACACACATTATTAATTTATTAAGAAGACACAAAGCGAACAGACAATGACGTCGCTCGAAATTGCCGAGCTGACAGGTAAGTGCCTCCGCTTACTGTCCGATGGCTTGGCGGTATTCCAAGAGCTTGTTCTGATAGTCGGCGAAGGCATCGGTATGCTTGTCGAGTGACTGTTGGTAGAGCAGCTGGGCTTCGAGGAGGTCGGACATGCGTGAGGTGCCGGCACGATAGTAGTCGCGGTTCAGGCGGAGGTTTTCTTCAGCCTGTTCGATACTACGTTCGGAGAGCTGGAGTTGCCGGTAGGCTTCCTGGACACCGTTCCAGGCATTCTGCATCCGGATTTTCAGCAGTTCGGCATTATCGGCCAGTTGCTCCTGAGCCTGTTGGTGCTCTATCTTGCGGCGCTTGATGGCGTGCGAGCCGCCCCACCAGTCGCTGATAGGTACGCTGACGGTGGCGAACACCATGCCGAACGTATGATTGTTATCCAGCAGATTATGGTAGTTGTAGCCTGCACCCACGGCAACGGACGGCAGATTCTGACCGACGGCCATTTTCTTCTGCAGGTTAGCAGCCTCAACCTGTTTGCCAAGCAATTGATACTCAGGGAGACATTGAACATTGAACATTGAACATTGACCATTATTGGCATCCGCCACTTTTAGTGCAGCAGAATGGTCAATGACAAACGACGTGTCGCGGAGGCCACAGTATTGCGACAGCAAGAGACGGACGATGGAGATGCCATTCTGCAGTTTCAGGCGCTGACTCTGGATGTCGTTCTGGCGCAGTTGTACCTGCAACAGGTCGTTGCGCATAGCCAAACCAGCGCGCACAGCTACATCGACATCATTATGGATGCCAGCCAACAGTGTATCGACAGCATCGACGGTCTTCATCTTCTCCTGCAACGAGGCCAACTGCCAGAAGTATTGTTCGGCAGTCTTTTCCACCTCGTTTTCCGACAGTTGCAACTGGAGACGACTGACGTCCTCGCCAACTTTGGCGAGTTTGTTGCCGTTGATGATCTGACCACCGGCAAACACGGGCTGTACAGCCATCAGCGAACCGATGGTACCATTCTTCATCATCGAGATGCTGATGGGGTTGGACAAGGCTACAAGCGCCTCGGCAGGCAGCATCTGTGCCAGACTGGCCCCCAACTCAGGGGAAATCATCTCTGACGGATTGACGGTGGTCTGCGCCATACCCTTGTTGGCATTAAACCACAGGCCCGTGCCGCTGACATTAGGGAAGTATTTGGTAAATGCCTCCTTGCGCTGCTGCTGGGCAGCCTCGATGCTATGTCGCGCATTACGGATGGCGATGTTATTGTGGAGGGCAGAGTCCTTGATCTGCTGGAGGGTGTAGGTGCGCTGGGCGGTTGCTGTGACACAGCAACAAACTGAACCAGCTATGATTGCTAATATCTTTTTCATAATTATTTTTTTGAAACTTGCCAATAAATAACGGGTAGCATGGTGACTACCATGATGAGCGAGCCGATGCCACCGGCGAAGATGGTGACACCCACGGGCATCCAGAACGACGATTGTGCAATAATCATCGGCACCACACCGACGGCTGTCGTGGCTGTGGTGAGGAAGATGGGCACCATGCGACGCTTGCCGGCTTCGTAGGCCGCCTGGCGCACGGGCACACCTTTTTGAATCAGGTCGTTGGCATGCTCGAAGATGAGAATCTCGTTACGCATAATCATTCCCATCAGCGTGATGAGTCCGAAGATGGAGGTAAGGCCCAAGGCGCGGTTCATCAGTCCGAGACCAATCAGCGCACCAGGTGTCATCAGTCCCAAGACCACCATACAGATGGTGGTGATGCCATACCGCTTGAAGTTGAACAGCAGGAAGAAGAACACGATGACCTCCGCAATGGCAATACCACCAAAGATCTGTGGCAAAGCCTCGTCGCCGTATTCTATTTCGCCGCCCACCTCCGTGCGAACACCCTGAGGCAGTTCGATGTCCTCCTGCATCACGCGGGCAATCTCCTTTTCAATAGGAGCGGTATAGACGCCCTGTGCAAACTGGGCCGTAACGGTGATACAACGCTCGCCACCGCGATGCATGATGCGGCTCTCGCTCCACTTGGGTTGAACCTTGGCAATCTGGCGCAGGGGAACCGTAGTATTGCTACTCGACGGCAAAACCGTCGAGCACACTGAAGCGGCCATCGACATAGGTGTGGCGATGCCCAGGTTCGCGATATCAGAGAAAGTCATATCAGTATCGTCCTTTACCACGATAGGTAGCTCGTAATTGTCCTCCCAGATTTGTCCCACACGCAGGTCGGAAGACGTAGCGCCGAGTGCCAGCTGGGCGGTAGTGCGGGTAATACCTAACTGGGCAGATGTCACAGGGTCGAGTTCGACGTTGATGATGGGATACGGCTGGAAATAGTCGGTATGCACCCACTCCAGTTCCGGCATCTGGCGCATGCGTTCCATCAACCGTTCGGCCACCACATGCAGCGAGTCGAGATTGTCGCCATAGAAGCGATATTCCAGTTCGTTCACCTCCAGATAGTCCAAGCGCTTGAACTTCACGTAGGCATTGGGGAACGCCTCGCTCAGTTGTGGCTGATACTGCGTCAGGAGGTCGAGTGTGGCCTTATCGCTCTTGGTGTTGACGATGAACTGTGCATAGTTGTTGCCAGCCATCTGGGGCGCATAGGCATCCATGAATCGAGGTGAAGAACAACCAATGAAACCCGTGATACTCGTGATGCGCTCGTCTTTCCCTAGGACGTGGCGGACAGAATCCGTCACCACACGCGTCTCGGCCAGTCCTTTGCCGTCGGGCAGGAATATCTCCACCGCAAACTGGTCGCGGTCGGCGTATGGGAACAGGCGTATCTTCAACGTAGGGGCAATGAGACACGACAGCAGGATGACTGCGATGCCGCCATAGATAGTGAGCCGTGGATGGGCAAAGGTCCAGTCGAGCACGCGGTTATAGGTGTTTTGTACCCAATTCGTAATAGCGTTACCAGCCTGTCCGGATTTATCGAGATTTTCCGGTTTTATCAATAGCACCTCCAGGAACGGAATCACCGTTACCGCCAACACCAGCGACACCATGAGGTTGATGGTAATCGTGACGGGGAAGTCCTCCAGACAGTCGTGGAACATACCCTTCATCGTGATAAGGAACGGATAGAAGATGGCGCAGATACAGATGGTGGCCAGCAGCATGGGCATGAAGTACTGACGGGCCGACTCGATGGCGGCATCGAAGGGTTTGAAGCCTTTGCCAAGATACTCCAGATAGCCGTCGATGACCACAATGGAGTTGTCGACAATCATTCCCAGCACCACTATCAGTGCCGCCAGCGTCACAATATTCAGTTCGATGCCCATCATATACATGATAGCCACACTGACAAAAGTGCTCAGCGGGATGGTGATAGCCGCCACGATGGCCGAACGGATGGGGAACAGCACCATCATCACCAGGATGATGATCAGCATCGAGATGAGCAGGTCGCGCAGGAAGTCGCTCACACTCGTGGCTACCACTTTAGGCTTGTCGGCAATGCGGGTGACGTGTACGTCGTCGGGAAGTTCCTCAGCAGCAAAACTGTTGAGCACACTTTCCACCTCCTGTCCGTACTGCACCACGTTATTGCCAGGCGTCATCTCCATCGACAGCAGCACACAAGGATGTCCGTCCTGCTCGATACGACTCGACATGGGATCGTATTCGCGCACCACTCGGGCCACATCACGAACGCGTGTCACCTTGCCCGTTGCAGGGTCGCTGAAAATAATCTGGTTGGCAATTTCCTCCTCCGAGTTCTCCTGCGCCTCTACGTGGATGGGTATCTGCTGGTCGTCGTCGCTGATGCTACCACTCATCGTGGTGATGCCTTGAGCCTGTAGGCGCGAAAAGAGCATCTGTTGACCAATGCCGTAGGCCTGCAGGCGCTGGCGATCAACGTAGAGCGATATCTGCTCCTTCTGTTCGCCAAACAGCTTGACATTCGCTACCGACGGGATACGACGCAAACGATCGGAGAGGTCGTCGCTATATTGTTTCAGCTCGCGATAGCTACGCTGGTCGCTCTCGATGGCAATGAGCAGCGCCGAGGTGTTACCGAAGTCGTCGTTCACCACGATGGCCAGCACGCCACCGGGCAGTTGCGCCTTAAAGCCGTTCAGCCCGTGCTTGATTTTCGACCACACCTCGTCCTTGTTGTTCACGTCGTCGTTCAGTTTCACCATCACGATACACATGCCGTTCTGCGACTGCGTGGTGGTTTTTGTGCGATTCACCTCGCCATAGGTAAAGAGGTAACGCTCCAGTGGACGAGCCACCTGTTGCTCCACCTCCTCGCTGGTGGCACCAGGATACACCGCCACTACCACTCCCTGACGGATAGTTGCATGCGGGAATTCGTCCTTTGGCATGATGTACATGCCGTAGATACCCATCACAAACAATATGCCTACGATGAGCAATGCTATTGAGTAATGCTCCAAAGGCCATCGGAGCCAATTCATCTTATTTTCCATAACTATGAATTATGAACTAGAAAACAACCTTCGTTCCTTCACTCAGTTTCTGATAACCCTCTGTGGCAATACGGTCGCCAATGCTCAGACCGTCGTTGACGTTTACATAATTGCCCTGTGTCTGACCGATAGTCACAGTTGTGCGATGGGCCGTACTGTCCTTGCCCACCGTCCATACGAACAGCGTGCCGTCGGAATCCTTCTGTACTGCCGTCACAGGAATCATCTTACTGCCAATAGCTTGCGAGCCTTCAGACACGAAGCGCACGCTGGCCACCATGCCTGGCAACAGCTTCCTATCGCCGTTTGCCACATTAATTCTTATATCATACGTGTGCGTGAGTGCATCGGCCTGCACGCCTTTTTCTATGCGGCCTCCCTGATAACTGCCATTGATGGCCTCTACCGCGATGCTTGTTGGAGTAGTGGCATTGATACCACCTATCTCTGCTTCAGGGACAGCCACTTTCACCTTTACCGTCGAGATGTCAAGAATACTCACTACTGCCTGTGACGGCAGGGCTGTCTCACCTGTTCCTATCAGTTTCTTGCCGATAATACCACCGACGGGTGCCGTCAGTCGGCAGTCGGCCAGATTCTTCTTCGCTACCTCCAATTGCGACTTGGCCTGAGCCACCTTGCTCTGTATCTCCACCCACTGCACCTCGGGCAGTGAGCCATTGTCGTGCAGCATCTTGTAGCGCGCCAGTGCATCGTTGGCTTGCGTCATCTGCGCCTCGGCACCACTCAGCACGTTGCGGGCCTGCGTGTCGTCCATCTCAGCTATCAGCTGACCTTTGCTGATGGCCTGGCCTTCGTTCACCAGCATACGTTTTACCACACCCATGCCCGTAAAGCTCACCGCCGTTGCCTCGCGTTCTTCCACGATACCCACGTACGTCTGGGCATTATCCACCATACCAGGTGATACCACCTGTGTCGTCACTCTCGTCGGAGCCTTCATGTTCTGCTCCTTCTTGTTACTACAGCTAACAGCTAACAGCCAACAGCCAATTGCTAACAATAATACCTTTTTCATAACAATATGTCTAATTTTTTGCAAAATTAATCCAAAATCGACTATTTTCCATGTTCAATTTCACCTCATTCATTATCAATTCCACAAGAAGATTCCAAAATAAACATAATTTACGCCAAATAAAACACGAAATATGGGAAAATATAAGTAATTTTGCAGCATGAAACAGCATGAAGAAGTAACATTTCAGACATTAGCCGACAATGAGGATGTTCAGATTGGCTATTCTGACAATGACATCGTCGTGGTTGACAGTATCCAACAGTTTACTGAGACGAGAACTGCCCATGTGTCAATGAATACCATTGTCATCTGCACCAGCGGCAGAGTACAGGCTCAGATGAACGGCATACAGATGGAACTGCATAAGAACCAGGTGGCCGTCATACCTCAGAACGTCACGGTGACCGATGTGATGATTAGTCCTGATTTCAATCTGAAGGCCATGTTCCTCACCAACCGCATCCTGCAGACTTTCTTACGCGAGAAAATGAACATCTGGAATAACATGATGTACATCCATCGTAATCATCTGGTGACAATGGACGAAGACGAGATACTCTTCTACACCCACTTCTACGACATGCTCACACTGGCCATTGCAAAGGGTAAGGACAATCCCCTGCATACCGATGTCATCCAGTCGCTGCTCCGTTCGGCAATCCTTGCCCTCTGTGGCGCCATGCAACAGAAACTCCTACCAGCCGACAGTGAACTCTCAACTTTCAACGCTCAACTTTCAACTGGCAAAAGCCATTTCCAGCGATTTCTTGACTTACTGCATTCCAGTGAAATTAAGCGCCATACGGTAGATGCCTACGCTAGCGAACTTTGTATTTCGCCCAAATACCTCACGGCCGTCTGCAAGAAGAATTCCGGCAAGACTGCCAACGAATGGATTACAGAACAGGTTCTGGAAGACATCCGCTACTATCTGAAGCAGACGGACCTGAGCATCAAGCAGATCTGCGACCGCCTCGGTTTCCCAAATCCATCCTTCTTCGGCAAGTACGTCAAGGACCACTTCGGCATGACGCCAATGGAATTCAGAAATTACACGTTAAAAAAGTAGAAGAGATTTGTTCTTGTAGAAAATATTTTGTACTTTTGCAGATAAAATTGATTGTATGAAAAAGTACATTATTATTGGTGTGTGTTGTTGGTGCATGGTGTCATGTATCAAGGAAGAGGCCCTGAATAAGGAGTGCGACATAGAAAGTGCGTGGATAGAAGGCAAGGAGTATGAAGAGTACTTCTACAAGACCACAGAAATGCAGAAAGAAATCAGTTCGGCAGAGACGAACATCGTTTTCTCCGTGCGGTCGCTCATCTCGCTTCCGACACAGATTCCCTTGAACTTCAAGATTACCGACGGCGCTACCATCGAACCTGCAAGCGGTTCGATGCAAGACTTCACGAAAGACACTGTCGTCTATACCGTCACCTCGCAGGACCGCGAATGGAGACGCTTGTACAACGTCATTTTCCAGGAGGTGCCACTGCCTGCAGAGAAATACAGTTTCGAGCATGTGGAGATAGATTCGGGTAATCCCATGTACAACAATAAAAACGCGATGCACGTCTTCTATGAGCTGATGGCAAACAATGAGCACAACTACTGCTGGGCCACGGGCAATAGCGGGTCGGCACTCACCAAGAGCGGTGCAAAGCCAGATGACTTCCCCGTCTATCGCACGCTCGACGGCAAAGAGGGAGGGTGCGTTTGTCTGAATACCCAGTCGGCAGGTATGATGGGAGAATGGATGAAGAAGCCCATCGCGGCAGGAAGTTTGTTCTTGGGGAAATTCTTGATTGACTATGTCCTGACAGACGCCTTGAAAGCCACGCGATTCGGCGTGCCTGTCAGCAAGAAACCTATACGTATCACCGGCTGGTACAAGTATAAGCCTGGTGAGAAGTTCACCGATAAGGACATGAACGTATATCCCGACCGCAAGGACGAGGCCAGCATCTATGCCGTGTACTATCGCAACACCGACGACAAGGGAGAAAGCTACGTCCTTGACGGCCATGCTGTGGAAGACCTCGACAAGCTGCTGGACAACCCGCAGGTGTACAAGGTGGCACGTGTGGCTTCGCTGCCGACTACTGACACGTGGACACAGTGGGAAATGTTCTTCGAGGGCCGTGATGCTCCTGATGATATTGTCGCAGCCCAAGGATGTAATCTGGCACTGGTATTCTCGTCGAGCAAGCGAGGTGCGCAGTTCGAGGGAGCCGTCGGCAGCACGCTCTATGTGGACGAGGTAGAAGTGTCGTATGAAAAATAATCAGGGAGGACAGGATATGAAAAAGGATATCGCATACATCATACTGATAGTAGCATCATTGCTTATCGGCAGTCCCGCTGAGGCCGGCACGCTCGACAGTTTGCAACTGAAGGCCCGCATGGGTTACAGCATCGGCGGTACAACGCCCATCCCGCTGCCCGAGACCATCCGCAGCATCGACAGTTACAGTCTGACGCCGTCGTTTATGGTGGGATTCGACGCCATGCTGCCACTTAACCGGCAGTGGGGCATCATGACGGGTCTGCGCTTTGAGAACAAAGGCATGAAGGGCGACATCACCACCAAGGCTTTTTCCATGGAGGTGATGAAGGGCGACCAGAAGATGTCGGGACTCTTTACGGGTCACGTCGAGCAGGAGGTG
The DNA here is from genome assembly GCA_900318555.1 of uncultured Prevotellaceae bacterium. Lineage (GTDB taxonomy): Bacteria > Bacteroidota > Bacteroidia > Bacteroidales > Bacteroidaceae > Prevotella. The sequence continues at coordinate 43,868 of ONKX01000009.1, read as the reverse complement.
AAACAATGGATGCTCACCGTGCCCGTGCAGGCGACGTTCACGCTGAGCCGAAAGGTGATGCTGAAGGGCGGTCCCTACGTGTCGTTCCTCCTGAGCAAGGGCTTCAGCGGCATCGCCTCCGACGGTTACCTGCGAAAGGACGGTCCGACGGGACCTAAAATCCTGATGGGCAACCGTGAGGGCGAATGGGCTACCTACGAGTTCGACGACGACATGCGTAGCGTGCAGTTTGGCGTTGGTATTGGCGTCGACTGGCAGGTTTACAAGTGCCTCGGTGTGTCAGCCGACCTGAACTGGGGACTGACAGGCATCTTCCCTAGCGACTTCAAGACTGTAGAACAGACGCTCTATCCTGTCTATGGCACGATAGGCGTGTTCTACAGACTGAAATAGACGCTCTAAGTCAGAGGACGTTCTCCATTTCTTTGATGTATTTCTCCGTTTGTTTGGTTACGTACTCATGGAGTTTGCGGATGGATTTGCCATTGGTGATGCTGTCTTTGTAGAGGTCGTTGAGCGCCTTATTCTGCTCGGTATAGAACTGAACGATATCCTTATATAAGCCCGGCATTGCAGTAGCAGGAACATCAAAGTTCTTTGCCAGTTTAAAGACCTCCTGAAATTTCTTGTCCAGCTCTTTGTTTTGACGGAGAAGCTGGTCTATGAGGAGTACGACCTTTTCACGGCTTCTAAAACCAGTCAAAGTCTCATTAATCGCTTTATAGTTATCCTTGATACTTCCAACAGCCAAAGCTACCTGATCAACCTTTGTTTCAAATTGTAACTTATGGACTGGTGAAAGCTTTTCTCGCCAACTCTGAACTGGGTCAGCAACCCTGAATTCCTCGGGAATTGAATCTACAACCTCTACTGTTACCTGGTCGTCGATGCCACGTTTTTGCAGGTCGTTCAGCAGGCTATGACCAGAGTAGCGGCCTACGCGGTTCTCATAGTCGCGATCCTCTTCGTACCAACCATTATGTGTCGTGATGCGGTAGGTCTCGCCAGGCACGAAGTCGAGGTTTGTCCATAACTTGCAGAGTGAGCCGTCAGGCATGACGGTACGAATGCGCCCCACCTTGGGTTTGTCAATTTCGACGCTGAAGGTAAAGCGTTTGTTCACTACAGGCATCGTAGCTACAAAAGCGTCATCGTCAATTTGGTCCAGTTCTTCGGCTGTGTCGGCCATATAGACCACGTAGAGCGAATCGTTGAGGTCGCTTCCCACACGGCCGTCGATACGGAACGCATTGCTGGCCATACTCTTTTCGTACATATCGGGGCGCAGGGAGGTAATCATATAAATGGTGCCGTCGATTTCGTCATAATGATCCCACACGATGGCATAAGCGTCGCGCAACTGGGGGTTCTCAGGGTTCTTGCAGCACATCAGCCACATCTCCTGGTCTCTGTTGGTGCGAATACGCTGCGTGCTTTGATCCATACCGTTGTTGGTAATGACCTTCAGCGAGAACATCTCGTTGCTGCCTGGCTGGATATGCAGGAACTGATAGGCCAGGGGTTCCTCTTTCGGGAAGTTGATGGCCACAGCATTCATCACGTTGTCATTTTGTATGTGGTTTGCCGAACAGTGGAACGGCACAATTTTTATGCTCGACTCGATGATGCCCGTGTTGGGATTGCGATTGACGGAATATACCTGTCCCTCGTTCAGACCAAACTTCTGGATGATGGTGTTCAGCGTGAAAATGACGGTCTCAGGCTTCTTCTGGAGTGCTGCCGACGGATCGGCACTAATGGTTGTAAGGGCGCTGCAAGCGATGAGCAGCATGATTATTATTCGTTTCATAGTTATAATTGTTTTTATTTCGATGATGCTTGTTCTAAATTATATTTTGAAATCTCGAGTTCCAGTTCTGCCCACTTCAGATAGGCCTCGTTGGCTTGTTTCTTCATGAGGGCAATCTCCTCGGGGGTGTACTGATAGTTCTTTGGACGGGTTATCGGGATGTCGCGTTCGGTCAGCGTTACCATCTTTTCCTGAGGCTTTGCGGTCTCGGCAACAGCCAACTCCTTGTTGGCTTCTTCGACAGCAGGCATCGTTGTGGTTTCGGCTGTTGGAGTCTGGGCTGTTTTCGCATCCTGTGCCAAGAGAGCAGCGTCGCGTTTCACGACGGTGGTTTTCACCTTTGTCCCTTTTGCCTTGACTGGGGTGGCTACTGGCGCTGGAGTTTCGGTTTCCACCTTTGCCACAGAGTTTTCTTCCACCTTTGCCACTGGAGTTTCTTCCACCTTATTTATATTAGCAGGCTGCTCGATGACCGTATTCTCCGCAACGACATCCGTTGTTGTCGCTCTGGGCGGCATGAGCCATATCACCATGATGCCAGCCACACAAGCAGCAGCAATCCACGGCCAGACGATGCGACGTGGCTGCTTCTGTTCTTTGGCCATGCGCTGCATCAGTCGTTCGTTGAGGTCGGCAGGCATCTGCGGGCGTTCTGCTTCGTCCATCTCGAGGGCGTTACGCAGGTTCGCGTCCGTCTGTCTGAAAGCATTGATTTTCTCCTCTGTCATGATTGCAACATTTTGATGATTTTACATATTTTCTTTCTCGTTCTGCTGAGCTTCGAGGCCACCGTCGTAGGTATCGACTCTGTGACGTAGGCTATCTCTTTCAGGCTCATCTCGTCGTAGTAGAACATCGTGACGATGGCTCGTTCCTCAGGTGGCAGATGCTTCAACGCTGCACGAATCAACTGTACCATTTCTTCGTTGGCATGTCCCAGTGTCTCTTCCACTTCCGCATCCGACAGTTGCTCGGCCCTACCCTCGCGGTCTTCGAAGTAAATCACCGGTTGGCGCTTATGCCTCAGCCACGTGACGGCCTCGTTGTAGGCTATGCGTGATATCCACGTACGGAGTGCTGACTTCTCGGCGTCGTATGTCGCGATGTTTCTGAACACTTTCACAAACACGTCCTGATACACCTCCTCGGCATCCTCTGTCGCTGGCAACATCCTCGCTACCATTGCGAAGACCTCGTTACCATAGCGTTCGAGCGCCTGTCGTTGGGCTTTGGGACTTTGTTCACGCAGTCCCCTTATCAGGTCTATGTCTGTTTCAGCCATTCGATTTTTTTTCTTATCTACTCATATATACGACGCCAATCTTCAAAACATTGCAGTAAGCATGAAAAAAAAATAAAAAAAAGGCAATTTTCTTTTTAGACTGGACGGGTGGCGGCGTAGAGCCATTGGCGGTCGGAGTCGTCAAGATGGGGTGAGAGGCGGTCGAAGACCATTTGGTGGTAGTCGTTGAGCCACGTGCGCTCGTTGTCGGTGAGCAGTGTGACGTCGACGGGTGTGGTGTCGATGGGGCAGAGCGTGAGTGTCTCGAACTGAAGGAAACGTCCGAATTCGGTTTCCATATACGGTTGGACAAGCAGGACGTTCTCGATGCGGACACCAAAACGGCCCTCGAGATAAATGCCTGGCTCGTCGGTGATGGTCATACCGGCGTGGAGGGGTGCAGGGCGGTATTCCATGCGAATCTGATGAGGGCCTTCGTGGACGTTCAGGTAGGAACCGACGCCATGGCCTGTGCCGTGCATGAAGTTGAGACCGCTTTTCCACAGTCCTCTGCGGGCAACGGCGTCGAGTTGAGTGCCACTGGCGCCATCAGGGAACTTGAGCATCTGCAACTGGATATGACCTTTCAGCACGAGGGTGTAGATGCGTCGCTGTTCGTCGGAAACGGGTCCGAGGGCAATGGTGCGCGTGATGTCCGTCGTGCCGTCCATATACTGTGCTCCGCTATCGAGCAACAGCAGTCCTTCAGGTTTCAGCGGGACGTCCGTCTCTGGCGTCGCCTCGTAATGCACGATGGCACCATGAGCCTGATAGCCCGCAATGGTGTCGAACGAAAGGCCCTGATACAAAGGCTGCTCAGCACGCAGGGCGGTGAGTTTCTGGTCGACGCTCATCTCCGTCTGGCCACCAGCCTCAACGGCAGGTTTCAGCCACCGCAGGAAACGCACGAGGGCCACTCCGTCGCGAATCATCGCTTGCCGAAAGCCACGCTGTTCGGCATCGTTTTTGACGGCCTTCATAGATGGAACAGGCGAAGATAAACGTTGAACATTGAACGTTGAACATTGAACATTGAACGATGAACCTTGACCATTGACCATTATCTGCATCAGGCTGTAGCTTATCTCGTCGGGGTCGGCCAGGATGTTGTATTCTGGATAGCGTCGAAGTCCCTCCGTGACAGCAGTATAAGGAGCCGTGGCAACGCCACTGGCAGTCAGATGCTGACGTGCTTCGGCAGTAAGTTTCTCTTCGTGTACGAAAAGTGTTGCCGACTGTGTGCTGATGAGCAGATAGCTGATGAACACGGGATTGCAGTGGACGTCGCTACCACGCAGGTTCAGCGTCCAGGCGATATCGTCCAACGAAGCCATGAGCATGCCGTCGGCATGTTGCTCGCGCAGCGCCTTTCGGATGCGTGACAGCTTGGAGAGCGTATCCTCTCCGGCGTATTCTATCGGCTGGGGAACAATGGGGCGCATGGGGATTGGCGGACGATTGGTCCAGATGCGCTGCAGGGGGTCGAAATTGGTGCGCAGGGTGAGTCCACCGTGCTGACGCAGTTCGGACGTCAGTTGCTGAACGGCGTTGGCCGTGCTGTCCATGCCGAAGAGTCCCACCTCTGAACATTGACCATTAACCATTGACCATTGACCATTAACCATTTTGTCGCGCTCGTCGGTCAACTGCTTGCCGAGCCATTCGGCAATGGTGGGCGTGCCCTCTACCCTCTCGCGCATCAGCTGGTAGTCGGTGCCCTCCAATTGCTGGGCAGCAGCTATGAAATAGCGCGAGTCCGTCCAAAGCGCCGCAGCATGGAGCGTCACGACTGCCGTTCCTGCCGAGCCGTTGAAACCACTGATCCACTCGCGGCCTTTCCAGTGGTCAGCGGTGTATTCACTATTGTGCGGGTCGGTGCTGGGAAAGATGAAAGCACCGAGGTGTTCGCGTCGCATTTCTTCACGCAGAGCGTCTAATCTTTGGGCGATTTTTTCCATTGAACATTGACCATTAACCATTGAACATTGACCATTAACCATTGACCATTAACCATTGACCATTAAATTAGATATTGAATGTTTTGAGTGCAAATTTACGAAAAAAAACAATAATTTATAATATTTCGCGTTATTAATTACGTGTTTGGACGTAAAATAGCGCTTCTGAGCCTGTTGTTGATGATGCTGACAAGAGTTTCTGCACAACAGGACGTTTCCTTCGCTCACTATTGGGCGTTGGAACCGTCGTTTAACCCTGCTGCCATCGGAAAGCAGCAGCTGATCAACGTGACGGGAGCCTATGCCATGAGTATGGCAGGATTTGAAAACAACCCCAAGACGATGTTCGTCGCAGGCGATATGCCTTTCTATATGCTGAACGGTTATCACGGCGTGGGCCTGCAACTGATGAGCGACGACATCGGACTGTTTAAGCACCAGCGGCTGACAGCACAGTATGCCTATAAGTGCCAGATGCTGGGAGGCACGCTGAGCATTGGTATTCAGGCCGGCATGCTGAACGAGAAATTCAAGGGCAGCGGGCTGGATCTGGAAGAGACCGACGACCCTGCGTTTACCAAGACTGACGAGACGGGCAACGCGCTGGATATGGCCGCCGGACTCTATTATCAGCACCGTCAGTGGTATGCCGGAGTATCGGTGCTGCATGCCACTGCTCCATCGATAGAATTGGGTACTCGGTCAATAATTGATATAGCAAGAACGTATTATTTGACCGGCGGATACAATATTCGGCTGCATAATCCGTTTATAACAATACACCCATCTGTGTTAGCGCGTACTGACGGGACAGCTTACAGAGTGGATGTGACGACGCGTGTGAAGTACACCTACGAGAAGCGTATGTTGTATGCAGGAGTGGCCTACAGTCCGACAAATTCGGTGACGGCACTCATCGGCGGAAACTTTCACGGCGTCTGTCTTGGCTACAGCTACGAGGCCTACACGTCGGCTCTTAGTTTCAAACATGGAAGTCATGAGCTGTTCGTGGGTTATCAGACGGAGCTGAACCTCGTGAAGAAGGGTCGTAACAGACACCAGAGCGTGAGGATACTATAGTTGAAAGTTGAAAGTTTAAAGTTGAAAGTTAATAGAACAGATAAAAACGAAGATATGAAAAAAGGTATAATCATGATGCTTTCTGCCGTGATGGTGGTAGTGATGACAGGCTGTTTCGGCAGCAAGGCGTCGTTAGCATCGGGCGGTGAAGTGACAGGAACGAGTGGCCGTGCATTTACGGAGCCAACGCCTCATGGCATGACGCTCATCAAGCGTGGTCACCTGAAAATGGGTATCGACAAGCAGGATTCGTTGTGGGGTAAGCAGACGCCTATCCGCGACATTTCTGTAGAGGGTTTCTGGATGGACGAGCATGAGGTGACGAACTCCATGTATCGCCAGTTTGTGAATTATGTGCGTGACTCCATTCTGCGTGAGCGTCTGGCCGACCCCGCCTATGGTGGTGACGAGAGCTACAAGATTGAGGAAGACAAGAACGGTGACCCCGTGCCGCCTCACTTGAACTGGAAGAAGGCTCTGCCGCGCAAGCCGAACGAGGACGAACAGCGTGCCTTCGAGAGCCTGTATGTGACCAATCCTGTGACGGGTGAGAAAGCGCTCGACTGGCGCCAGATGAACTACCGTTACGAGATTTACGACTATACGGAGGCTGCCAAGCGTAAGTATCGTCCGAACTTCGAGGAGCGCGTGTTGAATACCGATATGCGTCCTACTGGCAACGAACAAATATGGATTTCGAAGGATACGGCCTATATCAACGACGAGGGTCAGATTGTGCGTGAGACCATCAACCGCCAGTATACGGGTCCCTGGGATTTCCTTAACACGTACATTGTTAATATATATCCCGATACGACCTGTTGGGTGAACGACTTCCCCAATGCAGAGAACGAGTCCTACATGCGTTACTATTTCAGCAATGCAGCCTATAACGACTATCCCGTAGTAGGTGTGACGTGGGAACAGGCCAATGCCTTCTGCGCCTGGCGTACGGAGTATCTGTTGCGCGGACTGGGTCCTGCTGCACGGTTCGTACAACGCTACCGTCTGCCAACAGAGGCTGAATGGGAATATGCCGCACGTGGCAAGGACCAGACGGAATTCCCCTGGGAGAACGAGGACGTGATGAGCGGCAACGGCTGTTTCTATGCCAACTTCAAGCCCGATAATGGTAACTATACCAAGGACGGCAACCTGATTACCAGTCGTGTGGGTATCTATTCGTCGAACTCGAACGGACTGTACGATATGGCAGGTAACGTGGCCGAGTGGTGCTCTACGATCTATACGGAGGCCGGTGTGGAGTCGATGAACGACATCAATCCCCAGCTCAAGTATAATGCTGCGAAGGAAGACCCCTATCGTCTGAAGAAAAAGAGCGTGAGAGGCGGTTCGTGGAAAGATCCCGAGAGCTATATCCGTTCGGCTTGGCGTTCGTATGAATATCAGAACCAGCCCCGCTCGTACATTGGATTCCGTTGTGTGCGCTCGTTGGCCAATACCACCAGTGATAAGATTAAAGTAAAGAAAGGTAAGTAATCATGACTACATACAGCAAACTGAATATCGTCTACCGCTTACAGAAGTGGATGGACAGCGTGCCAGGACAGACGTTCCTGAACTACGCCTATAGCTGGGGTGCCTCTATCGTTATTCTGGGTACACTCTTCAAGCTGACCCACCTGCCAGGAGCGAACTTCTTCCTGTTCCTAGGTATGGGTACTGAGGTGTTTGTGTTCTTTATCTCGGCCTTCGACCGTCCGTTTGACAAGACGACAGACGGTATGGATCTCGACTTGCACGTGGGTGAAGAGGGCGTAGAGGCTGAAGCAGTTGCTCCTGCCGTTGCTGGCGGTGTTGCAGGCAGTGGTACGGTCATCATCAATGGCGGCGGTGCTGTCGGCGGTGTCGTAGGCAATGGTGAAGAGGCTGCCCGTTGGGAAGGTGGAAGTGTCAGCGGGGGAACCGCTGACCACACTGAGGGCGGTGCTATTAACTTTGCCGGCGGTGTTGTTGGCGGTGTTGTTGCTCCCCAGCAGCCTGAGGTTCAGCCAATGGGTGAAGAGCTGAAGGAAGCTACGTCAAATTATATTGATGAGCTGAACCGCCTGACGGAGATGTTGACGCAGGTTTCCGAGCAGAGCAAGCGCCTGACACGCGACTCAGAGGAGATGGAGAACCTGAACCGCACGCTGACAGGTATCAGCCGCGTCTATGAGATGCAGTTGAAGAGTGCCTCGGCACAGATCAGTACCATCGACGAAATCAATGAGCAGACGAAGCACATGGCTGAGCAGATTCAGGAACTCAACAAGATTTACGCCCGCATGATTGAGGCAATGCAGATAAAGGCTAATATATAATCGGAATAACGGAATTACGGAATACCGGAATAACGAAAAATAATTATGGCAATTAAGAAAAGACCCGTTTCACCACGTCAGAAGATGATTAACCTGATGTACGTCGTACTGATGGCTATGCTGGCGTTGAACGTCTCGAATGAGGTGCTCAACGGCTTCTCGCTGGTGGAGGAAAGTCTGAAACGTACCACCATCAATGCCACGAAGGAGAATCTGGCCATCTACGACGACTTTGCCGTGCAGATGAAGAAGAATCCCCAGAAGGTGAAGCAGTGGTATGATAAGTCGCAGAAGGTGAAGCAGATGAGCGACAAGCTCTATAACCTTGCCGACGAACTGAAACTGGCTATTGTCCGCGAAGCCGACGGAGATGACGGTGACGTGAGGAATATCCGTAACAAGGAAGACTTGGAAGCAGCCACTCAGGTGATGCTGGCTCCCGGTCGTGGTCGCGGCAAGGAACTCTTCGACGCCATCAACAACTACCGTAATGAGATGCTGAAGATGGCAACGGACTATCACCAGAAGAAAGCTATCGCTTCGAACCTGACGACAGACATTCCCAAGGAAGTGCAAACAATGGGTAAGAACTGGCAGGAGTATATGTTTGAGTCGATGCCTACTGCCGCTGCTGTGACGTTGCTGAGTAAGTTGCAGAACGACGTGCGCTATGCAGAGGGAATGATTCTACATACACTGGTGTCGAACATCGACGTGAAGGATATCCGTGTGAATGCCCTGAACGCCTTTGTCATTCCCAATTCGCAGACCATCGTCCGTGGCGATAAGTTCTCGGCCCAGATTGTAATGGCAGCAGTCGATACCACGCAGCAGCCTCAGATATTCATCGGAGGCAAGGAAGTGAATCTGCCTGACGGACTTTATGAGACTGTGACTGGCCGTACTGGTGACTTCACGCTCTCGGGATATATCCAGGTGGAGAATGGTAACGGTGAACTGATCAAGCGCAATTTCGAACAGAAATATACGGTGGTTGACCCCTCGGCAACGGTCAGTGCCGACCTGATGAACGTGCTATATGCAGGTTATAACAACCCGCTGAGCGTCAGTGTGCCGGGTGTACCCCTGAACAAGGTACAGGCCACGATGAGCGGTGGTACGTTGCAACCCGTAGGCCCTGGCAAATATATTGCCCGTCCGACGGCTGTCGGCCAGAATGTGACCATCACCGTGACGTCGACCAATACGGGACGCGCACAGCAGATGGGACAGTTTACGTTCCGTGTACGCCGTCTGCCCGACCCCACGCCGTATATTGCTATGAAGGATGACTCCGGCAGTCCTGTACGCTATAAGGGTGGCGGACTGTCGAAGCAGCAACTGATGAGTGTTGACGGTATTGGTGCAGCCATTGATGACGGCATTCTCGATATCGCCTTTAAGGTGCAGAGTTTCGAGACGGTATTCTTCGACAACATGGGTAATGCCGTGCCGATGGTTTCTGAGGGTGCCAGTTTCTCGGCCCGTCAGAAGGATACTTTCCGCAAGTTGCAGCGCAACAAGCGATTCTACATCACGCGTGTCAATGCAATTGGTCCTGACGGCATATCCCGTAAGCTGACCACTTCGATGGAGGTTATTGTGAAATAGTTTAGAGTTAACAGATAAGAGATAATAGAAGATATGAAAAGAGTATTGTTCTTATTGATGATAACGCTGGTGGTTGGTGCAGTAAGTGCTCAGCCTAAGGCTCGTCGACAGCAACAGCAGCAGAAAGCCCAGCAACAGCAGCAGGCACAGCCGACGCAGAGTCAGGGAATGTCGATGCGTGCTCGTTTGTCGTTTCCGACTGCTGTGGAGATGCCCGAGAATGTCGTTTGGCGTCGTGACATCTATCGTGAGATTGACCTCAACGATGATGCCAACGCAGGTCTCTACTACCCTGTAGAGCCTATTGACAAACAGCTGAACCTATTTACCTATGTCTTCAAACTGGCGCTGAACGGCTACATCCCCGTCTATGAATACCGCTTGGACGGTAATGAGGTGTTTACCGATTCTGCCAAGGTTCAGATGAGGACTGTGTTGGACAACTATCACATCTTCTATGAAGAGCGTGACGGCAAGCTGCGCGTTGACAACAGCGATATTCCCTCGGCAGAGGTGAAGATGTACTACCTGAAAGAGAGTGCTTATTTCGATGATGCCAACTCGACGTTCCACCGCAAGGTACAGGCCGTATGCCCAGTGATGATACGTGAGGACGACTTTGGCGGTGAGGCTTCGAAATATCCGCTGTTTTGGGTGAAGTACGCCGATTTGGAGCCATTCCTGAGTCGTCAGACGGTGATGACCTCGAATCTGAACAATGCCGCCACGATGTCGATGGAGGATTATTTCACGATGAACCGTTACCTGGGTAAGATTTACAAGACCAACAATATGCTGGGTAAGACGTTGGCACAGTATTGTCCGAACGATTCTGCTCTGGCCAAAGAACAGAAGAAGATTGAGGCCGAGCTGAAGGCCTTCGAACAGAACATCTTCGGTGACCAGCATAAGAAGGACTCGCTGGATTCTATTGCCAAGCTCGATCCTCGCCAGCTGAAGGCTGCCAAAAAGTCGAAGAGTGGCAAAACCAGTAGTTCTTCGTCGGCAAAGGTCAAGAGCAGCAAACCCAAGAAGAGCAGCTCTTCGTCGTCAGGTTCTGCCAAAATGAGTGTGCGCCGCCAAAGACATTAAGAAAATAATTAGCTTAAAATAGAAAGATGATGAAGAAAGTAATAACACTTATCGTGATGGCTGTCGCTATAGCTATGTCGTCGAATGCTCAGGTGCGATTTGGCTTAAAGGGCGGTCTAAACTTGACGAAAATGACAGTCAATAACAGCAATGTTGAGGATATGTTTAAGAACAAGGCCGGATTCTTTATTGGTCCGACTGTCAAGTTTACACTTCCTATCGTGGGTCTGGGCATTGATGCTGCTGCGCTTTACGACCAGCGCGAGGCAGATTTTGAGGTAGACAACATGTCTGGGGGAAAGGAAACAGAAAAGATTAAGCAGCAAAGCATCCAGATTCCTATTAACATTCGCTATGACTTCGGTTTGGGAGAAACAGCCAGCATCTTCATCTTTGCTGGTCCCCAGTTTGGCTTCAACGTAGGTGACAAGTCGAAAGATTTGTTTGGTGTTTCCGAGTGGACACTGCGTAGCTCTAACGTAAGTGCTAATGTTGGTTTAGGTGTTATGCTGTTAAAGCATCTGCAGCTCAGTGCCAACTACAACATTGCATTAGGCAAGACAGGTGAAGTAGACTTAAAACAAGGTTGGGATGCCACCAAGGATACCGTATTAGGCAAGGCAAAGGCCAACGCCTGGCAGATTGCTCTGGCATATTATTTCTGATTACAATCACACAAGCAATAATTGGTGCCTCCGACAATTTATGGTTGTCGGAGGTTCTTTTTTTATGATTATTAACCTTAAATGATGACAACACGTATTTTTGAACGTCTTATAAACAACTATTAATAGTTCGAACTAACAAATGAGTGAATTAAGGTTAAGAAGATGTCTCTTGGTGGGCATTGTTGTAGTGTTAGTCGCACTGCCGCTTGGCATGTGTGCCCAACAACAGCAGCAATACCGCGTGGCCGCTTGCGACTGGATGATGCTGAAGCGCCAGAAATTGGGAGAGTTTCAGCTCGCCAAGGACATCAATGCCGATGGTGTGGAGGTCGATATGGGTCCGCTGGGAAAGCGGGTGCTATTCGACAACAAATTGCGCGAACCGGCGTTCCAGCAATTATTCCGACGGACGGCTGACTCGCTGGGCATAGCGGTGCCTTCAATTGCCATGTCCGGATTCTTCGCACAGAGTTTCCTCGAGCGAGAGAACTACAAAGACCTGATAGTCGACTGCCTGAACACAATGGATGTTATGGGTGCCCGAGTGGCTTTCCTGCCTTTAGGCGGCAGTGGAAACGATTGGAAGCAGTCTGGTGAAGCCCGTCAGGAGATGGTTCGCCGACTGCACGAAGTAGGCGAGATGGCTTTTGCGAGAGACAAGGTCATTGCCATTCGCACCCAACAGGATGCTCGCGCGGACCTTGTTTTATTAAAGGAGGTCAACAGCAAGGGCATCAAGATTTACTATAACCTGCAGGATGCCGTCGATCAAGGATTGTGTCCCTGCAAGGAACTGAAGACGCTGGGAGCTGAGAATATCGCGCAGATTCACGCTTCGCTGACCGATAGCGTGACGCTCGACAAAGACCCGCGTATTGACCTGCACAAGGTGAAGAAAACCCTCGACAAGATGAAATGGAGCGGGTGGCTCGTCGTAGAACGCAGCCGTAATGCCCAAGACATCCGCAATGTCCGAGGCAACTTCGGCACCAACGTTGCCTACTTAAAAGAGATATTTCAAAAACTAATCAAATAAGTCAAACTAAATGAAGGATTTTATGAAGAAGAATCAATTCTTTACGTACAGTAAGATGTGCGTGCTTGCCCTCACAGGAGCAAGCGCTCTGTTCCTTGCTTCGTGCGCCAAGGATGGTTACGACGACGAATCGTTCGACAGTGGTGTATCGAATACGCAGGTAGCAACAATATCTGCTGACGACATTACGATTACACCCAGTGCAGACGGTAAGTCGCAGACCTTTAATTGGCCCGTCGTTATGGGAGCAGGAGGCTATCGTGTCAGCCTGATTGACGTAGCAAACCCCGACAAGCCGATTATCAACGACAGCATTGTTGACGGTTGCTCGGTTAAAGGTGATCGCGAAGAGGATGTTAACTACAAGCTGACCATTCTTCCCTTGGGCAACAAGCAGAAGAACAATACCGATGCCAGTGCCGCTGTGGAGAAGACGTTTTCTACCTTTACGCCTACCTACAAGACCATTCCAGCAGGCAGCAACCTGAACGAATGGTTTGCAGCTAATCCACTTCCTACCGAGGAAGGAGACAATCTGAACTATGACTTGGAGGGTGGTGCTACCTACACGCTGAGTGATGTGTTGGACTTCAACATCAGTGCAGTCACCCTGCGTACCAATGACAAGAGCAAGCATGCAACCATCAACTTCCAGAAAGAGGCCTGCATTACCTTTGCTGCTCCATTTAACATGAAATATGTGGATGTTGACTGCTCGGCACAGGAGATTGGAAGCACCAATCACGGCATCTTTGCCTTCAGCAAGGATCCTTCGGCTGCTCCGAAGGGCACGGATATCAATCCGACACTGTACAAGTGGGATTATCCGATGATTGAGAAACCCGTTACTTTCGTTAACAGCAACTTCAAGAATGTGAAGAGCTATTTCTTCTGGGATAATCAGCAGACTGTATGTGCAATGACCATGCTGGTTGACAATTGCGTCGTACATCTGGCTCCAGAGAAAGCCTTCGCAGGAGGTGTATTCTGGACCAATAAGGGTAGTGACGGTAGCGGTAGTCAGATTAATGAGCTCTATATCAACAATTCAACCTTCTACATGTTAATATCAGAAGATAAGGATAATAAAAACGATTACAAGTACTTCTATCAGGCTGGTATGAAGAGCGGTGAGGAAGTTTATGCCGAGAAGAGTATTGCCACCAACACGGTTAGTTATACTCACTCTACTTTCTACCATGTTACATGGAACGGCGGTCAGTGGGGTAACTACAACCGTATGGGCGGTCGCGACTGCTCACACTGGATTATGACCGACTGTATCTTCTTCGACTGCTCACCCTCAGGCGTTCCCCGTCGTTTCCTGCACGGTAAGAAGAATCAGAAGTATGTCACCTTCAACAACAATACATATATGCATTATGTAAGGAATGACCAAGGTGAAATTACTGGTACCAAATTCCAAGATATTACAGAAGACGGCAGTCACGACTATGACTTGTCTGGTACGACTATCGAGGAAGACCCGCAGTTTGCTAATCCTGCTGTTGGCGATTTCCATATCAGCGGTGCCACTCAGGTCGCTCGCAAGACTGGTGATCCCCGTTGGCTTCCTTAATATATAATAAGGTCTAATAGTAAAAAGGAAAAGACTATGAAACATAAGATATTCAGTATATGCCTCGGTATGATGTTGATGTTCTCAGCATCGGCCCTGGCCCAAAACCAAACGGTGACAGGTACGGTGGTTGACGAACTTGGCGAACCCGTCATTGGCGCTACAGTGACAGTGGAAGGCACGAAAATTGCCACCGTCACAGACTTGGATGGTAACTATAAGCTTTCAGCTCCCGCAGGGGCGAAGGTAACCATCAGCTATATTGGTTATATGCCCCAGACCGTTAAGCCTGGCGGTACAGTAAAATTGGAAGAAGACAAGCAGACGCTGGAAGAGGTCGTTGTCGTAGGTTACGGCACGCAGAAGAAGGCTCACCTGACGGGTTCTGTATCGACCGTTGAGGTTGATGATATTCAGGACCTCGCCAACGGTGGTCTGGGACAGTCGCTCGCAGGACTGGTCAACGGTCTGTCAGTATCAGGCGGTGACGCCCGTCCTGGTGAGAATGCGCGTCTTTCTATTCGTGACGTCAATTCACTGGGTGAGGTAGGTTCTACCGCCCAGCAGCCGCTGTTCGTTATTGACGGCTACATCTATCCGAATGACGTAAAGGTTGGCAACAGCTACCAGAACCTTGGTGCTGAGGCCTTCAACAACCTCGACCCCTCTGAAATCGAGAGCATCTCTGTGCTGAAGGATGCTTCGGCAGCAGTCTATGGTGCCCGTGCCGCTAACGGTGTTATCCTCGTTACTACCAAGAAAGGTAAGCAGGGAGCACCCAGCATCAGCTATAGCGGTTCTATTGGTATTACAGACGAGGTCGCTCGTCCCAAGATGCTGAGCGCTTATAACTACGGTCGACTCTACAATGCCATTGCGGCTGCCGACCCGACGAATACCAGCCTCAACCACACTACAGCACTGTTCCAGGCTGACGAATTAGAGGCCATGAAGGCGCTGAACTACGACCTGCTGGATAAATATTGGGAAAAAGGCTACACCACCCGTCACGCCGTCAATGTTAGCGGTGCTGCGGACAGGGTAAGCTATTTTGGTGGTATCACCTATTTCAAGCAGGACGGTAACCTGGGTAAACTCGACTACGACCGTTGGAACTATCGTGCCGGCATCGATGTGAAGCTGAGTGACTGGTTGTCAGCCAACCTGACCGTCAGTGGTGACTACGGCAAGAAGAACAAGCCGTTGGTAAAGGTTGGCGGTTCTGGCGACGAGAAAGACTATAACCTGTTACTGACGCGTCCGACCTACATTCCTGAATATGTTGGCGGTTACGCCATTCCTGCCTATGGCGTGAGTGGTGGTCAGCGCAATCAGAACCAGAACTACCACTACGACTTGCTGCAGAACAATGGTGACTACAGCCGCAGCATGACGTCAAACACGAATATCGGTGCCAGCATCAAATACGACTTCGGATGGAGTAAGATTCTGAAAGGCTTGAAGTTGAGCTTCAGCTATTCGAAGAGTATCAACAACGACAAGACCAACCAGTATGGTTCGCGTTATACACTCTATCAGATGCTGACCCGCTATGGTTCTGGGAACCATCTCTATACACCGACAAGTGGTGACGATCCGGGCTTCAATTATCTGGATGCCTCGAACTTCAACGCTATGACGATGAAGAACGGCAATATGCTGTATCGTACGATGACCCGTACGGATAACTACCAGATGAACTTTACTGCTCAGTATGGCCGTGACTTCGGCAAACACAGCGTCAATGCCCTCTTCTCTATTGAGAAATCGGAAGCAGAATCAGAATATCTGATGGGCCAGCGCGAGAATCCGTTCCCATTCACCACGGGGCAGTCGAACTCTGCCGATGGTGAGCAGACAACAGTATTCACTCGTTCAGAGAGTGGTACACTGTCGTACATCGGACGTATCAACTACGCTTATTCCGACCGTTATCTGTTCGAATTCCTGCTCCGTTCGGATGCTTCTACCAAGTTTGCTCCTGATAACTATTGGGGCACCTTCCCTGCCATTTCTGCTGGTTGGGTCATCAGTGAGGAGCCCTGGTTCCAGAACAGCAAGGCATTGAGTTTTGTTGACTTCCTGAAGATTCGTGCCAGCTGGGGTCTCACCGGTCGTGACAACCTCGCTGCCTGGCAGTGGATGCAGATATATGCTCAGGATTCTAACCGCGGTCCCGTGTTCGGCACTGGTATCAGCAACGACTCCAAGAACCGTATCACCATCAATAAGAACAACTCGGCCCTGAATCCCGATGTTCACTGGGACAAGTCTTACAAGACCAACATCGGTCTCGACTTCCAGGTGCTGAACAAGCGTTTGGCTGTTAACTTCGACTGGTATTATGAGAAGAACCGCGAGATGTTGATTAATCTGGCTCAGGAGATTCCCACACCTATCGGCACACAGACTGCTTCCCAGAACCTTGGTGAGATGAACAACTGGGGTTGGGAGCTTGGCATCACTTGGCGCGACAAGATTGGCAAGGACTTCAAGTATCGTATTGGTATCAATACCGGTTACTCTGACAACGAAGTACTTGTTATGGACTTCCCCACCGAGTATCTCTATCGCCAGATTACCAAGGGCAGCCGTACCGACATCGGTACCTGGGGTATGCAGTGCATCGGCATGTTCCGTTCGTTCCAGGATATTGAGGAGTACTTCGAGAAGTATCACATCACTTCATACATGGGTATGACCAAAGACAAAGTTCGCCCAGGTATGCTGATTTATAAGGATGTCCGTGGTGCCTACAATGCAGAGACAGGAACCTACGACGGTCCGGACGGTGTTGTCGACCGCGACAATGATCAGGTGTGCTTGAGCAATCGCTCGAACCCCTATGGATTTACCATCAATGCCCATGCTGATTGGAAGGGCCTCGCCCTGACTGCTCAGTTTGGTGCCTCTTGGGGTGGTTACACCACGCTGCCTTCCGCAGCCATCGGTGTTGCTTCCAGCTCGAATATTGAATACTACAACATGCCTTCTTTCTGGAATCCTGACAACATGTACGTCTATCAGGACATCTATGACGGTAGTGGTAATCTCGTCATGAAGCAGAATCGCGACGCAGAATATCCTAACCTCGCCTACCAGAGTGTGAACGCAGTGACCTCCAGTTTCTGGCGTGTCAGTGCTGCCAACGTGCGTCTGAGCCGTCTGACACTGGCCTACACCTTCCCCAACGCTTGGTTCAAGAGTATTGGAGTGAAGAATGTTCGTCTGAACATCACCGGTCAGAACCTGATTAACTTCTACAACCCCTATCCCGAGAAGTTCACCAGCCCGATGGCAGGAACTTACGGCAACTATCCTACGTTGCGCCGCTGGGACATCGGTATCAATCTGTCGTTCTAAACACTTAAAAGATTACGATTATGAAAAAAGCAATAAAATATTTCAGTTTCGGTCTCTCTGCGGTTTTGGCCTTGTCGGCTTGTAGCGACCAGTTCCTGCAGGACAAGAAGAACTACGACAACGTCACGACGGATGTATATAACTACGTGGAGGGTGCCAACGCCCGACTCAACGACATCTACGGATGGTGTCTGCCTCAGGTAGCCGACTTGACAACGGGAACGAACTACCTGTCGGTCTCAATCGGTAACAACGACGCTGCAGGCGGTGCTACGGAGGAATATGCCGGCTTCACCATCTACACCGACCCGCAGATTGCCCTTTCGTCGATGGGCAGTTCCAATGGCGTGCCCGACTACTTTATGGGCGCTCACAACAACATCCAGAACTCTGTGTACGGACGCATCCGCAACATCAATGACTTCATCAAGGGAGTCAATGGTAGTTCGTTGTCGCAAGAAGATAAGAATATCATGCTCGGACAGGCTTATTTCTTCCGTGCCTGGTGCTATTACAACCTGGTGAAATGGTATGGTGGCGTGCCCCTCGTAAAGGAAGTGCTTGAACCTGTGAAGGAAAACTTCACTCCACGAGCTACTACCAAGGAGACCATCCAGTTTATTTGCAGCGACCTCGACCTGTCGGCCCGCCTGTTGGCTGAAAAGACCATGAAGGGCGGATGGACTGGTGAAGACTGGGGCCGCGTCAGCACGGGTACTGCGCTGGCTCTGAAGGGCCGCGTGCTACTGCTCTGGGCAAGCCCACTGTTCAACCGTGCCAACGACCAGGCACGCTGGCAGACGGCTTACGCTCAGATGAAGCAGGAACTTGACAGCATCAATGCCTGTGGCTATGGTCTGTTTAAGGGTTCTTCCAACGTCAACGGCAGCGATTTTGCCAATCAGTTCTTGTCGAGTTCCATCAATCCCGAGGCAGTGTTCGTGGCTCTTTACAACAACATCGTCGCCGACGGTTCCGATATCCAGCGCAACAACAACTGGGAGCGCAGTATTCGTCCGAAGAACACTGGTGGTAGCGGTAAGAATGCCGGTCTGGCACTGGTCGAGTTGTTCCCCATGGCTGATGGCAAGATGGCCGACCTGAATGTGTTGCCAGGCCTTACTGAGGTTGGCAAGCGTACCTATACGAATACCTATACCAAGCTCGAGCGCAGCCAGTACACCTACGACGAATCGGCGCCCTACATGAATCGCGACCCGCGTTTCTATCGCACCTTTGCCTTCCCCGGCTTCCGCTGGGCCTATAGTGGAGACCCTGTTCCCGCTGATGCCAATAATCCCTCTTACGACGGTGGTAAGAACTACGTACTATGGAACTACGTGTGGTATGTCGACCTCAACGACCAGGGCAACCCTGAGAGTGGTAACTCATACGGTGCCGACAACCTGCTCACCAGCAAGGCTGGCATCTATGTCCGCAAGAAGAGCGACGATTACGATGTGAACCCCTCACCGCTTTACAACTACGACCCCATTGCCAGCCAGCACTACTACTCCGGCGCTCCGCTCATTGAGCTGCGCTATGCTGAGGTACTGCTCAATCTGGCTGAGGCTGCCTGCGGTGCAGGACAGATGGATGAGGCTGTAGGCTACCTGCAGCTGATTCGCGCTCGTGCCGGATATACCGCTGAGAATAATTATGGTCTCCAGACCAATCTGGCCACCGACCAGGCTGCTTGCATGTCAGCCATCCTCTACGAACGTCAGATTGAGTTTGCCTACGAGGGTAAGCGCTTTGACGATATGCGTCGTTGGATGCTCTTCGACGGTGGTACATTGACAGAACCTGCTGCCGATCCTGATTCAGAGGCTCAGCCGCTGCCTTCTTCTTGGAAGGTTACTGGCTGGGGTGGCAATACCTGCACATGGTTAGGCTTCAAGCCTTGGAACGGCCAGCGCCGTGAGCGCGTCGAGTTCCGTACCGGTAACCAGTTTGGCGTCGGAGGCACCACTGCCGACAGCGACCCGCTGGTAAAGGCTGGTGTTGAGCGTCCTGCCGGAGTCAACTTCAGTGTGGCTGACATTACCTCACAACTCACTACGCTGAAGACTTGGTACAACACCAACCTCGTCACACAATACAAAGTTGGTGACAGCCGCGACTCACAGAAGAATGCCCTCTACATAGCTTTCCGTCCAAAGTATTACTTCCTCGGACTGGGCCAAGGAGCACAGAGCCACAATCCCGACCTTCCTCAGACCATCGGCTGGGCTGACTACAATCGCGGTGGCTCCAACGGCACCTTCGACCCTCTGGCCGAATAATACGAATCGGACATAACAACAAAAAGATTTCAACCCCAAAACGATGGGGTTGAAATCTTTTACAATAAACACATTAGAAGTTTCCCGGCTCCATGATTATCAACGTATCGCAAGAGATAGAAAGTGTATGCCCTGAGTTTGTAGGGGCATGTGTTGAAGCACAGGTGGTGAATACGCCATACTGCGAGGAACTGTGGCAGGAGATAGAGGCGTTAGGCGAAAGGTTTCGCAGTGAACTAACTACCGAGTCGCTGAAGGATATGACGAGCATAGCGGCCACCCGACGAGTTTATAAGGCCTGTGGCAAAGACCCCTCGCGCTATCGTCCTGCGTCGGAGGCTCTCATACGCCGTATGTTGCAAGGCAAGGAATTATACCAACGTGACACGCTGGTGGACCTCGTCAACCTGGCATCTATTGCATATGGTTACAGCATCGGTGGGTTCGATGCTGACAAGTTTGTAGGCAACACGTTGACGCTGGGCATCGGGCGCGAGGGTGAGCCCTACGAAGGTATCGGACGTGGGCTCCTGAACATCTGTGGCTTGCCTGTCTATCGCGACGCAGAGGGTGGCGTCGGCACCCCGACCAGCGACAACGAGCGCACGAAGATGACGATAGACACTCGTCACCTGGTGGTACTCATCAACGGATACGACGGCAACGAGCAACGTGTGCGCGAGAATGCCGAATACATCCAACAACTATTGTGCAAATATTGCCAAAGCGACGGCGGCTCGTACTTCATCTACAAATGACACTATCTTACAGATGACAGATGACAGTTTTGTGTGGATGTCACAGATCACAGTTTTCTGAGCGAGCAAAATCAGTAAATCAGATATCAGTTTTGTTGGGGCTCAAAACCTTGAAATGGCAAGATTTGTTGAAAATATCTATATTACTATATATATAATATATATATTATATATATAGTAATAAATTTGTTACACGCAAAAATACTCGCTCATAGAACAAACTGATTTTTGATTTATTGATTTAGGTGGCGGGCTCCTGAGGAAACTGTGATCTGTGATCTGTGACATAGTGCGGCTCCCAACAAAACTGTCATCTGTCATCTGTAAGACATGCCGATTTTAACCCTCAACCGGTAGAAGGCCAGTTTACTTCCCAACGACCGCCCGTTTAGTTCCTTTGGATTGCCTGTTTAGTTCCTTTGGGTTCAGCATCCGCTTCTTGAGCGAACTAAAAATAGGGCACCTGTCTCACGCAGGTGCCCTATTTCGAACTAAAATTAAAATCTTATTTTGTGTACGTTATTCTGCTGCCTGACAGTTTGTTAACTTGAGCTCAGTCAGAGTAACATTATGGCCTTGGAAGGTAATCATTCCACCAGGCCAGTATTCTCCATCTTTGCCAACAGCTTTAACGATCTTATCCTTTAGTTCTTGCGTAAGAAGCAAGTTAATATTAACCACATCGTTTTGCTTCCAGCCAGAATATTCAGAAAGATTGTTACTTATTTCTGGAAGAATTCCATCGCCAGAATTTCCTGGACCAATTTTAAAGTTCCAATAGCCATAAGTTTTCTCGTCAGCGTTAATTGTAGCTTTTCCTACCAATCTCGTAGTACCTCCAACTATTCTATTGGCATAGCTCCTTCCAGTAGATGCATCTGTTACTATTTGAGTCGCACTGTTTTGTGCCGTTATAGCATTTGCACTTGTTACCAAATTGATAGTAGCTGTCGCGGTCCCACCGCCACCAGTACTACTAGGATTCTCGACAGTGACGTACTTCATGATAAAGTTGTTACCCTGTACAACGAGGCCGCCCGCCAACAGGTCTTTTGCCTGTTGTTCTGTCGTCAGTTCAAATTCGACCGAAACTTCTCCTACAGCACTATTAGTTGTATAGGTTTTGCTTTGGATGACTTGCCAAGGAGATTCTACGTCAATCTCTACATTTCCTTGTCCAAAACCAATACCAGCAACACGTATTTTACTATTTTTAGTAAGCCCCGAAAGGTTGCTGCCAGCAACTTTCAGTTGGTTGTCACCCCAGGTTGCCATATTCTTGCTCTGACCATTTCCACCAAACAGAATCGTTCCTGCAGGTTGTGAGACAGAAGGTAATGTTGTGGCCTGATAGCTTAACCTATAGACTTTGAAATTGCTACCAGTGATGGTCAGTCCGCTGGTTCCCATCTGCGCAGGAGTGAGGGTACACGACTTGACGACACCCGTTGCAGCACGGGTGTTCACGGTCGTTGCCTCAACACCATTGACAGAAACACTACCGTCGCCCGTACCATATACATATACAGTGGCAGCTGGAGTGTTGGAGATGTCGGAAGCGCTAACGGTCAGGTTACTATTGCTGCTGAGTGTTGTTGTATTAACGGCAACCTCGGTACCCGTCAGAGTGCCAAAATCCGGTGCATCGTCGTCACCACTGCCGCCGCCATTGGTGTTTCCATTGTTGTTGCCACCATTGCCGTTGCTATTACCGCCGCCATTGTTATCAACATCTTGAGCACCGAATCCGCCGATGATGGTAATGTCAGTGATATACACATTGGTGCCGGTAAGATTTCTTGATATTTGGAAACTGCTGCAATTTGCCATTTCAGAAGTAACCGTCCACACGAAGGTGTTAGGCTCACTACCATATTTTTTGTTGTTGTAAACTTGCTCGTCTTTGATAATATAATCACCAAACTTCAAGTAGAGCGAGCCAATCGCATTGTCGTCTCTGTTGCGATAACCCGTGATAGCTATTTGGTCGCCTACAGCCAGAGTGCTTTCGAGACTGACAGTGATGAATTTTTCTTCACCAGGGTTATTACCCTTACCTTCTACAGTTATAGCATCATTACCAGTGGGTGCATCAGTAATCCTTCCACCAACTGTTCTAATAGAGCTCGATGCGAACTTAAGGTTGTAGAGTTTATCAGGAACATAGGTGTACCAAGGTGTGGCATATCGGTTATTCACCCACGTTTGGAAGCCTTCAAACCCGCTGTTAAATTCTACGCGCTCAGCTGGCCAAGGTGTTCCGACGGGAGCCGAGAACTTCTGAGGCACGTCGCCGATATAGGCCGTCAGTTCCCTCACTTCATTATCATAACGCACAGCAACGGGTATGTTGCTCAGGTCGGTGTAACTGGAATTGTCGACAGTAAATTTAACAGGACTAACTCCGTTACTGAAGTTGGAATATCCAGATCTGTTAGGGCTCACGCCTTCCACATAGGTGTTAGCCATGATGGTTTTGTCGATACCCAACAGCTGATTGACATCCTGTCCTGCAACTTTAATGGTAATCGTTCCACCGGCAGCCAACAGATTAATGTCGGTCTTGTTGTAGGTAGTGCTCTGCAGCTTGCTCGAAATATTAGTCATGTCGTAAACCTTCTTGTTATTGCTATCGAGGGTATATGGCACCCTGTAGGTCTTCGTCACGTACGTAAAGGCATCGAACACCACATCGTTGTAGTCGATATCGGTAGCCTCTGCCGAACCCAAGTCCTCGCAGAAGATACGTCCGTCGATGATTTCCTGCACGTTAAAGGTTTCGAAGTTTCCAGACGGGTCATCGCCACCGCCACCGTTCTTGGTCTCTGCACTTACAAGGCTGACAATCCAGTCGCTATAGTATCCGTCAGCACAGTCACGTGGTGCAATCCAAGTGCGGAAATTTTCCTGAATGGGATAATAGCCGTCACCTATCATCTTATTGATGAATTTTAAGTTAAGTGCGGTAACATTGTCAGTTTGAGTACCACCTCCATCCACAGCGTGTGTATAGGGGACATTAGTTAACTCAATACTACTATTATTGGCCGCACCAGCAGTATATTGTGCTGTTTCCGTGAAGTAGAATGAAGAATTCACATCATCTTTCTTTCTTTCATATCCACAATACATGTTTCGCTTATTGTCCAAGAAAGGAATTCGTTGACTTTGCGCATTCTTGAGATAGAGATACTGTGCGCGATTCTCTTCTGTAATCTTAATGGTCTGCGTGCCATCCCAGATATATTCATAAGTCTTTGGACCATCATCGATGGTAGCATAAACCAAATCGTAGTCAACAAGTACCCTGTTCTCATCATACTGCTCATTGGTTTTTACTAGAATCTTATCTGAGGGAACCTGACTGAAGTCAAAGCCGACAAAATCGCGATGCCAATCATCATTAACAGCTGCATCAACATCGTCCAACTTGTCAGCGTTTTGGCTTGCCCATCTATCAATTACCTCGGCACTTACCAGACGATAGCGGTCATCATGTCCATAAGTGGCATTACTGTTCCAATAACCCATACAGGTAGTCGGGGTGCTCAGCATCAGCATAATCTGGTCGCTGTGCGTAGAGCCATTATTAATAGGCTGATCATTGTCAAGCACATCATTGTTCCATCCGCAATCACCGTAGTTGAAATTATAGACGTGCTCATGCTGTGTACCAGCAGTCAGCTTATCCATATTATTACCACCAGTAATATATGTCTCTTGGTTGGCCGCTAGATATTGCTCAGGAGAATAAGTACCCGTCCCAACATGTTCAGTGAGGGGGTCATCTCCACCCTTATACACCTGCTGTACAAAATAGTTAGTATAGTTCATCGTTGTACCACCAGGATTCTGGTTGTACTGGAAATACTTCATAACACGATTTTTCTGGCCTTCAGTCAATGCAGGGGGTACCTTATAGGTTGCTGCCCATTCATTTGCCCTAGGTTCTGCCGCACGCGTAAACGCACGAGTTGAAATGCCAGATCCGAAGCCCCAGTTATGCTGGGGGTCTGGCTCACCGTATGTTTCTATGAAAACACTGTTAAAAGCCTCCTTCTTGGCCTCAATCATAGAACCCGAGAAATCATCGCGCGAACAACTGGATGTAAAATAGGCTGTCGTGAGCAGAGCCAATAATCCTAAACCAAAAAACTTTTTCATTCCGCTCATAAAATTTTAATTTTGTCTTGTTACGTAACTTAATTATCAATTGATGGTGCAAAAATACAAAGAATTTTGCTAAGTAAATGCATTTTAGTGTTAAAATCTATAAAATTGCAGAAAATAATGGTCATTTGTCTATATTATTTTGTAATTTTGGAGCCAAAATAGTAATTTTGGAACCAAATTAAAACACTTTATTGAATAAAGCAAGATGAAAATGACCCATTCACTGATAAAGACGGCTTTGGGAGCGATGGCGCTTCTGAGCACGATAGCTTGTACAACAAACTATTATGACGAGGAGAAATATGAGGAATACATCAAATACAATTCTCCAGTAGACAGCGTGGACCAATATCACCAGTGGAGACTGACGGAAGAACGCTCGTATAAGATTACTGCCAATGTCAATCTGGATGTCGAGAAGGTGATGTTGCTGACTGCCAACCCGCTGTCCAGCAAGAAAGCCGAAATAATGAACGAAGGTGTGATTGCCAAAGGGGAGTCGAAGCAGATGATGGTCAGTGTGCCCATGACACAGACTACGCTCTATGCAGCACTCGTCGATACAAATGGCGAATACTACGTAAAATCATTCCCTGTAACACAGACGGAGGTTAACTTCTCGGGCGGTATCAATACAGGAACTCCGATTGGTACCTTGAAACCACAGACCTATTCCTATATTTATGAAAAGGACTTTCCATTGGTGGGAGACTACGATTACAACGATCTCGTGTACCGTATCAGTGTGGAGCATACAACGCCCAAGCAAGTGGTGGTTCACGTTACGCTGTCGGCTGTGGGCTGTAATGAACAGCTTGCCGGATATTTCAGAGTGATGGGTTGCAAATTTGACGATATTGATAGCGTCACGACTGCCAACGGCAAGACGTTTAACGACAATTTGCCAGCGGGTTCGAAGAATCTGGTACACAACTACGACCTGTTGATTTGTAGTACGAAGAATCAACCCGTCATCACCGTGTGTGCCGATGCTCACTGGGCAATGGACCCCTATCAATCCACCATGGAAAACACGGGAGCAATATCCTTACGTAAGTATTATAATACGTCTTTGGACGCTAGCCAAGAGTATGAATCGAGAACTCCTGTCACCCAGAGCTATATCATCCATTTCAAGGAATCTGGAATAGCTGATAATATAACGCTCGAAGAAATCGACCCGTTTATCGTCAAAAACTACAACGGTGGCGTATATGAAGTCCATCTCGACGAGCTGAAAGCTTCCCAAGTGCTGTATAACTATCAGGTAGAGTTCAAAATCAAGGACCTGCCCTGGGCATTGCTGGTTCCTTCTAACGACTTCAAATATCCGCTGGAAGGTGTGCAGATTGGCTTCTACAAACGCACGGATACGGGTGTGGTATTCAGTGATGGAGCTTATAAAACCTCAGGCCACGCGTTTGGCGCATGGGTGGAAAACCACAAGGCTGCCCTTGACTGGTACTTCTTCCCCGATGAAAGTCAAGTCTGGATATTCTAACAGCTTTTATCTTAATGCAGTTGCTGCAAGTCTATTTGCTTGTAAGCAACACGCTGTCGTCGCCATGTGTAAAGACAGTGTAGTGTGCCGTCACGACCTTGGATGATGGCAGGATAGCTGTATTGGTCGATGGGTGAGTCCTCCAACGTCAGTACGTGGCGCCAATGCAGGCCATCGTCACTGAGTGCAATAGAGCAAGGGGTGCGCACACCTTTCTTGGTCAGCGGTAACGTCTCGAAATTATTATAGATGAGTGCGTGGCGACCGTCCCTCAGCGTCACAGCATCTGTTCCACTCTGGTTGTTCACCACTTCTGTGAGTGTCACAGGCGTCCAAGTATCGCCATTGTCCGACGAGAACGACGTTGCCAGACGGGCATTATGTGTACGCATCAGCACCTGCAGGCGACCATCCTTCAGTTTCAGGATAGATGGCTGGATGCAGTCAATGGGGTGACGTTCGTTGTCATCCGTTTTAATGGCTTCCGTACTTTCCACCGGTACATATTTCCATTGTTTGGTATCTAGATTATAAATCTCCATGTGGAAACGCCAACCATCACCCTCAGTGCTTGAGCCACAGAGCAGACGATTACCAATCAGTTCGGGTTTGTTCTTGATGGGGCCGAGGAAAGCTCTTCCTTCGCTATCGAAAGGCAGGGGCTCTTTATCACTCCATGTTTTGCCTCCGTCTTTCGACTTTGCCAGCCAACCCGTCCAGTCACCTACGCTACTGCCTATCTTAAAGAAAAGCCACAACTCGCCATTGGGCATTTCATAGAGGACAGGATTCCAGCACGACTTGCGCTTCAGCGTCGTGGGAACATTCTGTAGGCGGGTGGTCTTGGTAATGTAATCGTAGGTATCCTCGTCGCGTGTGCCTTTCTTTGCGGCCAAACCGCAAAACACACGACGAATTGGTCCCGCAGTTGCCAGTGTCGTGTCGTCCTTCATACCAGAAAGACCTGCCAGTTTGGCGCGAGGGTCGTTGAGATCTAACACACCATCAGCAGCCAATATTGGAGTGCTCCACGTGTCCGAGCCTTTCTTTTTGATGTTCACATAGATGCAGACATCCGGATCTTTCTCGTGTGTGCCACCAAAGTATGCTGCCACTAAGTCGCCTTTCTTCGTCTCCACAATGGTTGAGGCGTGAGCCTCTGGGAAGAAGGTTCGCTCGTAGAGGAACTCATCCTTCAAGATAGCAGGATGCGAAGTAGGAATGTCGCAGCTAAAGTCGTATGCACCAGAACCAATCTCTTTTGTTGTACCATCAGGCAGATAGACAGTGGCTGTAGTGTTGCAGGGAATCACAACGTGCCACTCGAGGTGCTGCAGGTTTTTCTTCCAGTGACTTGTAATGCTTCCGTAGGGTGAATCAAAACTTACATTCGCCCACTCGCAGTCTTGGATGTCGAAGGCAGGCTTCAGTACAATATGTTTGTAAGCATCTGTGCTTCGTATTCCTCCTAAATATTGGTAGCACCACGTAAGCAGGTCACCTAACAGCATCACGTGGTTGCCTGAGTTCATTTTAGGATTGGCCTTATCGCCATTCCATAATTCCCAAATGGTCGTCGCCCCCTGCTCCGT
Organism: uncultured Prevotellaceae bacterium; assembly: GCA_900318555.1. Lineage (GTDB taxonomy): Bacteria > Bacteroidota > Bacteroidia > Bacteroidales > Bacteroidaceae > Prevotella. The sequence goes on along the minus strand of ONKX01000009.1, from coordinate 15,756 downwards.
CATATAACCCCACGAGGGGTAGGTGCGCTGTGTGGCCAAGAGGTAGGCTACATCGCTGAAACCATTATCGCTCAGACCTCTGAAGAGCCAAGAGATACCAATAACGCCACACGACACGTGGCCTTTATTTTGAACACAGATGTTTTCTACAATCTGTTTCACTACATCTTCCTTGCAGTCGTCAGGCACAATACCCAGCGCCAGCGGCAGCACATTCGACGTCACCGTATTATTACCATAATATATTGAGTCAGGATAGAGCACGTGACCAGGACGAGGACTGGTACCTCGCCTGATGGTCAGGAACTGCCTGTTGAAAGCCTCTGTCATCTGTTCACGGATGGGGCGCCACAGTTCCTTCTCATAACCCCACTGCTCCATCAGTTGCAACGTACGAATGATATATGCTGTGGAGATGAGCGTGACATCCGTCTGTCGTGCAGGATCTTGCGAGTGGATGAGTTCCAATTTTTCAGGAGGAACACACCAGTCGGCATACTTCCCACAATGGATAATACCGTCCTTGGAGTATTCCTCAATGATGTGCTGTACCCATTTCTTGATGGCAGGATAGCTCTTGTCAATGGCCTCGCGGTTGCCGTATTGTCGCCACAGCATATCGCATCCAAAAGGCAAGGCTGCTGCCCACGACACATCGTCGCTATAATAGTTCCAGAAGGCTGGTGCTACGTCAGGGATGCACCCATCCGTGCGCTGGGCCTCACAGATATCACGCATCCATTTAGTATAAAGACGCTCGTTGTCAAATAAGAACGACTCGCCCAACGAACCCATCGTCCTGTCGCCCAGCCACGGCTGGCGTTCGTCACGTTGCGGGCAGTCGACAGGCAGTCCTTTGTAGTTGTCAAGAATTCCCCACCAGGCATTCCTCATCACTTTGTTCAGGATGGTATCAGAACACTCGAAATGACCCGTGGTCGCCATTTCGTCAGCTACCACTTCTGCGATGAAATCGTCGTTTTTTGCATTTTTCAGTCCAACAACTTCTGCATACTTGAAACCATGATAGACGAATGTCGGCGTCCACCAACGGCCTTCTGCTCCTTCCTCGCCACTGCAGACGTAAATGTCTGTCGAACGGGCATTGCGGAAATTGTCACGATATAAAGTTCCATCGTTATTCAGTTTCTCAGCATAGACGATACGGATGGTGTCACCCTTTTGTCCACGAACACGAATTTTCAGCCATCCTGCAATATTTTGGCCGATTTCAACGAGATTTCCTTTTATGGATGCGGGTCGTATTTGTTGCAGCACCTTCATGCCTGCCGTCATCTGAGCACGAAGATAAGCCTGAGGAATGTCCGTTCGTTCAGCCTTCAGCCATTTCGAATCGTCATAGCCTACCTCACTCCAACCCAGCATCTCCATGCGAGCGTCATATTCCTCTCCGTCGTATTCGTTGTTGGCGCGAATAGGGCCGTCAGCGGTAATCTTCCAACCCTTGTCGTCCGTCTGCAAACGCTGGATAGTTCCGTCAGTATATTCCACAATGACATTGATGCGACACTTGGGGTAGCCAAAGGTATGAATCTTATACGGCTTATGCTGTTGCATGGGGAAGTAACGCCCGTTGCCCAAGACGATACCGAGACAGAGACATTTACCCGTTCCCTCACACATTAGGGGATATTTCTCTATGCTTTCCGTCACGTCATACGTATTGTAATAGATGGTCTTCCGATAGTCGCTGGGTACAGGCGTCAGTACTCTGTCGCCCATGCGCTGACCATTGACGTAGAATTCGTGCAATCCAATGCCGGCGACGTAGGCCGTTGCTCGCCTTATTGCTTTGTCCTTCAACTGAAACTCCTTACGCAGGTAGCGTGCAGCCATACGTGTGTGCATTCCTCTTTCTTCACCAGGCAACAATTGTTCCAAGCCTATCCAATAGCCCGTCCATTTACCTTCGTCGAGCAATCCAATACTGAAACACTCGTCGCTACTCCAATCGGACTCACCAACTGTGGTCCAAACCTTTACCTTCCACGTACAGTGTGTGCTGCTCTTTAACTTAGAGCCACTATAACGCACCCACAACTGTTGGTCATTCTCCACACGCCCGGAGTTCCACAACTCGCCTTGGTCGCCGCTGACAACTATCTGATAAGCCGTTTGGCGCACATTTCTTTTATCGCTGGTAATCTGCCACGAGAAACGAGGCTCACTGGTGTCAATGCCTAGCGGTTTGTCCAAGTTCTCAACGCGCAGGTTCGTCACCTCCACTTTAGCAAAAGTCAACAAGGGCAGCAGGGCAAACAATATAATGAGAAGTTTCTTCATCCGTATAATCCGTGGTTCATTCATTCAAGTCGCGTTCCTTCGCCTTATAACCGTCTGGCGACAGTTCCGTCTGGCCTTTCTTCAAATAGTCCTTGCTGCTGTCAATGGCGATAAGCACACCATCCTCTACGCGAGCTGACTGTGGGTGATAGCGAAAGGTGAGCACCTTGTTGTCAAATTCACCAAGATACTTCAGCTTGCCTGTGGCAGCCGTCATCCACCACACATTTTTCTTCTCGCCCGAGATCTTCGTCAGGTCGAGTTTCATGTTGTTATTATTGTAATTATAGACGAGCAGATAATCGTTGCCACGCGTTGCAATCAGGCGATTGTATTTCTCACCATTCTCCAAGATAACACTTTGATCTGGCACACGCTCAAAATAGGGATTCGCACCGCCACACTCTGACTTCGGGTCAGAGAACGACAGAATGAGACGCTTCAGATATTGCATCTGGTTGTACCCAGGATCTTTCAGCCCCTGATACCACGCCTTCACGTCACCAGCATCACCATAACTCGTGGGATAGCCGGGCTTCAGCATCTGCATGATGGCATTATGACCGTAAGTATGTCCACAGCTACCGGCAAACACGCTCCAATAAGCATAGCGGCGCACATCGTAATCCTTCCAACGCGGCTCGTTAGCGTCATGCAGACCCATCGGGATGTCCTCGTATGAAGGCTCAGCATCCAGCACTGGCTTGATGGGGTTATACTTCCACGTGGAGTCGACATACATCCAATTGTCCTCCTCCGTATTGTCAGGAATAGGATAGTCTGCATTACCCATACGCTGTCCGTAGCGGCGATGTCCGCTTTGGAAAGTATGGAAGTCAATCCATGAGGCTTTTGACCACCATTTGGCAGAAGTATAGCGTCCACGGGGATGATAGGTCATGAGGTGGTTCTTATCTATTGACTTGATGGTTGTTGCCAATGCTTCCCAAACCTCAGGCTTGATGTCGCCTTGAATATCGCCACCCATAAACCAAATGATGTTCTTCTTGTTCTTATAACGGTTGGCGAGGAAGGTGCCATACTTTTTAGCATCCTCCACACTTAGTTTGCCATCCTTCACCAGTCCACCCCAGATGCACACCATTCCGATATAGATACCGTGCTGGGCGGCCATATCGACAATATAGTCCATGTGGTCCCAATAGCCATATACACCCTTCTGATTAATGTCCTTGAAGTTCCAGCCATCGATATTCGACATCTGACCATAGATGTTGTAAGCAGGAACGCCATCAATCGTTTGTACCTGCACAACGTTATAGCCTGCCTTTGCACAGCTTTGCAGATACCACTCAGCCTCAGCCCTGTCAAGTCGTTCTGGCAACAACCACCCCGTCTCGCCCAACCAAAAGAAGGGCTGTCCGTTCTCAAACTGCAGATAACGCTGGTTATCCGATACCTTTAACTTGCCATTGTCCCATGGCTTGTTTGCTGCCTGTGCTAAAAATATCGACAACATCAGGCAAAGCATCATCAGTATTCTTTTCATACGTTTTTTGTTCTTTATTTAAAAGACTGACAAAGGCCGTTTTTGTCGTCATCCTTAAGGATGGGAGAAAATATTAAGTAAGCGAAAATGTTAAGAAATCTAAAAATCTTCTATATAAATAAGGTGTAACCAAAACTTTTCTCTACTTTTGCAGCCCGAAAGTCGAGAAGAAATAAAATAAAGACAAGTATATGCAAAAGAATTTGGTAATCGTAGAGTCGCCTGCAAAGGCTAAGACCATTGAAAAGTTCCTGGGAAAGGAGTATAAGGTAATGTCGAGCTATGGTCACATCCGCGACCTGAAGAAGAAAGAGATGAGTATCGATACAGATACCCTCGAACCTGAATACGAGATTCCTGAGGAAAAGGCTAAACTCGTCAAGGAACTGAAAACGAATGCTGAGAAAGCCGAGAAGATTTGGTTGGCATCCGATGAAGACCGCGAGGGAGAAGCCATCTCTTGGCACCTGTGTGAAGTGCTGGGGTTGGATGAAAAGAAAACCAACCGTATCGTTTTCCACGAAATCACAAAGCCGGCTATCCTGAAGGCCATTGAGACTCCGCGTCATTTGGACATGAATCTGGTGAATGCCCAGCAGGCTCGTCGCGTACTTGACCGTTTGGTGGGCTTCAAACTCTCGCCAGTATTGTGGCGTAAGGTAAAACCAGCCTTGTCAGCTGGTCGTGTGCAGAGTGTTGCTGTACGTCTAATAGTTGAGCGCGAGCGTGAAATCCAGAGTTTCAACAGCGAGCCATACTATAGCATCAATGGTATTTTTGCCCTTACCAATGCCGATGGTTCGCAGACAGAGGTCAAGGCCACACTTGCCCAGCGTCTGAAAACCCACGAGGAAGTGGAACACTTCCTGGAGAAGTGCAAGGATGCTACATTCACTATCGAATCTGTGGTCAAGAAACCCATGAAGCGCACTCCCGCTCCCCCCTTCACCACGTCGACGCTTCAACAGGAAGCTGCCCGCAAACTGGGCTTTACCGTCAGCCAGACGATGATTATTGCCCAGCATTTGTACGAGCACGGACAGATTACCTATATGCGTACAGACTCCGTCAACCTCTCTGGCTTGTGTATCAATGCCAGCAAGGAGGAAATTACGAAACTCTATGGCGAAGAATATAGCAAAGTGCGTCAGTATCATACCAGTTCGAAAGGTGCTCAGGAGGCTCACGAAGCCATCCGTCCTACCTATATGGAAAACGCCACCATTGAAGGCACTTCGCAGGAAAAGAAACTCTACGAGCTGATTTGGAAACGTACTATTGCCAGTCAGATGGCTGATGCAGAAATAGAGAAAACCACCGTAAACATCACTGTCAGCGGTGCCGAAGAATTCTTTGTGGCTCAAGGCGAAGTGGTTAAATTCGACGGTTTCATCAAGGTCTATCGTGAGTCAGTGGATGACGACGAACAGGAAGAAGAAAGCCACGTGCTGCCTCCTTTAAAAAAAGGTCTGGAACTGACTCGTCGCGAAATCCAGGCTACAGAGCGTTTCAGTCAAGGTCCGTTACGCTATACGGAAGCTTCGCTCGTTCATAAGCTGGAGGAACTGGGCATTGGTCGTCCTTCGACCTACGCTCCAACCATTTCCACCATCCAGCAACGTGAATATGTACATAAAGGCGACAAGAAGGGCGAGGAGCGCTTCTACACCATCGATACGCTGAAAGGCAAGGTGGTCACTCAGAAGAAGCGTAAGGAGATGGCCGGCTCTGATAAGGGCAAGTTGTTGCCTACCGATATTGGTATCGTTGTGAACGACTTCCTGATGAAGTTCTTCCCAACTATTATGGACTACAACTTCACTGCTAAGGTGGAACAGAACTTCGATAAAATTGCCGAAGGTGATGAGAAGTGGACAGACATGATGAAGAGCTTCTATAAGAAGTTCGAACCTACTGTCGAGAAGACCATGAACGCCCGTCAGGAACATAAGGCCGGTGAGCGCCAATTGGGTAACGATCCCAAGAGCGGTCGTCCCGTCTTTGTCAAGATTGGACGTTTCGGACCTGTCGTTCAGATTGGTGCTGCCGACGATACCGAAAAACCCCGTTTTGCCCAGATGCCTAGCGAAAAGAGCATTGAGTCCATCACGTTGGAGGAGGCTATGGAATTGTTCCAGTTGCCTCGTACGCTGGGCGATTTCGAAGGCTCGCCTGTAGTTATTGGCACAGGACGCTTTGGACCCTATGTGCTCCACCAGAAGAAGTACACCTCTCTGCCCAAGGACGTTGACCCTATGGATATTACCCTGGAGAATGCCATCGCACTCATTAAGGAGAAACGTCAGCAGGAATCAGAGAAACACCTGAAGTCGTTTGATGCTGACGGTAAGATGCAAATCCTCAACGGTCGCTACGGTCCCTATATCGCCTTCGACGGCAAGAACTATCGCATCCCCAAGGCTATGCATGCCACAGCTTCGAAGCTGACCTTTGACCAGTGCATGGAAATCATCGAAAAGCAGAAGAAATGAGACGCATCATCCTCATTGGATACATGGGTTCCGGCAAGACGACCGTAGGCAAGGCTCTCTCGAAAGAGACGGGCATGATGTTCTACGATTTGGACTGGTATATCGAGAGCCGTATGCACAAGACGGTGTCGCTGATCTTTGCCGAGAAAGGTGAAGAGGGCTTCCGCAAGATAGAACATAACATGTTGCACGAGGTGGCAGAATTTGAGGACGTCATCATCAGCTGTGGTGGCGGAACTCCCTGCTTCTTCGACAATATGGACTACCTGAATCAACAAGGTGACGTCGTCTATCTGAAAGCTACTCCCGAAACACTTTACAAGCATCTGCTGATGGCTAAGATTGAGCGTCCGTTGCTGAAAGGCAAGAGCGCTGAGGAATTGATAGCCTATATCACAGAACATCTGGAGCAGCGCGAACCGTTCTATCAGAAAGCGCGCTATACCCTTGATGTCAACGTGCTTGACGACTATGACAAGATTAGCATCAGCGTAGCGTCTCTTCGTTCCCTGTTAAACCTATAAATAAACAACTCTAACATTCCTGATATTACAATGAAGAAATGGACCATCGATGACTCCAAGGAGCTCTACAACATCAACGGCTGGGGCACCAGTTACTTCGGTATCAATGACGAAGGTAACGTCTATGTGACACCGTGTAAGGACGGCACGCAGATTGACCTGCGCGAAGTGATGGACGAACTGTCGCTGCGCGACGTTCAGTCACCAGTATTGCTGCGCTTCCCTGATATTCTCGACAATCGTATCGAGAAAACGTGGAGCTGTTTCAAGAAAGCTGCCGAGGAGTATGAGTATAAGGGCGAAAACTATGTGGTGTTCCCCATCAAGGTCAACCAGATGCAGCCCGTCGTCGAGGAAATCATCTCCCACGGACGTAAGTTCAACCTGGGCATTGAGGCTGGTTCGAAACCTGAACTGCATGCTGTCATTGCCGTTCAGTGTCAGAGCGACTCTATCATCATCTGTAATGGCTATAAGGATCAGTCATATATCGAACTGGCCCTGTTGGCACAGAAGATGGGCAAGCGTATCTTCATCGTCGTTGAAAAACTGAACGAACTTGATATCATTGCCCGTGAGGCCAAGAAACTGGGCGTTCGTCCCAACATCGGTATCCGCATCAAACTGGCTTCTTCGGGTGCTGGAAAATGGGAAGAGAGTGGTGGCGACGCTTCGAAATTCGGACTGACCAGTGCAGAACTTCTGGAGGCGCTCGACCTGCTAGAGAAGAAGGACATGAAAGACTGTCTGCGACTCATCCATTTCCATATCGGTTCTCAGATTACGAAGATTCGTCGTATCCAGACGGCTCTGCGCGAAGCCTCGCAGTTCTATGTGCAACTGCATAAGATGGGCTATAACGTTGACTTTGTCGACTGCGGCGGTGGTCTGGGTGTCGACTACGACGGCACACGTTCTCCTTCCAGTGAGAGTAGTGTCAACTACTCTATCCAGGAATATGTCAACGACTGTATCTACACCTTTGTGGATGCTGCCAACCGCAACGAAATCCCCCACCCCAACCTGATTACGGAAAGTGGCCGTTCGCTGGCTGCTCATCATTCTGTGTTGGTGATTGATGTGCTGGAGACAGCTTCGTTGCCTGAGATGCCTGAGGAGTTTGAGCCTGACGAGAACTCACACCAGTTGGTGAAGGACCTCTATGAGATTTGGGACAACCTGTCGCCTCGCAATGTACTCGAGGACTGGCACGATGCCGAACAGATTCGTGAAGAAGTTCTCGACCTCTTTGCACACGGTATCGTTGACCTGAAGACGCGCGCTGAGATTGAGGCCATGTATTGGAGCGTGTGTCACGAGATTCACGCTTTGGCCAAGAACTTGAAGCACGTGCCTGAAGAACTGATGAATATCGACAAGTTGTTGGCAGACAAGTATTTCTGCAACTTCTCGCTATTCCAGTCATTGCCCGACTCGTGGGCCATCGACCAGATATTCCCCATTATGCCCATTCAGCGCCTCAACGAGCGTCCTACGCGTAATGCCACCATTCAGGATATCACGTGCGACTCGGATGGCAAGATTGCCAACTTCGCCACCAACCGCCATAACTCGCACTCACTGCCCGTTCATGCACTGAAACGTAACGAGAAATACTATCTGGGCGTATTCCTCGTGGGAGCCTATCAGGAAATCTTAGGCGATATGCACAACCTCTTTGGCGACACCACTGCCGTCCACATCTCCGTAAAGGACGGAGGCTATCATGTCGACCAGGTATTCGACGGTGAGACTGTCGAGGAGGTTTTGGAGTACGTACAGTATAATCCCAAAAAACTGGTGCGTCAACTGGAAATCTGGGTGGCCAAGAGCGTCAAGACTGGCAAGATTACCCTCGAAGAAGGCAAAGAGTTCCTCAGCAATTACCGGTCGGGACTTTATGGTTATACTTATCTAGAATAACGAGAACATCTAGATCATCTAGAACAACTGGAATATGAAAGAAAAACTAACGATAGTAAAAGTAGGAGGAGCTGTGGTCGAGGACGAACTGCAGCTCTCTCAGTTGTTACGCAACTTCTCGGCCATCGAGGGACGTAAGGTTTTGGTACACGGTGGAGGTCGTAAAGCTACCAAGATGGCAGAACGACTCGGCATCGAGACCAAGATGGTCAACGGACGACGCATTACGGACAGCGATATGCTCGAGGTGGTGACGATGGTGTATGGTGGTTTGGTCAACAAGAACCTTGTGGCTCGTTTGCAGGCCAATGGCGTCAACGCGATTGGTCTTACGGGTGCTGATGCCGACGTTATCCGCAGTCACAAACGCCCCATCAAAGTGGTCGACGGTTTACCCGTCGACTACGGCTTCGTGGGTGACGTTGACCGCGCTGATAGCCACATGCTGAGTCGGCTCATCGAGGCTGGCATCACGCCCGTGATGGCTCCACTGACTCACGATGGCGAGGGGCATATCCTCAACACCAATGCCGACACCATCGCCTCAGAGACGGCAAAAGCACTGGCTCAACACTACGACGTGACGCTGATCTTCTCGTTCGAAAAGAAAGGTGTGCTCTCGAATCCTGATGACGACGACTCAGTGATTCCCGTCATTACGCGTACGTTATTTGAAAAGTATAAAGCCGACGGTACTATCAGCGGCGGTATGTTACCCAAAATCGAAAATGCCCTCAGTGCTGTCGATGCTGGCGTCTCGAAGGTGATTATCACCCTCGCAACAGCCATTGACGGCCAGCACGGAACTATGATTAAATCTAACTGCTAACTGCCAAAAGCCAACTGCCCTCGCAACGCCACACTCTTAAAGAGAGAATTGCCAATGATTAATTTCCAGTCCGACATCCTGCCGCTGAAGAATGAGCTCTACAGAATGGCACTCCGCATCACGATGAATCCTGCGGAGGCGGAGGATGTGGTGCAGGAAACAATGATGAAGGTATGGAACAAACGCGACAGTTGGGAACAGATAGACTCGATAGAAGCCTTCTGTCTGACCATCTGCCGTAACCTATCGCTCGACAAGGCACGACGCATGGATAACCAGACGCAGTCGCTGGATGCGTCCATCCAACCTCACGACCAACGTGTGGCTTCCAATCCAGAGGAACAAACCATCCAGAACGATAGGATCCGACTGGTGCGACAACTCATCAACGCATTGCCTGAAAAACAACGCAGTTGCATGCAATTACGCGATATGGAGGGCAAGAGCTATAAGGACATTGCCACCATTCTCGACATCACTGAGGAACAGGTGAAAGTCAATATTTTCAGGGCCCGACAAACAATTCGCGAAAAATTTAAGAAATTCCTGTAACTTTTTGTTTTGACAAACGTCTTTAATATAGAGAACGGCCAAAAGCGAATAGCCAAAGGCCAAAAGCAAAGCAATATGGACTACAAGTACATCGAACAACTCATGGAGCGTTATTGGAACGCGGAGACCACCCTCGAAGAGGAGAGCATCCTGCGTACCTTCTTCCGTCAGGAGAATATCCCTGCGGAGATGGAACCTATGCGCGCACTCTTTGCCGACGAGGCAAGCCACCAGACGTTGGGCGACGACTTCGATGCCCGTATGCTTGAAATGGTAAACGAAGAGCGCGCTCCCAAGAGCGAGAAGGCTCGCACGGTGACACTCACCCAGCGACTGATGCCACTCTTCAAGGCCGCAGCTGTTGTGGCCATCATCCTCACCCTTGGCAATGCCGCTCAGGCTCCATGGGATTCCACATGGAACACTCCTGACGACTATGCCAACAACCTGCAGGACGCTGATACCGTAGCGGCGGTAAGCCCTGTGCAGGTGGCTAACGTGGGTGAGATGACTGGCGATAGCACCAAGGTGCTGGCTCCGGCTCTGCCTACCGACTGAGATTATATTTCTATGCTTTCTCTATATTATTAATCAAGTTTATTCAAAACACATTTCCATGAAACCAGTACGGGCTGCCCGATCTGATGAGTCAGGGGCAGCCCGTATTCTTGTTTTCTACGCGCTTAGCGCTCGTCAGCTCTTTTCATGTTCAGGTGGAGCTGGTAGATAGCCGGCAGGAGGATGAGCAGCGAAAAGAATACCGCTAACACCACATGCATTTCCGACCCCTTGAAGATATCAACGAGTTTGATGTCGGGATTGGGATATAGGGCGTACATCACAAATGCTGCGCTGTTGTTTGACCAGTGATAGGCCACTCCCGGCAGTATCGACCCCGTGCGCCAATACATCCATCCCAGCAGCAGTCCGATGATAAAGGCATGAGGCATCTGTGCTGGATTCATGTGGATGAGGGCAAACATAGCTGCCGAGATGGCTATGGCGCCCCAAACGGAAAGTTTCTGCGACTTCAGCAACTCCTTCAGAATGGCACCACGCATCACGATTTCCTCACTCAGCGGGGCTAACAGACCAATGGTCAGATAACCCCAGGGCGTTCCCAGAATGGTGTCAAATTCGTTCTCCATCAAGTTGGGCAGTTCGGGCATCTGTTCCTGCATCCATATAGAAGGGATGAGTGCTCCCAACGACGCCACCACACTCCACGCAAGCACCGTCCAGGGCCGCGTGCGCAACCACTTGGGCGACACGACGGCGAAACGGGTCCATAGGAATACTACGATGACCAGCACGGCACATATAGCCGTCAGGGTAATCAGCATGGCGGCCGTCTTGTCGCTACTATGGGTAACAAGGCTCCAAACCGTTTGTATAATGGCACCACCAAGCAACTGGATGCCGATAAAGATAAGCAGATAGCTTAATGCTTTCTTCATAATAATTCTTTCTTAGCTTGTATTTCGTCTTTTTCTAACTGTTCGCGCAGGGCTTCCATACTGTCAAACCGGCGCTCTTCGCGTAGCCTGCTGACAAACTCGACACACAACGACTTGCCATAGAGGTCTTCGTCGAAATCAAAGATGTTCACCTCCAACGTCTGGTGGTTTCCGTCGAACGTCGGACGGGTGCCGATATTCATCATGCCTGCTTTCCACGTTGCGTCGTCGCCTATGCTTACTTTCACGGCATAGGCACCTGAGGCGGGTATTAGCTGTCGCTGGTCGTCTGCCACGATATTTGCCGTAGGGAAACCCATCTGTGTACCAATATGCTCGCCGTGTTCGACGCGACCCAGCAACGCATACGGATGGCCCAGCAGTTCGTTGGCCTTGCTGATATTGCCTTCGGCTATCAGCTGGCGGATGATGGAACTGCTGATTGCTCCCTCAGCACGCAACTGGCGCACCTCGATGCCCAGCTCCTGTCCGTAGCGCACGTAATCGTCGAAACCTTCCTCGCGGTTGTGTCCGAAGCGGTTGTCGTAACCCGTCAAAAGCACGCGAACGCTCCATTGGCCTCTCAGCATCTGTTCCATAAACTCCCTTGCCGTCAGGGCCTTCAGTTCAGGGGTAAATGCCAACACTTCCACGCGGTCGATACCTGTCTGACGGATAAGCCTGACTTTCTGCTCCAACGGCGTCAGCACCTGTTCCTGACGGGGCGAGTGGTCGAACGTAATGCATAGCGACTGCAACCCCAGCGCACGAGCCTCGCTCACCACTTCGTGCAATACAAACTGGTGACCGCGGTGAACACCGTCGAACATGCCTATCGTTGCTACATATCCCTTCATGCCTTTCTCATTCTGACGATTAATCTATACACTTCGCCTACCCAGAGAACAGGCGACGTTCCAAGGATGATCCAACCCCAGCACGGCCATTCGAGCGGTACGGTACGGAACATCTTTCCGCCAAAGGTGACGATGAGCCACTGGCCTGCCAGCACCATTGCCAGCACGAACAGGAATCCGCGACACGCCCACAACCTACGGAAGGCCGAATGGCACGAACCCAGACTGCGGGCATTAAACAAGTTCCACCACTGCAACATGACAAAGATGCAGAAGAAAATGGTCAGTTCCTTGGGGTCGACGCCGGCTATGCGCTCAAAATAGTAGAGCAGGGCGAACGTCACCACAAAGAACAGTCCGCCAATGATGCCAATACCTCGTATCATCGGACGCGTAATGATAAACGCATCCTGCGAGCGGGGCCGTTCCTGCATCACCTCCCTCGATGGCGGCAACGAGGCCAGCGCCATAGCGGCAAAGGTGTCCATAATCAGGTTCACCCACAATATCTGCGTGATGGTCAGCGGCATCTCCGTACCCACAAAGGCACCACAAAGCACCAACAGCAACGCCGTCACGTTGACCACCAGCTGGAAGAAGATGAAACGCTGGATGTTCTTATAGAGCGAACGTCCCCACATCACAGCATGGACAATGCTACGAAACGAGTCGTCAATGAGCGTGATGTCACTGGCCTCCTTGGCCACACTCGTACCACTGCCTAACGACAGTCCTACGTGGGCGCGGTTCAGTGCTGGGGCGTCGTTGGTGCCGTCACCCGTCACCGCCACCACTTCACCACGTTGCTGCAACAGGGCCACCAGTCGTTGCTTGTCCGTCGGACGGGCGCGCGACATCACCTTCAGGCCTTTCACCATCTGCAAGGCTTCGTCGTCGCTCAACGCTGCAAACTCCGCACCCGTGATGTACGCTTTGTCTCTTACCTCTAACCTCTCACCTCTCACCTCTATAATTCCACATTGCTGCGCAATCTCCATCGCCGTAGCCGTTGTGTCGCCCGTCACGATCTTTACGTCGATGCCAGCCTGCCCGCATTGGCGGATAGCCGAAGGCACCTCTTTACGCAACGGGTCGCTAATGGCCACAATAGCTATACCTGAGGTGAGGGGTGAGGGGTGAGAGGAGAGTGATTTCCAACCGACAGCCAGCGTACGCATGGCATGCTGCTGCCACTCAAGAAGTTTTGCCTTCATTTCTCTCACCTCTTGCTTCTCACCTCTCACCTCTAGCATCTCCATCACGATCTCTGGCGCACCTTTTATATATATCGTGTCGCCAACGGTGGTCGACATGTATTTCCGCTCTGTCGAAAAGGGCTCGCGGGCCGTAATGGGGTGAGCCTCGCGCAATTGCTGATAATCCACTCCCTGTGCCACCAACCAGCGCAGCAAGGCCTGTTCCGTGGGATTACCCACGTCGTGCGTCGCCGTCGTATTCAGCGCAATAGCATTATAGAGGTCTGAAGGCTGAGGGCTGAGGTCTGAACCTCTTCCATCATCCATCAGACATCTGACATCACTTACCGTCATCCTGTTTTCCGTCAGCGTGCCCGTCTTGTCCGTACAAATACACGTCACGGCACCCATCGTCTCCGACGCCTGCAACTTACGCACCAGATTGTTCGACTTCAGCATCCTCCGCATATTCAGCGCCAAAGCCAGTGTGACGGCCATCGGCAAACCCTCGGGCACAGCCATCACGATGAGCGTCACTGCCATCATAAAGTACTTCAGCACCACTTCCGTCATGCCGACATAGTCCGTCGTGTGCCACAGCTCGTTGGTCAGGATGTCGTGCACCAGGAACACTACGAATGCTGCTGCTGACAACCCAATGCCCACCTTGCTGATCAGCTTGGCCAAGCGGTCCAGCTGGATGTTCAGCGGAGTCTTCACACCCGTTATCTCCGTCGACTGGCGTGCCACGTGGCCAATCTCCGTCTCGTCGCCAACGGCCGTTACCACGTAGAGTCCCGAACCGCTCATCACCATCGACGAACGCAACAGCTGGTCCTTCGCATAGGCCTCCTCACCACTCACCTCTAACCTCTCACCTCTCACCTCTTTATTGGTCATCGCCTCGCCTGTCAGGCTCGACTCGTCGACCTGCAAATCGATGGCCTCCAACAACCGTCCGTCGGCAGGAATCTCGTCGCCCGTTTCTACCATGACGATATCTCCCACCACGACGTCACGACGCGGAATCTCCATCACTTTCTGATCACTCCCCTCGCCCTTAGAGTCCCCCTCGCCCTTTGGAGAGGGGTTAGGGGTGAGGCTGGGGTCGGGGGTGAGGCTCCTTATCACCTTCACTGGCTGCTCCTCACCCAACTGCGTCAGCACGTCAAACTTACGCGCTGCGTCGCGCTCGAAGTAGAAGCCCACCGTCGTTGCCAGCACCACAGCGGCAATGATGCCCACCGTTTCCAGGAAGTCCTGCTTCACGAAGGCCAATATCAACGACACGACAGCTGCAACCAACAAGATGCGCACCATCGGGTCTTCGTATTTCTCCAGATAGAGTCGCCACATCGAGGGTCGTTTCGGCGGTGTTAGCACGTTCTGCCCATGCTTCTCCCGACTTATCAGCACCTCCGCAGCACTCAATCCTTGTCGTTTCTTATCCATAATCGGTTGCAAAGGTAGTGCAAACCGAGCGAAATACAAAGAAAAAACTCGTTTTTCTTTTATTTCCGAGGTGAAGCCTACCTTGACCAAGGGTCAAAGTACAATTAAGTGAGCAAAAGAAAAACCATTTTTTCTTATGCTTTCTCGAGCGAAAGTACCTTGACCAAGGGTCAGATTTACAAAAAAAAGGTAAAAATTGGGGCGCGGAAGCAAATTTTTCACTTTTCACTCTTCACTTTTCACTTTTTTGGACTTGTAGCTCAGTTGGTTAGAGCAACAGACTCATAATCTGGAGGTCCCAGGTTCAAGCCCTGGCTGGTCCACACTGAAAATCAGCAACTTACGAGCAGTCGAAGGTTGCTGATTTCTATTTTTGCGAACAATTTGCGAACAAAATGATATTTCATGGAACATTGTGCATACCTCCTGAAGGCTTTTGTATCTGCATTTTGTTCGCAAAATCCTCGATTTTTGTTCGCAAAGCGTAAAAAACTCCTTATTTGTATCTTATTTCTCTAATATTTTCGTACCTTTGTCGCTGGATTTCGCATTCGTGTGATACCCAAAGACATTGTGGACAAGAGAAATGGCGTTCGCTATCTCATTCAAAGACCTCGAAATGTAGGAAGTTTCAAGGAATAATAGTCAGAGAATAGATAA